>JAIVHM010000024.1:18460-20630 GCA_020201095.1 Halomonas sp. | reverse complement strand
GTATTCGGTCCATTATCGCCGTCATAGGCGCGTTTATGATCCTGGCTGGTGGCCATGGGCACTGCGTTTTCACCGTCGACCATGACGATAAAGCTGGCTTCTTCACCGTCCAGAAACTCTTCGATCACTACGCGTGCACCCGCATCGCCAAACGCATTGGCTTCGAGCATGTCACGGATCGCGGCTTCGGCTTCCGCTTGCGTCATCGCGACAATAACGCCTTTACCGGCCGCCAGGCCGTCGGCCTTGATGACGATGGGCGCGCCTACCTCAGCCAGATATTCAAGCGCTGGCTCAACGGCCGTGAAGGTTTGATAGTCGGCCGTGGGAATCGCGTGACGCGCCAGGAAGTCTTTAGTGAACGATTTCGAGCCTTCCAACTGAGCGGCTGCTTGGGTAGGGCCAAAGATGACCAAACCCGCCGCCTGGAATTGATCCACGACGCCTTCGACAAGCGGCGCTTCCGGCCCCACTACCGTCAGCGCCACGTCTTCCTTGCGTGCAAACGCCACCAGCGCAGATATATCGCTCGCCTCAATGGCAACGTTGGTCAGTTTTTCTTCACCGGCGGTGCCCGCATTGCCCGGTGCAACAAACACTTGCGAGACACGCGGCGACTGGGCCAGTTTCCAAGCCAACGCGTGTTCACGACCACCGCCGCCTATCATCAAAACCTTCATGGGGATCCTTGTTTGCGGAAGAGCAGAATAATCGTGGCATTATGCCATAGCTTGCCCACTCTTCGCTGGCGGTTATGAAGGCTTGTCGTTATTGGCCTTATCACTGCGGGATTTGTCAGTTTTCGACTGGCTGTTGGGTTTTTTTTCGCTGCCGCTTTCTGCCTTGCCAGAGGGAGGCGCCTGATTCATCGTATTCTGCCAGAAACGCATGTTTTCCTCGGCCAAGTCGCGCATAAACTCTATTGGCGTATGGCGCATAGCCTGCTGCCACTGGCTCTGCATGCGTTTTTGCTGTTCCATCATGATCTGGGTGCCTTGCTCCAGATAACGCGCCAACGGTAGCGGTGACGACATGTCGTAGACACGGATAAGCTGTGCCAGCAGGTCGTTGGAAAACACTTCTGCGTCACTGTCGGCACTTTCCTGCTCGATAATGATCGACAGCAGGATCGTCCGCGTGAGGTCTTCACCGCTTTTGGCATCCTCGACCCGAAACGGCTCTTCCTCAAGAATCAGACGGCGCAGATCTTCCAACGTCACGTAACGGCTTTGTTGGGTATCATACAATCTACGATTGGCATATTTACGAATGACGCGCACGGCGATTCTCCTTAAACGCGGTAGGGCTTTACTTCCCGTTGCTGTTATTGTGCCTGCACTTGGCGACCATGCAAGCCATGAAGCGATATCCAATAGGCGTAGAGCCGGCCTGGACGTGACAGATGGCCCTTTCTCGCCCTTTCAAAGCACTCATTAATCGACCACTGCCATGAACCTGATTTTACTCGAACCTCACGATGTGACCCAGGACGGTCAGGCGCTGCTTCGTGATCATCGCCGTGTGGCGCATCTGCGCGATGTACACCGCGCACAGCCGGGGGATACGCTAACCGTCGGCTGCTCAAACGGGCTGATCGGCAAAGCCGAGTTGACGGCGCTTGAACCTGATCATGCCACGTTGCGCTGGGAACATCTTGGCGAACCGCCACCGCCTGCCCTGCCCGTGCACCTGGTTCTCGCCTTACCGCGCCCGCGCATGCTGGCACGCACGCTTGAGCACGTGACCGCGCTTGGGGTAAAGCGCCTGACGTTGCTGCATACCAAGCGGGTCGAAAAGAGCTATTGGCAATCTCCCGAGCTGCGCCGTGAGAAAATACACCAGCATTTAGTATTAGGCCTTGAGCAGGCACGCGATACCGTCATGCCCGACGTAACATTAGTGAAGGGTTTTCGGGCATTTCTCGACCAACATCTGCCGATACTACTGACGCAGGGGCGCGGCCTCGTTGCCCATCCGGGCATGGACAACCCTTGCCCAAGAGGCATCAGTGAAGAAACGGTATTATTCATAGGCCCCGAGGGGGGCTTTATCGACTGGGAAGTGGATCAGCTATTGAACGCGGGCTGTGAAGGTATGCACCTTGGCCCGCGTATTCTGCGTGTTGAGACCGCCGTTACCGCCCTGCTATCTCGGCTTTTTTAGGCGTCAG
>JAIVHM010000024.1:13167-18390 GCA_020201095.1 Halomonas sp. | reverse complement strand
TTGGGCATAATCAATTCCTATACAAATAAAACTTAAAAGGTGTGCTGACCCTAGCACGGCGCTTTTTACAGGGTCTGTTTACAGAGGCTATTCAACCCGCTGACGCAGCCGTTCAAGCAATGATTGCGTCGCGAAGCCATCAGGGGTCAATCCCTCAGCTCGCTGAAAGTCGCGCAAACCCTGGCGGGTATTGGGCCCCATCACGCCATCTGCTCCGCCAACATCGTAGCCAGCCTGATTAAGAGCGCGCTGTAGCGCTTGGACATCGTCCCGCGTCAAAGGTGCCTCTTCACGCGGCCAACCTTGCTGAATACCATCGCGCCCATCAATGGCATCGCTCAGCGTTGCCACTGCCAGGGCATAGCTGGTGGCATTGTTGTAACGCAAAATGGCGCGGAAATTAGGCCCTACTAAAAATGCCGGGCCCTCAGCCCCAGCAGGGACAATCACCTCAGCGCTATCAAAACGCGGGAGTTCGCCGTTCACGGCTTCCACACCCTGCTGCGCCCATGCCTGACTGTCACGACGGCCAGTCTGGGCATAGTCGTAGTTATCCGGCAGATTTACTTCAACGCCCCAGGGTTGCCCTGGCTGCCAACCTGCTCGAGCCAGGTAGTTGGCCGTTGACGCCATAACATCCGGAATACTGTCCCAGATATCGCGTCGATCATCGCCATCACCGTCGACGGCGTAGGCTTCAAAACTGCTGGGGATAAACTGGGTATGTCCCATGGCACCCGCCCAGGAACCACGCATTTGATTCGCAGCAATATCACCCTGCTGAATGATCCGCAGGGCTGCAAGCAGCTCCTCGCGGGCAAATTGTTGGCGGCGGCCATCAAAGGCCAGCGTCGCCAGCGCTTCAAGGGTGGAGAAATCACCGAAGTTGCTACCGTAGTTACTTTCGATGCCCCAGATGGCCACAATAATCTCGGCAGGGACACCATAACGCTGCTCCATTTCCTCGGCGGTACGACGATGCTCCGCCAATCGATCCTGCCCGTTATTGACGCGGGTGCTGGAAACCGCGGTATCAAGGTATTCCCAGATGGGGCGCACGAATTCGGGCTGGTAACGATCAAGTTCGATAATCCGTTCGCGGTAGCGAACTTGATCGAAGGCTTCACTCAGAGTCGCCTCATTGATGCCTTGATCCCTGGCGTAGCGTCGGAAGGCATCGCGCCACTGATTGAAACTGTCGTGCTGGATATCTTCTGCAACCTGATCCGCTACTTTGGCATCCACCTCGGTCATCAACTGCTGGTTAGCCAGCACCGAGGGGCTCAAAAGCAACAAGGCCGTCATCCCGAGCGTGGCGCGCATCGAGGAAATCGTCAGCGTTTTATACAACATTGATTTATGCAACATCATGGCTTCCTTAGGGCAGTCCTTGGCAGTGCCGATGATGGCCCAGAACGTTGCAGGTTACTAGGGTCTATTGATCACCAAAGGCGAGTCAATAAGATGACATGTGCAAGTACAACGATCACGGTTAATAACGTGCGCAGCTGCCAATACCACCCTGGCCAACCGCAGCGGCCATTACGGCTGAGGTCATACCCCCAAACAAGCATAAAGCCGACGCACAACACGATAAGTCCCCAAAGAGGACTGAATATTAGCGCTGGCCAGGCGATCAAGCTCGGTACCATAGCAATTAGCAGCCGGTGGTTATGGCCTGGCTGAGGATTTTGTAGTGCCGCCCCCCAATGCGTACCGCCCAGAAACGACAGAATAATCGCGCTGTAGTATAAAAATGCCCGTACTGCGCTTTCGTCCCAAACGCCTGGCCCCCACTCGGCAACCCCAAGGGTCAAGAGGAAAGGCAGCAAGCCAGAAAGCCCTAATAACCACGCTGTACGACGATCTTCCATGGATACCTTCATCGTTTATTCGTCCATTTATTCCGGTTGCGCTTCATCGATCAGCCAGCGCTGCCAGGCCTCGGGTGCTACCCGAGGCGCCGGGAAATGCCCAGCGGCAACTCGCCATGGCTGATGCCGAGCAAGGCCATTGGGCAAGTTCTCCAGCTCAGGCAACCAATGCGCCACATAAAGCCCTTTAGGATCATAGTGGCCTGCCTGCTTAAGTACGTTGAAGTAGCGGTCCTGGCGCGGGTCACGCCCGACACCGGCAATGTAACGCCAGTTGCCCCAGTTGCTCGCCACATCGTAGTCCAGCAAACAGTGCTCGAACCAGGCGGCGCCTAGTCGCCAATCCACGCCCAGATCCTTGACCAGAAAGCTGGCAACGTTCTGGCGAACACGATTGGAAATCCACCCGGTACTGCTTAGCTCAAGCATCGCAGCATCGATAAACGGCACACCCGTATTGGCGTAACGCCAGGCATCGAAGTCTGCATTCGTGGCAGGCAGCTGCGCCTTGCCAAATAGCGCATTACCTTCAAATTGCGCCGCACGTAAGAAATATTCCCGCCATAGCAGCTCGAAACCAATCCAATAACTGGATTCATTACTGCCGTGCTTTGACTCCCAGGCCTTGACTTCATCGTGTACCTGACGGGGTGATAAGCAGCCATGAGCCAGCCAGGGAGAAAAACGTGTTGAGAAGTGGGCGCCCAAGAGCCCGTTGCGGGTTTTCTTGTAGTTCGACGGGCCATGTTGCTGCCAGATGTACTGGTATAACCGCTCGCGGCCCCCTGCCTCACCGCCTACAAAGTCGAGCCCCTGGCGCGTATCTGGCTGCCAGATTGCACTGGCCTTACAGACCTTATTTAGCGGTGGAAAGCCACGTGGCGCATTGGGCCAGGCAGGTAAGGTAACCGGCGCGGCTTGGCTTGATGGAATGACACAGTGTTTCTCGACTTGGCGCCGAAAGGCCGAGAAGCTCTCAGGCAGTTGAGATAGATCAAACGGCAGAGCCTGCTCATCGATCAACCGGCCCGATTCATGACGCTCAACCACGGTGGTCGATGAAAGCCGGTCCTTGACCGCCTGAATGTGCTGCTTTTCTTCTACGCCAACGTGTTCGGCAACCCGAACTCGGCGCGCTTGTAGCTTTTCGGCCAGCGATACAACCTCTTTGACGGGGTCGCCAATGCGCACCAGAAGATCACTGCCTCGCTGTAACAGCTCGCCGCGAAGCTCCATCAGGCACTGCCATAAAAAACGTAGCCTTGCCGGACCAATTCGCGATGCATCGTCATCTTCAAATAATGGCGCCAACCACGCTTCGTCAAGTACGTATAGACAGACGAGATGATCCGGCAGATCGTCCAGGCGCAGCAATGGGTTATCCGCGACTCTGAGGTCATCGTGCAGCCAGACGATATCGATCGTGCTGTTCATGCTCAGGTCTCCTCAGCGCGTTTTGCTATCCGGGCTTCGCGCTGACAGCGTTTGCTGCAATAGCGGACCTCATCCCAGCAACGCGCCCATTTCTTTCGCCAAGTAAATGGGCGCTGGCAGTGAACGCAGACTTTTTCGGGTAAGTGGTGTTGATGTGACATATCGAAGTCCGCCAAGATTAGGCGCCGTTAAACATAAACATCATATCTTATACAGTACAATTATTGTACATATATCCCATGTCATTTACCGAGCGCTACCAAGCACAAAAAAGCCACCCGAAGGTGGCCAATGATAAAAAGAAGTAAGTTGCAGAAAATAAGGGTGTTTGCCTACAACCACCCTGACAATTCATTGTTGACCACAGCGACTAGCGCATCGATGTGATCATCGCGGTCGTTAAGGCAAGGGATATAACTAAACGTTTCTCCTCCTGCTTCCATGAAGCTATCGTGAATTTCTTCTTCGATCTCTTCCAGCGTCTCGACACAGTCTGACGAAAAGGCAGGCGACAGGATGGCAATGTGCTTGTGCCCCTGCTTGGCTAATTCCGCTACGTGATTAACGGTTTGCGGGCCGACCCACTTTTCGGGGCCAAACTGCGACTGAAAAGCGGTGTCGACGTCTTCCTTGCTGAACCCCAGCTTTTCGCGCAACAGGCGCGTGGTTTTCTGGCACTGGCAGTGGTAGGGGTCGCCTTCAAGCAGGTAACGCTCGGGCACGCCATGGTAGCTAGCCACCAACTTGGTTGGCCGAGAGGTGAATCCTTCGTAGGCCTCGCGTACTGAGTTGGCCAGCGCATCGGTATACGCGGGATGGTCGAAATAGGCTGGCACTGTGCGAATGGAAGGCTGCCACTTCATTTTCATCAGGGTACGAAACGCCTGGTCGTTGGCCGTCGCTGTGGTAGGCGAGCCGTACTGCGGATAGAGCGGGAAGAACACGATTTTTTCGCAGCCCTTTTCCTTCATGCGGTTCAGCACGCTTTCGGTCGAGGGGTTGCCGTAACGCATGCAGAAATCAACTTCTACATCATCGCCATAAAGCGCTTTCAAACGCTCGGTCATTTTCTGCGTTTGTGCCCGGGTGGTGGTCAACAGCGGGCTTTCGTTCAACTCGTTGTTCCAGATGCTTTTATAGGCGTTGCCTGATGAGAATGGCCGCTTGGTCAAGATAATCAGCTGCAGCAACGGCTGCCATTTCCAGTTGGCGTAGTCGACCACCCTTTTATCAGACAGGAACTCGCTTAAGTAACGTCTCATCGACCAGTAGTCGGTCGCATCTGGAGTACCCAGGTTTGCCAATACCACGCCCACCTTCGCGCGGGGCACAGGGGGATGGTCGCTTGGGGCATGCATTAGGCGACCTTCGCCCGGCTGATCCTTTGCGACTTGCTCGGTCATGATATTCACTCCTGCTAACAACGCCTTAAAAATAAATCTTACCACTTTTCTGCAAACCGGCGGCATAAAGTTATACTATTAACATTATTTGTACATATTTAGGTTAATTCATGTCTAAGCCTTTACTGCTCGTGCTGGGCGACCAGCTGTCGCTTTCGTTGGTGACGCTGCGCCAGGCGCCTGATAATGCTGTCGTTGCCCTGTGCGAAGTTGCCGAAGAAGCCCGTTATGTCCCTCATCACAGCCACAAGCTTGGCCTGTTTTTTGCGGCCATGCGTCACTTTGCTCACCAGCTACGCGAACAAGGCTTCGAGGTTCACTACAGCAATCTGGACGATGCTGACAACTGCCATTCGCTGATCGAGGAAGCAGAGCGCCTGGCCCTACTTTATGGCTGCGATGAAATACGCGTGACGCGACCCGGTGAGTGGCGGCTTTATGAGGCCATGCTGGACCGCCAAACCGCCAAGCTACCCTGGCAGCTACACGAAGACGATCGTTTTTTCACAACG
>JAIVHM010000024.1:0-13136 GCA_020201095.1 Halomonas sp. | reverse complement strand
ACCTTCAACTGGCCGGTTACACGACGCCAGGCACTTGGCGATTTGCGCCATTTCCTCGATCACTGCCTGGCCGATTTTGGCCGCTACCAGGATGCGATCAGTGAAAACGCTGACTTCCTGTTTCACTCCCGCCTGTCGGCCGCGCTCAATATCGGCCTGCTTTCACCGCAGGAGGTGTGCCAAGCAGCAGAGCAGCGCTATCTCGATGGACAAGCGCCCATCAACGCCGTTGAGGGCTTTATTCGCCAGATTCTCGGCTGGCGCGAGTACGTGCGAGGGCTTTACTGGACACAGATGCCCGACTATAAACGCCGCAATGCATTAGGTTTCGAGCGCGATTTACCCGCCTTTTACTGGGACGCCAAGACCGATATGCACTGCTTGAAGCGAGCCGTGGAAATGACCATGGACAACGGCTACGCGCACCACATCCAACGCCTGATGGTGACCGGCAATTTTGCCCTGCTTTGCGGGGTAAAGCCGGAGGCGCTGTGCGATTGGTATCTTGCGGTATATATCGATGCCTGCGAGTGGGTAGAGCTGCCCAATACGCTGGGCATGGTGCTGCATGCCGACGGCGGCCAGATGGGTTCGAAACCCTACTGCGCATCTGGCAAATATATCAACAAGATGTCAGACCATTGCCAACACTGCCGTTACTCACCCAACCAGGTAACCGGTGAAAAGGCCTGCCCGTTTAATAGCCTTTATTGGCATTTCCTTGAGGAGCACCGCGACACGCTACAACATAACCCGCGCATGAAGTTGATTTATGGCTCACTTGATCGCATGGCTACCGACAAGCGCACGGCCATTCATGATCAGGCGCAGCAGTTTCTCGATCAGTTGGAAACCTCACCGGGTTACGGACAACCCCACCATACCTCTGGCTATGCAACGGAGACCTCTTCATGAGCCGATTCAGCTCACTTAACGCTCGCGCGCCCGCCACGCTCTATCACGATGGCCACTGCCCTTTTTGCCGCGTCGAGGTCAACTGGCTTTCTCGGCACCGCCATCAGGACCGTATTCGACTGGTGGATATTCAGAGCGATGAATTTAACGCTACCCATGGTCGAGGCGAGTTCGAGGCCATGATGGGGTTGCTTCACGTAAAAGACAGCCAAGGCAATTGGTATATCGGCATGGAAGCGAGCCGCGCTCTGTATGCCGTTTTGGGATACCGGCGGCTGGTTTGGCTATCATGCCTGCCGGGATTGAAAGGAGCCCTTAACTGGGGCTATCGATGGTTTGCCCGCCGTCGGGTGCGACTGGGCCAATGGTGGGAAAAACGATCCAACAAATCCGCATAATACTGGGGCACAAGATTTAAAAAACCAGCGGCACACGCGAGCTTAACGGGGCATTGTAGTGGGCGTCACGGCCGATCATTTCGTCGTGGGCGACGTGCTGAACCAGATAGGCCCGATGAATATCGGCGCGTTTCAGCTCCAGATAGATATCATCCAGCGCCCTAAACATCATCGGTTTGCCCCGCTGAGTCAGCATGTGGCGCTCTCCTTCAACGTCTTCGAGCTCCACTTGATAAAAGCGGCTGCCTGCGTGACTGATGACACGTATTTCAAAATTATCCTGGCGTGCGACAAACGCCTTAAGCGACGTCATTTCCATGATCCCCTCCTGGGTTATTAGCATTTCAGTGACACAGCATGCCGACATATAATGGCATTTTTATTGCAATGTCAGGTTACCGCTATGACGACAAATGCCCCAGGAGAGTTCCTAACCATCTCACTGCACTATTGGTATTCGGAGGGATCAATTGCCTTGCCTAGCGAATTGCGATCGATCCAGTTGCCCGCCTTGGTCTGCTTGTAACGAAACACCACGTTATCGCCCACTTTTACCGGCAGTTCTGAATCTTCTGTCTGATAACTGTATTTTTCGCCGTCAACCTCAATGTAATAACGGTACAGATCGGGCATGCCCAGCCACTCTTTGAAGGGCCCTTCTCGCTCAAGCGATTGCAACTCGCCGCGTGCTTCTGTGCTCCCGTTCTGTTTGCTAATGGGCCGGGCATTATACGAGCTTACCGCCCAGGCTCAAGCGACTAATCACTCACCTAGTCCCCGAAGGCCTCGCCGTAACTGTCTGGCGCCAAATCTTCAAAGCGTGTGTAGCGGCCGATAAAGGCCATGTGCACGGTGCCGATAGGACCATTACGCTGCTTACCGATAATCAACTCGGCGATACCCTGATTATCGGGGTTGTCTGGATTATAGACCTCATCGCGGTAAACAAAGGCGATAACGTCTGCATCCTGTTCGATAGCGCCAGATTCCCTCAGATCCGACATGACCGGACGCTTGTTGGGGCGCTGCTCAAGCGAGCGATTAAGCTGCGAAAGGGCGATGACCGGGCAATTGAATTCTTTCGCCAGCCCTTTCAGAGAACGCGAAATTTCAGAGATTTCGCCGGTCCGGTTTTCGGAAAAGCCGGTGATCTGCATCAGCTGCAGATAGTCGATCATGATCATCGCCATGTTGCCGTGCTCACGCACGACACGCCGAATGCGCGAGCGCATTTCATTGGGCGACAGCGCCGCCGTATCGTCAATAAACAGCTGTTTGTCTTTCAGCAGATTCACCGCTGAGGTCAGGCGCGGCCAATCTTCGTCTTCCAGTTGCCCGGTACGCACGCGGGTTTGATCGATACGCCCCAGAGAAGACAGCATCCGCAGCATCAGCGATTCGGCCGGCATCTCCATGGAAAACACCATCACCGGTTTATCGCTGGCAATCACGGCATGCTCAACCACATTCATAGCGAAGGTGGTGTTATGAACACAGATATCTTCCGCAACAAAATTATGGGTATCGTCTACCGTCAAGTCGTAGACTTGCTGCATGCCGAGCGGCTCAATGGCGACAACCTCATCCCAATAAATATCGGATGACGCTAAATTCTCGAGATAAACATCTCCCCCGAGCAGATGGGCAAACTCGGCAGCTCGGTGACGCGATAGACAGCGCTCACTCCGGCCTGACAAATGCGAGTTATAACCAACCGGCAAGGGGTCACCCAATTGCGCGAACAGCTCGCGCCAGGAACGCTCGCCTTTCTTGGCCAACACATAGCGATTAACCGACTTGGGTAAACTATCGCGGTTACTGTGCGCGCGTTTCGGGTTAATACAGGCGCTAAGCGATTCTAATGCCTGCTCTTTGCTATAAATACCAATGTCCTGGATGAAACGTTTCTGACTTGCCTGGTCGAGTATTTCAAGTTCCCAGGGTGATTGGCGAAGATTGGCATAGTGATTCTGCTTCTCACGAATTTTGCTCAAAATACCAAAGCGCAGAAGCAAATGCTGTACATCGCGGATCAGTTCACGGCTTGACGACGCGTAGCTGATGCGGCCCTGGCCATTGGCCTGTACAAAAGCGCTCCCATCACAGGCAAAAAGACGGTTAAGAAATAGGGCTAACGGCTGTTTAGGTAACCGAAATATGCAGTCCGGCATGCGCTTGTGCAGCGCCTTTCTTGCCCACACACCGTGCGCTTCAAGGAACTTCCTTACGGGGTTTGGCGCATTTTTAGCCACAGCGCTATAGTCAAGCTCAGCATTGTCACTTGCCAAGGACATGTTCAACGTCTCGCAAAGACGCATGTAGGTTGCCTGAGCGGGCACAGAGTTTCCATTACACCAGGCACTAACCGCTGCTTTACTCACGTTTAGCAACCCGGCAAGCGACTCCCCGGTCATGTTATGCGCCTGCAGCGTCTCACGCAGTACTTGTGAAAACCGCTCCCTCAAGGGGTGAAAGCGTGCCGCATCCCGACTTACCCGCAATGAAGGCGTTCGGTCAGCACCTTTGTCAGCATTTTTAACCAAACGACAAGCAACGCCAGGAAAATGGCTCACCGCTTGGGTAAATTCAGCACGAAGTTCCGGGCTGTTGTTGGTGAACATTGGACAGGTTTGTGTTGTGCCGCCATCGGCCAACATGAACGCCAAAATTTTGACTTGATGTTCAGGCATAGATTCTTGGCCAAACACCGGTATTTCACGAGGCACCGCAATGCGCTCGCCAACGGCTATTTTTTCCAGTGGCTGCCAGCCATCACCGGTAAAAAACGGGTGCGTGGCGCATGTTGACGAGCCACTAGCTCATCAATGGTGACCAACGCACCACTGTCCGGGTCGACCAGACGCGACCCTCTCATCAGACACTTACCCATCGAGGGCCTTCCGGCGATGATGACCAAGTCGGACGGTTGCAGCCCCGAGGTCATTTCATCGAGATCGCGAAAACCAGACGACAACCCGGTCATCTGGCCTTTGAGGTTGAAGAGCTCGTCGATGCGGTCAACCGCTTTGGTCAGCAGGTCGCTCATGCCAATCGGGCCGCCAGTTTTGGGGCGCTCTTCGGCGATCTGGAAGACCAGCCGCTCGGCTTCGTTCAACAGCTCATCAGCAGGACGCCCCTGAGGCGCAAAGGCCCCTTCGGCGATCTGGTTGGCGGCACGGATCAGCTTACGCAGCGTCGCCCGCTCGCGGACGATATCCGCATAGGCGCGAATGTTGCTCGCTGAGGGGGTGTTTCTCGCCAGCTCCGCAAGAAAGGCAAGCCCACCCACGGTATCCAGTTGGTCGCGGTCTTCAAGCGCTTCAGAGAGCGTCACGACATCCATCGGCTGACCGGACTCAGCCAAGTGGATCATCACGTTGAACACCAGGCGATGCTCGTAGCGATAGAAATCGTCGGCCACCAGGCGGTCGGAAATATGATCCCAGGCCTGGTTGTCCAGCATTAGCCCGCCCAGTACTGACTGCTCTGCCTCTAGCGAGTGGGGTGGCAGCTTGAGTGCTGCCGTTTCCTGGTCAGCGGGTGGCTGGTCCTGCATAACGAGCTCCTTTAAACACGACGGCGTCGCCAATAAACGCTATATCTTAGTCGCCGATGATCGCAATCACTACCGTAAGCGTCACGTTTGAGTGCCTACCAATAAAGTCTGTCTACCCATAATGGCTACTTACAAATAACAAAGGGCGCGGGGAAATCCCCGCGCCCTTTAAGACGTTGCCCGTCGTGCAGTACTTACTCTGCGACGACGACGACGCGTACGGCGGCATCCACTTCAGCGTGCAAGTGAAGCGCGATGTCGTATTCGCCGGTCATGCGAATCGGGCCCAGCGGCATACGTACTTCGCTTTTGGAAACCTCGATGCCTGCAGACGAAATAGCGTCTGCCAGATCACGAGGACCAATTGAACCGAACAGCTTGCCTTCGTCGCCCGCTTTAGAGACCAACGACAATTCGATGTCGTTGAGCTGTTCAGCGCGTGCTTCGGCTTCTGCCTTGCGCTCTGCCGCTTGGGCTTCAAGCTCAGCACGCTGGGCTTCGAACGCTGCAAGGTTATCCTTTGTTGCCGGTACTGCCAGGCCGTAAGGCACCAGGTAGTTACGACCATAACCAGGCTTCACGGTGACTTTGTCACCTAGGCCGCCCAGCTTACCAATTTTGTCGAGCAGAATGACTTCCATCTCGTAAACCTCTAGTCAATTGCTGCGGGCAAGGCGTGCGCGAATGTTCGCGAATGTATCTATCAGCCCCAACAGCAGCACAATGAGAATCGTGGGCCAGGTCGTGATCAGTAGCACATAGAACGCTACCAGCCACAGCCCGTTCATCCCCTTTAATCCAACAATACCATGCACTAATGCAATGCCAGCCACCAGCAGCGGTATCCAGGCGAGCATCGCCAACGCGGAGATGCCAAGCACCATGCTGATAACGCTTAAAACAATCAGCACGATCAGTTCCTTGGGTGCTAAACGCAGCCCATGAAACTCTTCACGGAAACCACCCGGGTTATAAAGCCCTGCTTGCCAGCTGCGCGCCAGTGCCAGACAGGCAATCGCGGCAAGCAACACCACAAACCCTGTCACGCCACCGACGACAAGCCCGGCAAGCTGCTGAGTGTCGTAGCCCTGGTCGGCAAAGTCGTTGAGCATTCGATCAACTTCTTGCGACCCTTGGCGCAGCTGTTCGAGCATTTGCTCGGTACCAGCAGGCGGACTGAAGATACCCAGTTGCACCATCACAGCGGCGGCAATCGCGCCGAGAATAAGGGCTTCGCCCCAGCGCATACGCTCGCGGAGCACCACCGCCATCAACGTCACCAGCAAGATGCTGGCCAGCGGAATCACGTCGCCCTGTACCCACCACATCCCAGCGGGCAATGCCGCGGCGATGGTGACAGGTAAGGCCTGCGCGAAACCGCGACGAAGCGTGACCAGTGCGCTGATAGCGGCACCCAGCCAAAACAACCAGGGCACGAAGGTGGCCAACGCAGCCCCGCCTGCGGCGTAAGGCGTACCCCGCATCAGCCATCGCGCCAGTGCTAGCATCACGTTAAGCGCTTACTGGTGGCTGTCGGAATAGGGCAGCAGCGCCAGGTAGCGCGAACGTTTGATAGCCGTTGCCAGCTGACGCTGGTAGCGGGCCTTGGTGCCAGTAATACGGCTTGGAACAATCTTACCGGTTTCGGTGATGTAAGCCTTCAGCGTGTCGAGATCTTTATAGTCGATCTGCTTGACGCCTTCAGCAGTGAAGCGGCAAAACTTACGGCGACGGAAAAAACGTGCCATGGAATAAGCTCCTTAGGTTACGTGAAGTGAATGCAATCAGGCAGATTCGGATTCAGACTCGGACTCAGATTCTTCAGATTCAGCGCGCGGCTTTTCTTCGCGACGCGGACGCTTTTCATCTGCTGCCGGCTTCATCATCGGCGACGCTTCGGTCACCGCTTCTTTGCAGCGTACAACTAGGCTGCGGATGATGGCGTCGTTGAAGCGGAAGATATTCTCGATTTCGTCGAGCGTCTCACCGGTACATTCAACGTTCATCAGCACGTAATGGGCTTTGTGGATCTTGTTGATCGGGTAAGCCAAATGACGACGGCCCCAATCTTCAAGGCGATGCACAGTGCCACCGCTTTCGGTAACGAGGCTGGTGTAGCGCTCGACCATAGCGGGAACTTGCTCGCTTTGATCCGGGTGGACCATAAACACGATTTCGTAATGACGCATGGGATCTCCTTGCGGTTTGGCAGCTTCTTATGCGCAAGCACTTGGCAAGGCGACATAGAAGCAAGGAGTTAACTGAAATGCCGTGGCACATTGACGATGCAAAGGCATGGGCATCAAGCAGAATAACGAGTACCCACTTGCCAGGCAAATGGGCGCCTGCATTCTAGTGGTGGCCGGGTTAACTTGCAAGCTGGCGCTGGCGCACCGCTTCAAATAAGCAGATCCCGGCCGCAACGGACACATTCAGACTCGACACTTGGCCGACCATAGGCAGCTTGGCAAGATTATCGCAAGCCTCGCGGGTCAAACGGCGCATCCCCTTCCCTTCTGCCCCCATGACCAGTGCGGTCGGGCCCGACATATCAATGTCGTAAACGCTGGCATCGGCTTCACCGGCGGTGCCGGTAATCCACACACCTGAGGCTTTAAGCTTTGCCATGGTGCGTGCAAGGTTGGTGACTTGGTACACCGGCACCACTTCAGCCGCACCACAGGCCACCTTGCGAACGGTCGCATTCAAGGGCGCAGCCTTATCTTTTGCCACGATGACACCATGTGCACCAGCGGCGTCCGCACTTCGCAGGCAGGCACCAAAGTTATGCACATCGGTGACACCATCAAGCACCAGCAGCAGCGGCGGCGCTGTCGCTGGCCATGCGCGCAGCTTGAGCCAAAGAGACTCTTCGTGTTCAGGGGTTAGCGGTGGGCAAAACGCCACTACGCCCTGATGCGCGGCGCCTTGAGTCAATTGATCAAGCACTGCCCGGGAGTGCTCTTTAATTTGCGCCCCCTGGCTGTGCGCCTGACTCAAAAGCTCGCTGAGCCGGTTACCGGCACCTTGCTGAACCCATATCTCACGGGGCGTTTCGCCACGTTCCAACAGGCTTTGAAGCGCATGAAGTCCATACACCTGGTCAAGCCCATCGGGTGTACGCGGTCGCTGTCGGGACGCAGCCGATTTCATATTCAGCCCTTGTTTGGTGATGGCTTACGCGGGCCTTTACGCGTGCGCCGAGGACCGCGGCGCGTATCGGGCTTATCCTTGTTCGGCTTTTCTTGATCGCCCTTGCTACCCGCCTTGGCCCCTTCGCCCGACGGCTTCTTGCGCGGCTGGCGGCGTGGGCGTGGCTTTTCGTCGGTCAGCCCGAAATCAATCTTGCGGTCGTCCATATCTACACGCGCCACCTGGACACTCAGGCCATCGCCAAGGCGATAGGTGGTGCCGGTACGCTCGCCCTTCAGGCGATGCTTTTCCGCTTCGTAGTGGTAGTAGTCGGAGGGCAGCGATGTGACGTGCACAAGCCCTTCAACATAGAACGCATCCAGGCGGACGAACAAACCAAACTGTGTTACCGAGGCAATGGTGCCATCGAAGGTTTCGCCCAGTTTGTCGGACATGAACTCGCACTTGAGCCAGCTTTCCACATCGCGCGTGGCGTCATCTGCGCGACGCTCCGTCATTGAACTGTGCTCGCCCAACTCAAGCATCTGCTCGAAGGTGTACGGGCACCATTTGCTGGGTGGCTCAACCGGCGAATTTTCGACCCGCAGCACAGTATTAGTTTGGCGCGGCCCACGAATCACCGAACGGATAGCGCGATGCACCAGCAGGTCAGGGTAGCGACGAATCGGTGAGGTGAAGTGCGCATAGGCCTGATAGGCCAAACCAAAGTGCCCTTCGTTCTGCGGCGAATATACGGCCTGATTCATCGAGCGCAGCATAACCGTCTGGATAATATCGAAGTCTGAACGGCCGGTGATGGACTCGCGCAGCGCCTGATAGTCCTGAGGCGTTGGCATGTCGCCACCGCCCACCGAAAGCCCCAGCTCGTTCAAAAAGAGGCGCAGTTTATCGAGCCGCTCTGGCGTCGGCCGCTCGTGGATACGGTACAGCGCTGGCAAATCATGTTTATCTAAGAAGCGCGCGGTGGCAACGTTGGCCGCCAGCATGCACTCTTCGATCATCTTGTGGGCATCGTTACGGGTGCGCGGGACGATTTTTTCGATCTTGCGCTCATCGTTGAAGATGATCGCCGTTTCGGTAGTATCAAAGTCAATCGCACCGCGTTCTTCACGAGCTTCGCGCAGCAGCTGGTAAAGTTCACGAAGGTCTTCCAGCGGCTTGACGAGCTTCGCCGCGTGCTCTTCGCGCAGCGCCTTGCCGTCCTCGCTTTCTTTATCCAGGATCGCCGCCACCTTGTTATAGGTAAGGCGTGCGTGAGAGTTCATCACCGCTTCGTAAAAACGATAGCGGCTGATGGCACCGGTTTTCGAGATATTCATCTCGCAAACCATCACCAAACGATCGACATGCGGGTTTAGCGAGCATAAGCCGTTCGAGAGCAGTTCCGGCAGCATCGGGACTACCTGGCCCGGGAAGTAAACCGAGTTGCCCCGCTTGCGAGCTTCGTCGTCAAGCGGCGTGCCGGGGCGGACATAGTGCGAGACATCCGCAATGGCCACCAGCAACTTCCAACTGCCCGACTTGGTCTTCCAGGCGCAGACCGCATCGTCGAAATCCTTGGCGGATTCATCATCGATGGTAACCAGCGGCGTATCACGCAGGTCGACACGGTGCTGCTTATCATCTTCAAGCACCTCTGCTGATATACCGCTTGTCTGGTCCAGCACTTCCGGCGGAAATTCAGCGGGAATCTCATAGCTGCGAATGGCAATATCAATTTCCATCCCCGGATCCATGCGCTCGCCGAGAACTTCAATTACCTCGCCAACCGGCTGCACACGGGTTTCGGGTTGCTTGACGATCTTGGCCGAAATGACTTGGCCATCTTTAGCGCCGTTGCAGGCACTATGGGGGATAATTACTTCCTGGGTAATACGCGGATTTTCGGGGATCAGGATACCGAATTCCGGCGTATTACTGCGATACACACCCACAATAGTTTGCGTATTGCGTGAGATAACATCGGCAATGGTGGCTTCATCGCGACCACGACGGTCACGGCCGCTGATTCTCACCAGCACATGATCACCATGGAATACGCGACGCATCTGGCGCGGTGGCAATACAAGGTCTGGTTTCTTGCCGTCGTCGCGCAATAGAAACCCGAAGCCGTCACGATGACCAAGCACCTTGCCCTTGACAAGGTCGAGCTTGTTGATCAGCGCATAGGCACCACGGCGGTCGCGCAGCACCTGGCCATCGCGTTCCATGGCAGCCAGCCTGCGGCGCACTGCTTCATGGTGGTCTTCGTCTTCGAGACCCAGCAGTTGGCTCATGTCTTCGTGGGTAATCGGTTTACCGTGCTGTTCCAGCGCCGCAAGTAAATATTCACGGCTCGGCGCAGGATTGTCATATTTGTGCGCCTCGCGCTCTGCGTGCGGATCATCACTTAATGTCCAGTACTTCATGCGATCAACATCCTTGCTTGCGTTGGCGAGAGGCGTAAAAAAAGCGCGTGCACTGAATGCCGCGGATGGGGGTTTTCAGCTTTCATTTGGCTGAAAAATTTCATGTTTTGTTTGGTCATACGTACATTATAGCGCTGTGAAGTCCATCACCCAACCACCTTGGCAATGATTCTCGTATTTAGACGTCAAAAACCCCTGCGTAGCGCTTGCATTTAAGCAATACACGGGTATCATACGCGCCACTTGCCCAGATGGCGGAATTGGTAGACGCGCTAGCTTCAGGTGCTAGTGACCGTATGGTCGTGGAGGTTCAAGTCCTCTTCTGGGCACCAATCAAACTTGTGTTATCCCCTTTCCACAAGACTGGTTGGTGTAGAAAAATTGTGTTCGCCCAGGTGGCGGAATTGGTAGACGCGCTAGCTTCAGGTGCTAGTGACCGTATGGTCGTGGAGGTTCAAGTCCTCTCCTGGGCACCAATCGAACACAACCCGCAAGTGACAATATGATGCGCCCAGGTGGCGGAATTGGTAGACGCGCTAGCTTCAGGTGCTGGTGACCGTATGGTCGTGGAGGTTCAAGTCCTCTCCTGGGCACCATTAGATAATGCCCGCATCATTTCATCCTTCAAGTTACCTATTTATTGATAACGCCCCGGCTTTTTCGCCACTTCTTTCAGCGCCCAGCCGTCGGTGCGGATGTCGCTTTCCAGCACGCTCTCTACGTTGTCATCAAGCTCATGGAAGAAGTCCAGGCCGGTGCGCGTTTCGATATCATCGATACTGACCAGGTAGTCGTCTAATGGCTCGTTGCCACGCACGTCCTGGGGCATGATGAACGCTAGCGCCAGCGGTGCTTCATCGTGGGGCGCCACAATGATTTTGTAGAACGCCTCCGGCACTTCGACCAAACCTACGCGGTTAAAGGCGTTATCCATAAAGTTGTCAGGAAAGACGGGGCCGGTAATGATTTGCAGGCGATCAAAACGCGGCGCGAAATGATCCATGACGGCTTCTTCCAAACGCTGCCAGAGTTGGCGATTCAGCTTGGGCCGTTGCGGGGTCATGTTGCTCATGTAAAAGGTGTCGAGCTGCGCGCTGCGCCCATGAACAGCGGCGATGGCATAGTTGGGCGCTAGATGGCCACGGTCGTAGCCACTGCCGGAATAGCTGTCAGTACCCACCGGCCATAGCGTCCGCCAATCGGGACGGAAGTCGGGACGTGACCCGATGCGCGTATCGTCCACGGCGGCGACCTGATAGCTGACCCAAAGCGGATTAACGCGCACGTCCGACCAGCCCACCAGAAAACCGTCGTTGCGCAGCACTCGGTGGAACGAGGTCAGGCTCAGCGCCTCCCAGGTCGGCACACCTTGCCAGGTGTACATATCTTGATGCTGGCGCTCCTGGTACTGCCAGAGCACGCCGCCCAGCACCACAAACAGCACGAGAATCCCTATTCGTCTGGCCTGCCGACGCCAGCCCAAGCGTAATTTAGCCAATCCCGCGACTCCCCTGCCCCGCGTTAAAGCAGCCCATGATCAAACCGGGCGCGTTACCAACCCAGTGAAAACATGGTTTCCAGATCGTGGCGTGAGTGGACCTGCATGGCGTTGAGCGTTTCCGTATCGCTGATGCCTTCAACGGCATTGAGTCGATCGGTGACAAGATCAGCCAGGCTCTCGAAGTCGCGGGTGCGTGCGATAGCGACCAGATCGTAGCGGCCGCAGGTCGAGTACACTTCGCTGATGCCGTCAACATCCGCCAAGCGCTCAGCGACGGCCTTGACCTGACCTTTCTCGGTATTGATTAGGATGACTGCGTTTTGCATCGCGCCCTCATGAACTGTCGGTGTTGGATATGGTCTGATATGGCACGAGTATAACAGGGCCCTGGCAGCGGGCGTAGTTAGGCAAAAGTTAGTAAGGAATAAATACGCCGACGTGGCCGATTGTCGCTGCCTTGTTCAGGTTATTCGCACTCCACGACGAGTTCCGCTAGCATGCAACTAGGCGCTGGTTACATTCAGCGCTGTATAATAAGACGCTACATAATAAATAGTACCGTCAATAACAGACACCGTGACAATACGTCAGCATATGACGACTAGGAGCAACCATGGCTAACCAAAGCCGACGTGCCTTCATACGTTCCAGCATGCTCAGCCTTGCTGCCCTGCCGCTGGGCGCGGGTATCCTGTCTAAAACCGCCTTTGCGCAAGAGTTGCCGCGCTTGGATCCTTCGGCGAGCAACGCCCAGGCATTGAACTATGTGGAAGACGCAGCAGATGCCAGCGATCACCCGGCCTATGAAGAGGGTCAGCGGTGCGATAACTGCATGTTCTATTCCGCCGGTAACGAGGGCTGCCAGCTTTTCCCGGAAAACAGCGTCGAGCCAGCGGGCTGGTGCCAGTCCTGGGTCGAACAGGGTTAACATCTTAAAAGGCAGAGACGCCCTGCGCCTCTGCCATATTCTTAATACCCTCTCATCACTCTTCGCCTTGAGCGCTTTCTTCCACCGGCCATCGATAACGACGCGTCACGCGCCCCTCTTCCATTGAGATCAAATGGACAGGGAAGCCCCATAGCTTCTGCAAGTGCCGAATCACCGGGTATACGCTGCGGGCCAGCGGGCGGCGGCTGTCTTGCACGTGGTGCAGCGTGAGAGAACGATCACCCCGAATAGCCGCTTCCACGACTTGAATATTAGG
>JAIVHM010000122.1 GCA_020201095.1 Halomonas sp. | reverse complement strand
CTTCGATAGTGTTCAAGTGAAGCGTGTTGAAGGGACAGAAAATACACCGGCACGTCACTACAGCGACTATCAGGTTCATATTGCTAGCGAGTCATTGCCGTCTGGTGTGACGGTAGAAGAACACTTATAGGTGAAACGCCATGGAAGAAGAGGCACGCCCTATTCCGCTTTCGGCTCTGCAGCATACGTTGTTCTGCCCGCGCCAATGCGCGCTGATTCATGTAGAACAGCAGTGGGCAGAAAACCGTTATACCGCTGAAGGCCGTTTATTACACGAACGCGCTGACCAGTTGGGGCATCAGCGTCGCCGGGGCGTGCATACTTCCATGGCCTTGCCTCTGGCAAGTGAACAACTGGGTTTGAGCGGTATTGCCGATGTAGTGGAGTTTGATGAAAGCCAATCCGCTTTAGTGGTACGCCCTATTGAGTACAAACGCGGGCGGCCCAAAGCGCACCGAGCAGACGAAGTGCAGCTTTGCGCTCAAGCGCTCTGTTTGGAAGAAATGCTAGATACCCACATCGACTCTGGCGCCCTCTTTTATGGCAAAACGCGACGGCGCAAAGAGGTGGCCTTTGATGACACTCTACGCACGTTAACTCATCGTATTATTGATGAAACCCGCGCTATTTTTGATGAGCAGCAGACGCCTCCTGCTATTTACAATGCTAAAAAGTGTGATCATTGCTCCCTTGTCGATATTTGCCAACCTCAAGTATTTAGCAAACAGCGCTCCGCAAGCCGATGGCTGACCCGGCAGCTTGATGCCCTGGATGAGTAACGCCCATGCGACGACAATTAAACTCGCTGTATATCACCACAGAAGGTGCTTGGCTTAAAAAAGAAGGCGCCAACATTGTCATGCAGGTAGAAGGGAAAGAGCGCGCCAGGCTTCCAATTCATATGCTGGAGTCCCTTGTATGCTTTGGACGTGTACTTGTATCCCCGCCGTTAATGGGATTCTGCGCCGAACAAGGCGTTACCATCACCCACCTGTCACCGAACGGGAAATTCTTGGCGCGTATTGAAGGCCCCGTCTCTGGCAATGTATTACTCAGACGGACTCAATATCGTGTCAGTGATAACGAAACCTCCTGTTCGAGCCTAGTCAGTAGCCTTTTGATTGGTAAAGTCCATAACCAGCGCGCTGTTCTCGCCCGGGGCATTCGCGATTATGGCAGCAAGGTGCCTCTTCAAGATCGTCAGCGCCTGGAAGCGGCTCGTGACCGGCTAAGTCGCATCGCACGTAATTTACTGCAGCCTGCCACTACCAATGAGCTACGGGGCCTAGAAGGCGAAGCCGCCCAAGTATATTTCAGCGTCTTCAATTTATTAGTGCGCCAAGAAGGTGATGCCTTTGAGTTTAAAGGCCGCAATCGACGCCCACCGAGAGACCGTATTAATGCTTTATTGTCGTTTTTGTATACGCTGCTCACCCACGATTGCCGTTCAGCACTAGAAAGCGTCGGCTTAGACCCTGCCGTGGGCTTTTTACACCGGGATCGCCCAGGCCGCCCAAGTCTTGCGCTTGACCTTGCAGAAGAGTTTCGCCCTTTGTTGGGTGATCGACTAGCCCTCTCGCTCATCAATCGTCGTCAGTTACGCGAAAAAGACTTTAACATCACTGAAAGTAATGGTGTCGTTATGACAGATGATGCCCGCAAGCTAGTGCTGACGGCTTATCAGGAGCGAAAGCGTGAAGAGTTGTTGCATACGTTTATTGATGAAAAAGCACCTATAGGCATGCTGCCCATACTGCAAGCTCAATTAATGGCACGTCACCTGCGGGGAGACATAGATGCTTACCCACCTTTCCTTTGGAAATAGCACACTGAGGACAATATCATGATGGTACTGGTAAGTTACGATGTCAGCACCTCTTCAGAGGGCGGTGAAGGCAGGCTGCGACGGGTTGCAAAAGCATGCCGAGATGTAGGGCAACGTGTACAATTTTCCGTGTTTGAAATTGAAGTCGAACCCGATCAATGGGTACGCTTTCGTCAACGCCTAATCGACTTGATCGATGACGAGGTGGACAGCTTACGCTTTTACTTCCTAGGCCGAAATTGGAAAAACCGCATCGAACATATTGGAGCCAAGCCCGCCCTAGATATGAATGGCCCCTTAGTGTTTTGATGCTTCTTTGGTTTGCGAACCACAAGTGTCTTGCCAAACCCCATCATGTTCGCAGCTCTTTAATATATTGATTTTAATAATAAAATCTTACGCCCACTTCTCTGTACTAAGCAAAATCGGCTAATGCTCAATGTTTCGCAGAAGCATGCCTTTTTGCTTTTACTTTTCATGATGTTATAAACAGAACTGTCGCGCCCCGCTCGGGGCGTGCGGATAGAAACACCGCGTGGGGTTGGGCGTATGAGATCCGGTAAATGTCGCGCCCCGCTCGGGGCGTGCGGATAGAAACTTCTTGCTCTAGCTTCTCCATATCAGCGATATCT
>JAIVHM010000276.1 GCA_020201095.1 Halomonas sp. | reverse complement strand
AGTGCCAAATGCACAAGGAAGAGCTAATGAATTCAAACTCCGGTTTCAGGACGCTGACAAACTACATACCGCCCTAGCGAATGATTGCAACCGGTTTTCACAAGCCGCGATTGAGTCCATGTGGTGTATTGGAAAGGTGGAAAAGCTACCAAAAAGCACTGCCTGGGCTACTGTTCAAATGTATTATGCTGCATTTTTTGCAGTGCATGCGCTGTTAAGAATTTTTGGAAGAGCTTGCACGCAGTTGGATAGCAGACATGCCGAGGCAGTATATCAAGTTGCAAGTGCCACCAATATGTCTAGCGGGTCATCTTGCATCGAAAATGGATTTTACATATCCGTGATCGAGAATAACGGTATTGAGTACAAGAAATTAAAAGATTCTCATGCAGATACTTGGCTGTCATTCTCGAATTTGTTGACTTGGATAATTAATAACATTGATCACACAACAGGCTTGGGAAAACACAAGTCTGATGCTATAGACCTTGTTTCAAACCTCAAACAGGCGATATCACAGTCTGGAGAAGCTAAAGGAAATTGGGCTTCGCAAGTAAGGAATAGGGTTAACTATCAGCACAGCCACGGGGTTTGGTATCCGTACAAAAATGCATTGCATGATCACGAAGCGATACTAAGAAACTCAGAGTGGTTAAAGCAGCCGCAGACTTTTGATTTGAATACAAATTCCGGTGAAATTCAATCATTATTTAACATTAGTAATTCGATACTATCGCTGATGTATCAGCTAATGAAATACGGCTATGATCGTGCAGGTAAAATTTCGTTGCCATTAGCAAATGGAACATTTCGACTTCTAAATCAAATCCAAGCAGCATGATGTTAACAAAGCTATGCACTCGACAAGCGCGTGATTGTGGCGTTAGCAGGGACTTACGATGCCATATGATCTGCCGAACTGTCCTTGCTTTAATCAGGTTTATCTTTCTGTGGGGGGCCGGGACGAGCGATCGCCCGGTCTACCCGACAAGGCGATCCAACAATATTATGACGAGAAAAATACTAGGTTTGAAGGCGAAAAAAGAGATAGATGCCAAGCCCACCAACGAAGTGGAATATCAATTCCCCAATGATCCCGAAAAGCGTTTTTTAAATGGCGTCGCTATTCATCCTTCCCCACGCATTGTTTTAGCGCCTGGCTCTCAGCAGCGCACTGTGCGAGCGATGGATTTGATTACGCCCATTGGGATGGGTCAACGTGGGTTGATTGTTGCACCGCCAGGCTCTGGCAAAACGACGATGTTAAAACATATCTGTCAGGCCGTGGCCGAGGCTCATCCTGACATAAAGCTGTATGCCTTGCTGATTGATGAGCGCCCTGAAGAAGTGACCGATTTTAAGCGCAGTGTATCGGCAGACGTGCATGCATCTTCGTCAGACGAAACCTACACACACCATGTGCGTATGGCCGATAAGCTTCTTGAGACGGCGCGTAAGCAAGCAGGCGAGGGGCATGATGTGATGATCGTGATCGATTCGCTTACCAGACTTTCGCGCGTTCATAACTCCGAGCAGCGGGGCAATGGTCGCACGATGTCGGGTGGGCTGGATTCCCGCGCGATGGACATACCACGGAAACTGTTTGGCGCCGCGAGAAAGATCGAAAACGGCGGATCGCTCACCATTCTGGCCACCGTGCTGGTGGAGACGGGAAGCCGTATGGATCAGGTGATTTTTGAGGAGTTCAAGGGCACGGGCAATATGGAGCTGGTGTTATCACGGGATGTGGCTAATCAACGAATTTTCCCGGCGATAGATATTGCCAAAAGCAGTACCCGTCGAGAAGAGCTTTTGATTGATGCAAAAGATATTGAAAAAGTAAGGACATTGCGTAGAGGTTTGACCACGCTTAAGCCAGTAGAAGGCGCGCAGAAGTTGCTTGAGTTATTAGATAAATATCCTACGAATGCCGAGCTATTAGATGTGTTTTTACCAGCCTCGTGAAATGCCAATAATAAAGAAGCTCACCTTCGGTTTTTAAGAATCCAGGGAAGTGAGCTTCTTTGGTAAGTATTAACGATTACTTTGTTTATTAAAGTTCAAGTTTGACTCGGGTACTGCTTTTCGAACCGGGAAGCCTGCAATCTCTTTGCGCTCAATAATACTTTTTAATCGTCTTTCAATGGCACAAAGGTTTTTAAAGTCACTCATGTCGACTAAAGAAATGGCTTCACCTGAGGCACCCGCGCGGCCGGTTCGGCCAATGCGGTGGACGTACTCTTCGGGCTTAAAAGGTAAATCGTAATTCACTACACGACTCAGTTCACCAATATCCAAACCACGCGCGGCAACCCCCGTAGCGACCAGATACTTTAATTCGCCAGATTTGAACTGAGCCAGAATCTTTTCGCGCATCGCTTGGCTTCTATCGCCATGAATGGAGTCCGCTGTGATGCCGCGTTTTTCCAGTTGAGCAACAAGCTTGGCTGCATTGTGTTTTTTCTCGGTAAAAATAAGCGCCTGATCCCACTCTTGCTCGTTAATCAAGTGACTCAACAGGGCAGACTTAGTGTCTTTGTCGACGGTGATTAGCCACTGTTTGATATTAGCGGCGGCGCGAATGTTGGGAGAAATGGATATTTCAGACGCCAGATCGGTCATCTTGCTATCTGAAAAATCGTAGGCCAGCGCTCGAACGTCATCGGTCATGGTGGCCGAAAACAGTAGGTTCTGACGGTTTTCAGGCAGGCGATCTATGATTTTATGGATATCGTCGACAAAGCCCATGTCGACCATCCTGTCCGCTTCGTCCAATACCAAGACTTTAAGTTCATCAAAGTGCAGCGCATGCTGATGCGCCAAATCAAGCAACCTGCCCGGCGTGGCAACCAGAATATCCACTCCTATGATTAGGCGCTCTTTTGAGCTTCGGTATCCACACCGCCATACATCGCCATAGAGGTTAGGTGCGTATGTTTAGCGTATTGAGCCACATTGGCTTCGACCTGAACCGCTAACTCACGGGTCGGCACAAGAATCAGCGCACGTATACGTTTGCCGCGTAACGTTCCCGCGTTACTGAACCGTTCCAGCAAAGGCAGCACAAAGGCAGCGGTTTTGCCTGTGCCTGTTTGTGCGGTGGCGATTAAGTCGTTACCCGAAAGAATGGCAGGAATAGCTTGTTCCTGGATGGGCGTTGGCGTGTTGTAACCGAGTTCGGTAATCGCTTGAACAAGAGGAGTGGATAATCCTAGTTTTGCAAATGGCATAAGGCGCCCTGACAGATCGTCGTAAGGTGTGTCGAAAATAAAAAGTGGTGCATTATAGCGCGAGAGCCGCCGCTCGTTTCTCGAATTGTCCAATCAGCGTCATAGTACTGCGACGTCATCTCCTGATGGAGGCGTTAGAAGCCCATCCTTGGCTTCACCATTCTGACAGCCTATAAGGCTGGTC
>JAIVHM010000121.1:1686-4161 GCA_020201095.1 Halomonas sp. | reverse complement strand
GCAAAGCACCGATAACAAGCCGCCTTCCCGGGCGGAGCGCAAGGCGCGCCTGTTAGCCGAGCTGGAGCAGCAGCGTGTGGATATTCTGGTCGACAGTGACCAGCTATTGCGCGCGGCCTCTCCCCTCGACACTAATTGGCAGCGCTTTAAACTACCGGCCTACTTTGTGGGCGGCATTGTTGCGTTGCGACTAGCTCGTCATCCACGAGGGGCGCTCGCCGGTGGTCGTAAGGTCTTGGCAGGATATATGCTTTTCCGCAAGCTTAAATTACTTGCCAAAGTGGCTACTTAAGTATCCGAAACGGATTGCCTGGGTCAGCAAGCCTGGCCGCAGGCTACCCCGCTGGCCCACGCCCACTGAAAGTTATACCCACCAAGCTCGCCGGTCACATCTAGCACTTCACCAATGAACCGCAATTGAGGTAATCCATTGACCTCAAAGGTCTTGGATGAAATTGCCTGAGTATCCACACCGCCCATCGTGACTTCCGCCGTTCGCCACCCTTCCGTTCCGGCAGGTTTCAACTGCCAGCGATTTAACCGCGCCGCCCAATGCTCAAGCTGCGTATTGCTGTATTGTGCCAACGGCTGCTTGTCGTGGCCTTCTGGGTACCATTCACAAAGCGACTGTGCTACTCGCTTGGGCAAGTAATCCATCAGCCACGTGGCCAACTGGCGTTTAGGCGTGTGCTCGCGGGCATGATACAGCAGCGCTTTGGCATCCTGCTGCGGCAATAAGTCAATTTCAATTGCCTCGCCGGGTGTCCAGACGCTGGACGCTTGCAACATGCAAGGGCCAGATAACCCACGGTGGGTAAACAGCATGGGCTCGTTGAAACGCTGCGAGCCAACACGCACCGTTACCGGTAAGCTGACACCCGAGAGATCGCTGGCCCTGGCTTTCCATTGATCGCTGAGCGTGAACGGTACAAGACCCGGCGTTGTCGGTCGCACGGCAAGACCGAACTGACGGGCAAGGTCATACCCGAAGCTACTCGCCCCCATGGTCGGAATCGACAGCCCACCGCTTGCCACGACCACCACACCCGCGTCGATGTTATCCATCGAGGTCGTTAGCTGCATGGCACTGCCCTGCTCCTCGACGCGGGTAATCTGTGTATTGAGTTGTATGTCAGCCCCTGCCCACTCACACTCGGTGAGCAGCATGCGGACGATCTCCTTGGCAGAGGTCGCACAAAATAGCTGGCCAGGTGTTTTTTCTACGTAGTCAATCCCATGACGCTCCACCAGCTCGACAAAATGCTCAGGCCGATAGCGTTTTAACGCCGAAATGCAAAAGTGAGGATTTGACGAGTAAAAGTGCTGTGGCGTGGTGCCAAGATTGGTAAAGTTGCAGCGCCCTCCGCCTGACATCAGGATTTTTTTACCGGCTTTTTTAGCATGATCAACAACCAACACACGCTTTCCGGCATAGCCCGCTTGAGCGGCACACATCAGGCCTGCCGCGCCAGCCCCAATGATCACGACATCGTAGGTCATTCGTTAGCGCTCCAAGCTTGGGAAAGGGCGGCATTTTAACAGCCTATCAGGGCTTTTTTATTGTATCATTGAAATAATAAATATAGCTTTTGTATAAACTTAGATTCCCACCGACATCAACAAAATAAACCGCTGCTTGGCGTCAGGGTATTGCGCGCGCGGTCCACGAATTGCAGAGAGACTTATGCCTTTATTGTGTCGCCGCCTGGTTGCCGCGCTGCTACTTATAGCGTCCCCGATTATCGGCCTGGCTCAATCGGAGCCCAGCGTAATTGGTGTTCGCGCCATGCTTGCCCCCTGGTCTGACCCCATTGAAGCCTTGGGAACGTTGAGCGCCGACGAGAGCGTGACGCTATCGGCCACCGTTACCGACACCATTGCCGAGATCAATTTTCAGGATGGCCAGCGCGTTGCCGAGGGCGATACGCTGATTCGCCTGCAGGACGCGGAAGAACAAGCGCGCTTAAGGGCTGCGCAAGCGTTGCGGGACGAGCGACGCAACGCGCTGGGGCGCTCCACTGAGCTACAGAATCGCAATCTGGCCGCGCGGGCCGACGTCGAAGATAACCAATCGCGCGTCGACCAGGCCGAGGCAGAGATTGCCGCGTTACGTGCACGTCTTGAGGATTACCGACTGACCGCGCCGTTCAGCGGCCGGGTTGGTACGCGCAACGTAAGCACTGGTGCATTAGTCACGCCAGGCATGGCGCTGATCACGCTGGATAAACTGGACGTCATGAAGCTGGATTTCAGCGTGCCGGAAACCTATCTCAGCCGACTGGCGCCTGGGTTATCGCTCAGCGCCACCACGGCTGCCTATCCAGACGAGATCTTTAACGGTGAAATAGCCAGCCTAGGAACGCGTATTGACCCGGTGACTCGTAGCATTGGCATTCGTGCTGAAATCGATAACGCTAATGACCAGCTGCGCCCTGGCATGCTGATGGAAGTCGTGGTTCGCCAGCAGCCCCGGCA
>JAIVHM010000121.1:0-1617 GCA_020201095.1 Halomonas sp. | reverse complement strand
GACCCGCCGGTGGTAAGTATTGATACCCGCTACCCCGGCGCATCGGCAAGCGTGGTTGAAACACGCATCACCCAAGTGCTTGAAGACCGCATTGCGGGGGTGGAAGGGATCGAACTTATCACCTCTGAAAGCGAGGACGGCCGTTCACGCATCGATATCGAATTTGCCCTGACCATGGACATCGATGCGGCGGCCAACGATGTGCGTGACCGGATAGGCGGCGCATTGCGCAACTTGCCCGACGATGCTGAAAACCCCGAAGTGAGTAAGGCCGACAGCAGCGAGGAAATCGTGGTGTGGTTAAGCCTTTCGGGTGACGGCTACTCGATGACCGAGCTGACCGACTATGCCAATCGTTTTCTGGTAGATAGCCTTTCGGTACAACCGGGGGTGGCCAGGGTGCGTGTGGGCGGTGGTCGCGACTATGCCATGCGCGTGTGGATTGATCGCAACGCCATGGCGGCGCGGGATTTAACCGTCGGCGATATTGAAGATTCACTTCGCGCCGAAAACGTCGAGCTCCCCGCGGGGGCCATCGAGTCTGAGGATCGCCAATTCATCGTTCGCTTACCGCGTACCTTTGAAACTGCCGATGACTTTCAGGCGCTCCCGCTTGTTGAAGGCGACGATGGCTATCTAGTGCGGTTGGGAGACGTTGCCCGCGTCGAGGTCGGCTCTGTAGAGGACCGCACGGTCTTCCGCGCCAACGGCGTACCCATGGTCGGCCTCGGTATGATCATGCAGTCGACTGCCAACGTGGTTGAGCTATCAGACGCGGTGAGCCAAGAGCTTGAACGCTTGCAATCGACGCTTCCCGACGGCATGTCGCTCAGTTTGAACTACGACGCGTCGGTGTTCGTCTCGGGCGCCATCAAGCAGGTCGTGTTGACGTTATTGATCGCGATGGTGCTGGTCATCGTCGTCATGTTTCTGTTTTTGGGCAACTTGCGAACCACGCTGATTCCGGCGGTTACCGTGCCAATCGCGATCATTGGTGCCTTTACCGCGCTCGCAGTCATGAACTTTTCCATCAACCTGCTGACCCTGCTGGCACTGGTATTGGCGATCGGGTTGATCGTCGATGATGCCATTGTGGTTCTTGAGAACATTAACCGACGCATGCACGACGAAGGCGAAACACCGCTTGTGGCCGCGTTTCGTGGTACCCGCCAGATTGCCTTTGCGGTGATTGCCACCACGCTGGTGTTGATCGCCGTGTTTGTGCCGCTCAGCATGCTGCAAGGCGATATTGGGCGGTTATTTTCCGAGTTTGCCCTCACCATGGCCGCAGCAGTCGCCATCTCCACCCTGCTGGCGCTTACGTTGACACCCATGATGGCGTCTAAAATACTCTCGCCGCGTATGCACGACAGTCGCCTTTCCAAACGCGTGCAGGGCATCACGCGCGGCGCACAGCGCCATTATCGCAGATTGCTCGAAGTGCTCCTCGCGCGACGCAGTTGGGTAGTCGCCGTGTTTGGGCTACTGATCGCGCTGACTGCTTGGTTAAGCCAGCTACTGCCCAACGAGTACACCCCTCAGGAAGACCGGGGTAACTTTATTGTGTTGGTCAACGGGCCCGAAGGCGCCACCTTTGACTACATGATGGACTACATG
>JAIVHM010000177.1 GCA_020201095.1 Halomonas sp. | reverse complement strand
ATCTTCCGCAAAAAATGGTGGTGCGCGAGACCGACGAAGGTGTGCGTCTGGAGTGGAACGATCCTCACTATCTGGCTGAACGCCACGGCTTGGAGGAGTGCGACCTGCCTCTCGACAATGTGGCGGAGTTGCTACGCGACGTAGCAGAAAGCGCTGCTCGGTAAAATTGCCGAACCTTGGCCACGTCACATTGTCCAGTTGGCGTGACCAAGCGCATAATAGCCGGGCGTTCAATGATTTAGGATACAAGCATGTCAGAGAAAATCTATTGTGTGGCGGGCTTCAAGCCGAAGCCCGGTAAAGAAGAAGCGGTGTTTAAAGCGCTGCAGGCGTTAGAACCCAATACGCATCGTGAAGATGCCTGCATTCACTACACCGTAACGCGACAGATCGATAACCCTTTTGCTCAAGGCACTAGCTACCCGATTGTTTTCCATGAAATCTGGGCCAGCCGGGAAGAGTTCGAGGCGCACTGTCAGCGCAAGGAAATCCAAGACTTCTTTGCCAAGCACGTTGAAGCGCCCGATGGCGATATTGAAGATGCCAACGTGTGTGTTTATACCGACGAGCCCTGGAATTTCGACGCACCAAACGTGTAGCTCATAGGTGTACAATGGGGCTTAGTCAAAACATAAACGGAGAGGAGCCAACATGGCCGAGCAAAAAATGAACGTTGAAAGCTTTAACCTGGATCACACCAAGGTAAAAGCCCCCTACATCCGTTTAGCCGATATCAAAGAAGGTCAGAACGGACGCTAAATGATGTGCTGGAAGCCACCGAAGTACCTGCCTGCAACGAAATGCAGTGCGGCTGGGCAGCGAGCCACAGCCTGGAAGGTGCCCAAGAGCTTGCCAAAGCCCTGCTTGAAAAGCGCAGCGAATGGACGGAAGTGTTTGCCTAAGTGGCACATTGAAGTAAAAGTTGTCAGCCAAACGCCTCCCTTGCGGAGGCGTTTTCGTTTTGGGGAGATGATAAAAAAAATAGGCCTAGTAAGGCGTCAGGTCCTATTGATGAAAATACGATAGCACCTGATTAATTTATCGATAATTGCTAATTTAAATTATAGTTAATTAGAAAAAAATCAATAAAATTAGGACCCAGCAATTTTTGGTTTTTATTTACAATTGATAAAATTTTTCATTTACGAATTAAATCCTTTGATGTACGGCTGCAAATACAAGAACACCTCATTCGCATTTGCGAAATATTTAGAGGTGCACGCGTTTTCGGGCGGCTCATAACGCGTTAATAATACATTCATCAAGGGAACACTAAATGGCAATCTCCAAGAAAAAAGCGTTGGCAAGCGCGCTCGAATCCGTCACTCCCTCAACCAATACGCCATCGCTAGGTCGCACCGTAATGGCGGCAAGTGTTTGCATGTTGGCAGCCGCGAGCTTTAATGCTCATGCGCAGTCTAGCGACGCTCCCGCGGCAGAGTTAGAGGCTGTTACCGTTACGGGCTATCGCGGTACCTTCATGGATAGCGTGAAGTATCAGCGCAGCGTACAAGAGACGCCACGTATTGTGACGGTACTTACCAATGATCTGCTAGAAGACCAGAACGTGACGGAATTACGCGATGCATTGCGTAACGTTTCAGGCATTAGCCTTCAGGCGGGCGAGGGTAACCCACCTGGCGGTGATCAATTGAAAATTCGCGGCTTCAACGCGCGAGACGATATCAACGTCAACGGTTCACGCGACCTTGGCAACTATTTCCGTGACCCCTTCTACGTTGACCAGATTGAAGTCATTAAAGGCCCCAACTCAGCTTTCTCTGGTCGTGGCTCAGCTGGTGGTACGATTAATTTTGTGACCAAACAGCCGCTCATGGAAGATCGTAATCGGGTAGAAACCTCAGTCGGTACGGATGCACTGTTCCGTGTCACTGGTGATTTCAATCGCCGTATTGACGACAACAGTGCGCTGCGTCTGAATGTGATGAATCATTCGCAAGACGCGCCGGGCCGAGATGAAACTAACCAGGAACGCCATGGTTTTTATGCGGCCTATGTGTGGGGCCTAGAGAGTGATACTCAGGTAGAAGTCGACTTCCTGCACACGCGTCAGAACAACCTGGAAGATAAAGGCTTGCCGTTTGATCGTGAAGGTTTCAGTGGTGATACCGCTGAACTAACCGACAACGGTGGAGAGCGGACGCCTGGTGGTCAGCGGGCTCCTGATGGTTATTACACGGGCAAGCTTCCTCCGGGGATCGATTACAGCAATTTCTACGGACACAAAGACGACTATCAGGACATTGATGTTGACCAGTTGGGCGTGGCAGTTGAACACCGCTTTAGCGATCAGGCTGCATTGCGTAACCAGTTCCGCGTTAGCCGGGTGCACAACGATTCGATCACTTCATCACCGCGCTTGATTATTCCAGAAGCGGCATGGGGCAGTGGTGATTTTTCCCAGGCGCAGGTACGTGGCGACTTGAAACCCCGCGACCAGGAAGACCTCTCGTTCTTTAACCAAACAGACTTGATTACCTCGTTTGAAACCGGCGCGCTGACGCATGATCTGGTTGTCGGCGCAGAGCTTGGCTATGTGGATATCGAAAACAAGCGCCGTCCGGATGTCAAAGGGCCGGCAACGGACCTGTATAACCCGGCATCGCGGACGCGGCCTAGTGCGCCTTATGACGGTTCGCGCCACCGTTTGGAATCCGAACAGCTTGGTCTTTATGCGCTGGATACCATAGCGCTGAACCCGAAGTGGGATCTGCACGGTGGGGTACGTTGGGATCACGTTGAGTCCACAGCGACCGATTATGGCTATGACGACCCAATCGGAGCGACATCACGTACTGATAGCGAGTGGAGCGGTAACCTGGGACTGGTCTTCAAGCCAACGCAAAATGGGTCTATTTACGCCTCAGTAGGCACTGCGTTTGACGTTACCGGTACTTTTGACCGTGGCCTGGTGCAGTTAGCCGGTGGCGGCAGTGCTGAGGGAGGCGGGCGCGAAGATATTATCGATGAAGCCGCTTTCGATACCGATCCTGAAGAGACAATTGCCTACGAAGTGGGTACGAAATGGAACCTAGCCGATAACTTGCTTGTCAGTGCCGCGTTGTTCCGTACCGACAAAACCAACGCACGTACACCGGCTCAGGGCGGTGGCGATATGCTTGATGTGCTGGATGGGGAGCAGCGTGTAGAAGGTTTTGAAATTGGTGCGATGGGCAGCTTGACGCCCGTTTGGGACCTTTACACCAGCTATACCTTTATGGACTCTGAGGTGCGCAGCTCCAACAACCCATGGGAAGAAGGCTCACGCTTAGGCGGTACGCCAGAACACACCTTCAACCTTTGGACGACTTACGACGTGTTGCCCGAGTGGACCGTCGGTGGCGGGATGGAATATGTGGCCGACCAAGTCAACAACGTGACCTCCGAGCCAGGTGCACGCCGTCGCCAGGTCGATGTTGACAGCTACACGGTCTTCCATGCGTCTACCACGTATCGCTTCACGCAAGACCTTCAACTGCGCGTCAATGCCTTTAATCTGGCCGATGAAGAGTACATTTCACAAGTGGCAGAAGGTGGGGCTCAGGGCATTCCCGGACCAGGGCGACATGTGATCGCAAGCCTGCGCTACGACTTTTAATCAGAGAGCGATATATGATTGTCAGTTTCGATAACGTTCTGACACCGGAAGAACTGGCGGCTATGCGCCGCCAGCTCCTTAGCGCTGAATGGGCACGCGGTATTAGCGCTGGCCCTCAGGCCAAGCAGGTGAAAAAGAACTTACAAATTCCTGAAAATTCGGACGTGCTGCGTGATTTGCGCATGCAGGTAATGCGCGCGCTTAATCGCACACCTGAAATCATGAGTGCGGTAATGCCGTTTAAAATCATTCCGCCTAACTTTAACCGTTACACTATCGAGGATAGCCATTACGGTAAGCACATTGATAGCACCTTGCGCGCGTTGCCGGACGGCAGCTATCTGCGCACCGATGTGTCGGCAACGCTGTTTTTATCTGACCCTGAAGAGTATGAGGGCGGCGAGCTGAAAATCATCGATACGTTTGGTGAGCAAACGGTGAAATTAGCGGCCGGTAGCTTGGTGGCGTATCCATCTGGTTCGCTGCATGAAGTGACGCCAGTGACGAAAGGCGAGCGATTGGGGTGCTACATGTTCATGCAAAGCTTGATTCGTGACACCGAACAACGCCGTCTGTTGTTTGAGATGGATAATACATTGCGTCGTTTACGTGGCTCGCAGGGTGAAGACCACCCTGAGCTTGTGCAGCTCACCGGTACGTATAACAACCTGGTACGAATGTGGTCTGAGTGTTAGTGATTGATGTTAATTAGGTTTACTGTGATCGTTTAGCCGGTGTTAACGCATCGGCTTTTTTGATTCGGCTAACCGAAAAACTTTATTGAACCGCCCATTGATTCTGGCTGTCCATGCCCCTATAACACTCCTATCACTCCCTATATGAGCCTTGCATGGTCCTTCTGATAACTATTGCCGTTTTATCTATCGGTTTTTCCTTTCTGTGTTCCATTCTTGAGGCGGCATTGCTGTCCATTACGCCGAGCTATATTGCCAAGCAGAAAGAAGATAACCCCAAGCTTCATGCGTCGCTGACACAGTTAAAAGACAACATTGATCGCCCACTCGCGGCTATCCTGACCCTCAATACCATTGCTCATACAGTGGGGGCCACCGCCGTTGGCGCTCAGGCCGCGGTGGTATTTGGCGAGTCCTCTATCGCCATTGTGTCGGCGGTGATGACCATGCTGATTCTGGTGCTTTCGGAAATTATTCCCAAAACGATTGGGGCGACTTACTGGCGGGGCTTATCGCCACTGTTGCCGCGTTTCCTCAAGCCGATGATCATATTTTTGCTGCCGTTTATCTGGATGTCGGAGCAAATTACCCGTCGTCTGGGCAAATCTGAGCACGATGTTGACCTGCGTGATGAAATCAAAGTGCTTGCCCGGGTGGGCCTTGAAGAAAAGGTGTTGGATGCTGACGAGACGCGCACCATCGTCAACATGCTCAATCTGCACGATATTCCTGTCGGCAAGGCAATGACGCCGCGTACCGTCTGCCAGACAGTGCTACCGCATTTGACGGTGGGAGAGTTTGAAGAAGCCTACAGCCATACCCCCTTCACTCGTTTCCCGGTCATGGACAACGGCGAGCAAGCTTTTGGCTATGTGCATAAAGCGGATATGTATCATGCTGATGAGCACAGCACGATGAAAGACATGATGCATCCGATTGCCAGCGTGGATGTCTTGAGTAATGTCGAGCAGGTGTTTGCCTCAATGCTTAAAGACAGACTGCATATGCGGGTGATTTACGACGAGCATGGCACCTTCGTTGGCCTGATTACTCTGGAAGATATCATCGAAACAATTCTTGGCCAGGATATTGTCGACGAGACCGATGACGTTGATAACCTGCGTAGCTACGCCAAGCAAGTATGGCTGAAACGGGTCAAGCGAGAAGCCAAAAACACTGAAACGCCGGCCGATTCGCATCGTCGTTAGAGTGGTTCGTTCAGTGCCTCAATGCGTAGTATAGAAGTGGATGTTTTTATCACGATAAGTGAGTTTTAATTGGCTTGCTTAGCACTTTATGTTCTATAGTGATGGGTCTGAAAGACGCATAAAGCATTAGGGTTTTTGACCCACAGGAGGAAAGCATGTCACTACGTATCAATGCAGTGGTTCCCGATTTTGAAGCCGAAACCAGCCAGGGACCCATTCGCTTCCACGATTGGATTGGCGACAGCTGGGCGATCTTGTTTTCTCACCCCAAAGACTTCACGCCCGTGTGCACCACTGAGTTCGGTGCCGTTGCCACGCTAAGCGAGGAGTGGAAGAAACGCGGTACCAAGGTGATTGGCGTATCAGTAGACGGCGTGGAAGATCACAAGCGCTGGGGCGACGACATTAAAACCGTGAGCGGCAGCGACGTGGATTTCCCGATCATTGCCGATGACGGCCTGACCGTCTCCAAGCTCTTCGACATGTTGCCGGAAGATGCCTACCTGCCGGATGGCCGCACGCCTGCCGATAGCGCCACAGTGCGTTCAGTTTTTATCATAGGGCCGGACAAGCAGCTCAAGCTATCCATGACCTATCCGATGACCGTAGGCCGCAATTTCGCTGAAATCCTGCGTGCCCTGGATGCCTTGCAAGCGACTGCCAAGCACGGCGTTGCCACCCCAGCCGACTGGACCGTTGGACAAGATGTGATTATTCCTCCCAGCGTATCGAACGAAGACGCCAAGCAAAAGTTCGGTGACTACGAAACGATTCTGCCGTATCTGCGTAAAACGCCGTTACGCTAATGGCAGCGTCAACGCCAATATTGACCTGTTAAGCACGATAAAGCGCCATCGCAATATGCGGTGGCGTTTTTTTATTGGGCTTACCACGATTGCTTAATACGTTGTGCTCAACATCTAAGGGCAGGTAGGGGGTTCTTCACTTGCCGAGAAGCCGAGTTGGCTGAACCAGGCCGTGGCGTTATTGCCTGAGTTGTCGCCGTCGCTCATCAAGGCGACGCCGTCTATAGTCGTAACCGAGTCACCAAACAAGGTGGCAAAATCGGCGCGGATATCGCGCACTTCGGCGACCCATTCGCCCATTCGGGATGTGCCTCCTTGCAGTGCCATCAGTTCGGCTCGGTCGGTAAAGGCGTTGGTCCAGGTACTGCCAGCGTCTTGCGTGGACGACCACACATAGTTGACGGACTCTACTTGCCAGGGCAGCAGCCCCGTTTTGCGCGCCACGTAGACGCGAGCAGGGTAGTCGTCGCCCGCTTTGCTGGTCTCATCGAGCTCAGGGAAAATGGAGTCGACCTGCCAGCACCAATGTAAGTAGGGCGTTTCATTGAGATCGATTTCGCGTTCCAGGTAACGTGCCGACGCTTGGCCCTGTGATTGGGCCTGAAGGACGTTGGCACCGTCTTTTTCCACTATCTGGTAATGGGTCTCGCCGTCAAAACTGCGGGTCGGCCAAGTCATGATCTGGTTGGGCGTCAACAAGATCTCTGCCATTGCCGTGCTGCTGAATATCAGTGAGCCAACGATAACCCCAACGCCTTGTAGTGGGCGCATAGCGTAACTCCTAGTCATCTGCTGGCGTCTTTAACGCGTAAACGGTCCAATAAGCACATCTTCTCAACCTGAGTTTGGCTGATCACACTGAGGACTCTTCATCCAGGAGATTCTCATGATCCAAGAACTCAACTCCATGCAGGCGTTTTGGCTCGGGCACCTTTATCACGCCTCTGTTCGCGGGGTGCCTCTCAGCGAGTACGCCCCGCAACAAGGATTATCGTTAGCTGAGCTGTTGCTCTGGGAAAAGCGCCTGAACGTACGCGGTTTGCCGGTGCCACCCCGTCACCGTCCTGCCCGGTTTGTGCAAGTGGCGGTGACACCATGATTCGTCCAAGCACTGATCTGACCGTATATCTGTGCCGTGAACCAGTGGACATGCGCAAGCAGATTGATGGCTTGGCCTTGTTGGTTCAAGAGGCGATGGAGTTGAACCCGTTTGATAGGGCGCTGTTTGTCTTTGGTAACCGCCAACGCGATAAGGTGAAGCTGCTGTTCTGGGAACGTAATGGCTTTGTCGTGTGGTACAAGCGCCTGGAGCGGGAACGATTTAAATGGCCAACGCACCTGGAAGGTGACACCGTCATGTTAACCGGCCAGGAACTGAACTGGCTTTTGGATGGCGTTAACTTGAAGGCCATGCAACCCCACAAAGCATTGGATTTTCAGCAGGTTGGCTAATATTTTTGCTCCAATTTCAGCGCCATTTTTGGTAAACTAGGCGGTATGAAAAACATCGCTTCCTCTTCGCCAACAATCACCCAGCTTGAGCGCAAGCTGGCCGCTGCTGACGCTGAAAATGCGCGGTTGTTGGCGTTGATGGAAAAAAAAGAGGCGCAGTGGGAAGCCACCAAGCAGTCGCTTTACGAGCAGTTCCGCTTGGCACTGGAACGCCAGTTTGGCCCTTCAACAGAGAAGTACGGCATTCAGCAGGGCGACCTGCTGATCAACGAGGCCGAACTCATCGTCGCCGATGACGAGCGTGCAGAAGTAGAAGAAGCGCACGCTGACGTCGCCGATGACGACGCCTCTGAAGCACCGTCTGACAACGTCGCGCCTCAGGCCAAAAAGCGTACTCGTGGCGGGCGCATCGCCTTGCCGCCTGAACTACCCCGCGTCGAGGTGGTGCACGAGTTAGACGACACTGAACGTTGCTGCGCTGAAGATGGCACCAAGCTTAAGGTCATCGGTGAAGAGATCAGCGAAGAGCTTCACGTGATACCTGCCCGGGTGGAAGTGATCCGCCATGTGCGGCATAAATACGCCTGCCCCACTTGCGAAGAAAACGTCAAGACCGCCCCGGTGCCTGCCAAGCTGCTGCCCAAAAGCAATGCCAGTAGCACCCTGCTGGCCTACGTGGCCATCGCCAAATATCAAGATGCCTTGCCACTCTACCGGCAGAGCCAGATCTTTGCTCGTCACGGCGTTGATATCCCTCGCAACACACTGGCACGCTGGATGGTACAGACGGGCGAACGTCTCTTGCCGTTGATCGAAACACTGCGTGAGCAGCTGTTGAACGCCCCGCTGATCCACATGGATGAGACAACGCTGCAGGTCAATCAGGAAGAAGACCGTAAGGCCAGTACCAAGTCCTATATGTGGGTGCAGCGCGGTGGGCCGCCTGGGCAACAGGTGGTGTTGTTCGACTATGACCCCAGCCGTGCCGGCCGTGTCCCCCTACGCTTGTTGGGCGATTACAACGGCTGCCTGGTCACCGATGGTTATGAAGGCTATGCCGAGATCGTGCGGCGTAATGGCATTATTCATGCGGGCTGCTGGGCCCATGCGCGACGCAAGTTCATCGAAGCCCAAAAGGTACAGCCCAAGGGCAAGACCGGCAAAGCCGACTGGGTGATCAACCAGATAGGCAAACTCTATGTCATCGAAAAACAGGCCAAAGCGCTCGATCCCGACGCGCGTCGCGCGCTGCGCGAGCAGAAAAGCCAGCCCCTGATCACGCAGTTGCGCACCTGGCTCGACAAGTCCCTGGCACAAGTGCTACCCAAAAGCACACTGGGTAAAGCGCTGCATTACCTGGATCATCAGTGGCCACGACTTACCCGGTTCCTGGACAATGGCCTGATACCGCTGGATAACAACCCGGCAGAGAACGCCATCCGCCCCTTCGTCGTCGGACGCAAGAACTGGCTGTTCAGCCATACCCCAAATGGCGCGAATGCCAGTGCAGCGATTTACAGCCTTATCGAAACAGCAAAGTCCAATGGCCTCTCACCCTATGAGTACCTACAGTACGTCTTCGAAACACTGCCTACGCTTAACGAAGACGGACTTACCACGCTGCTGCCCTGGCACTGGAAGAAAACGCTACCAGCCTGAGCGACGCCTGCCCAGATGTGGTTAATGGCTCGCTTACTTTAACGCGGCAGGGTGGTGCTCGCCAATGGTGTGCAGCAGGTCAAACTGACGCGCGCAGGCACGGCAAGCACTACACATGGAAAGGTGAAAGCGTAGCGCTGTTCTTTCCCGGAAGGTAAGCCCTCTGTCTTGCTTAAGCGACATCAAGCGCGTGGCTTCGCGGCACATGATCATTAAAGACTCCTTAACTCTTCAACCAGTCGCGATCCAGGCATTCCCGCAGACGTAACCGCGCACGGTGCAAGATAACCCAGCAATTGGTTTCCGTAATGCCTGTTTCCTTACAGATTTCGCTGGTTGAAAGTCCCATCAATTCTCGTAGTGTAAATACCCGCGCGATGCTGTCGGGCAGGGCGAGTAAGCAGACATCGAACACCTGCCAAAAGCGCTCATTTTCTAACACATACTCCGGCTCACCCCAAGCGTTGGGCCGAGCGGCGGG
>JAIVHM010000176.1 GCA_020201095.1 Halomonas sp. | reverse complement strand
GCCCAGGTCGTAGACATGGGCGCCGTGGCGTAAATGTCGTTGGGCGATTAAGCTCAGCATGCCGAGAATCTGCCCGTAGCCGGGTACTGAACGTCGGATCATGTCGGGAAAGCACGCGACCACCTGTTCGTCAAAGGAGAACCTCGCCACCTTATCTAAGGGTGTCGAAAAGATAGCGTCACGGTAAGATGCATCACTCATGGTCAAGCCAGGATTATTAATGAGGCTGCGTAGTTTACGCGTCCTTCGTAAGCGAGAACAGTAATCCAGAACAGACCCTGCACGGAACGATGCCACAGGAGAGGGCAAATGGCTGCATCATCACGCACAACCCCTGATTCGCTACCCGCATGGCAAACGCTGAAACAGCATGCCCAGGCGCTGGAGCATGTCCATCTGAAAAACCTGTTTGGCAACGACCCAGGCCGCTGGACACACTTTACCCGCCAGGTAGCAGGCTTGACCCTGGACCTCTCCAAGCAGCGCTGGGACGACGATACCCTCGAGCATCTGCTGGCGTTGGCGGATGAGGCGGGGGTGTCAGGCGCGATCGAAGCACTGCTGAGTGGCAAGCGTGTCAACGTCAGCGAAAACCGCCCGGCCTTGCACACGGCCCTGCGGTTGCCGCCTGGGACGAGCTTGGACGTTGAAGGGGAAGACGTAGCGGCGGCGGTACATGAAAGCCTGACGCAAATGGAACGCTTGGTAGATCGCCTGCATGCGGGCCAGTGGCGCGGCGCCACCGGCAAGCCGATTCGCCATGTGGTGAACCTGGGTGTCGGCGGGTCGGATCTTGGACCACAGATGGTCACACATGCGCTTGCCGACTACCGTCCTGACGATATTCACCCCGTGGAGGTGCATTTTGCCTCGACCATGGATGGCTCGCAGCTTGCCGATTACCTGACCCGCTTTAACCCTGAAACCACGCTGTTTGTGCTGTCGTCAAAGTCGTTTACCACCATCGATACGCTGTCCAACGCCAATACCGCCCGCGATTGGCTGATCGGGCGCCTCTCGAAGCACGGTGAGCTACCCAGCGCCAACCCGGTCAGTGAAGAGCTGATCATTCGCCAGCACTTTATCGGTGTGTCGGCAAGCCCTGATAAAATGAGCGAATGGGGCATCACCCCCGACCATCAGCTGATGTTCTGGGAGTGGGTTGGCGGGCGCTATTCGCTTTGGGGCACTATTGGCTTGCCGATTGCACTCGTGGTGGGCATGGAGAATTTCCGCGAGCTATTAGCCGGCGCCCACGCCATGGACCGCCATTTTCAGGATGCGCCCCTAGCCGAAAATTTGCCGGTGCTGCTCGGGCTGGCGGGTATCTGGAACGTCAACTTTCTCGATATTCGTGCCCACTCGATTTTGCCTTATGACGGTCGACTGGAGTATTTTGCTGCTTACCTTGAGCAGTTGGAGATGGAGTCCAACGGTAAGTCGGTAAGCGGTCAGGGCCAAGCAGTCAATTATTCTACCTGCCCGGTGCTTTGGGGGCAGTTGGGGCCCAATGCCCAGCATGCGTTCTATCAACTGCTCCATCAGGGGACCCAATCGGTTGTATGCGACTTTATTGCGCCGCTCAAGCGTTATGATGAGGTGGAAGACCCGGATACCCGCCGCCTCCTAAAATCTCAGCACCGGCTGGCGCTGGCCAATTGCTTTGCCCAATCGCGAGTGCTGATGCTCGGCGACGACGCCATTGATGACGATGGCCCGCGCCCGCCGCATAAGCGCTACCGGGGCAATCAGCCGTCTACCACGGTGCTGTTGGACAAACTGACCCCGGCAACGCTGGGTTCGCTGATTGCGCTGTATGAGCATAAGGTGTTTGTTCAGGCGGTGATTTGGGACATCAATCCGTTTGACCAGTGGGGCGTTGAGCTAGGCAAACAGATTGCCACCGATACCCAGAAAATCATCGATCACCAGGGCGACCTGTCGCGGATGGATGCATCCAGCCGCGGCTTGATTGAAGCCTTTTGGGCGGCTGAGCAGGAGTAATAATTAACCCATGCGAGCGGGGCTAATCCGGCGACAGGTCTACGAGGAGGCGCTGTGAACCCATCCTTGGGCGCTACATTTGCCATCCATGGCAAATGACCTCCTCTACGACCTATCCCCGGCGCCCCTCCCTGGTAATAAATATGGCTGGATATACAGCATTTTGCTTTTCGGCTATCCTGTATCCCTTTGAAAGCATTCATACGTGCATGACCCTTCAGGAATTGACGTTACATGACCCAGTTTGATGCCTCCCAGTACGGCGCGAGTTCCATCGAAGTCCTCTCAGGGCTCGAGCCGGTACGAAAGCGTCCCGGAATGTATACCGACACCTCGCGGCCCAACCACCTTGCTCAGGAAGTCATCGATAACAGCGTCGATGAAGCACTGGCGGGCCACGCCTCGGCGATCAGCGTCGTGCTGCATAGCGACGGCGCGATTGAAGTGCAGGATAACGGCCGCGGGATGCCGATCGATCTGCACCCCGAGCATGGCGTGTCGGGCGTCGAGCTGATCTTTACCAAGCTGCACTCGGGCGGCAAATTCTCGTCTGAAAGCTACCGTTTTTCGGGCGGCCTGCACGGCGTCGGCGTGTCGGTCGTCAATGCGTTGTCGCGCCGCTTGGACGTTGAAGTCACCCGCAACGGGGCACGCCATGCCATGGCGTTCGAGTACGGGGAAAAGGTCGAGGAACTGCGCGAAATTGGCAAAGCGGCCAAGCGCGCCAGCGGTACCCTGGTGCGTTTCTGGCCGGATGAAAGCTACTTCGATAGCCCCAAACTCGCGCTCGCCAAACTGAAGCACCTGTTGCGCGCCAAGGCGGTACTGTGCCCAGGGCTTGCCGTTACCCTGGTTGAGCCCGACGGCATCAAAACCGAATGGGCCTACGCAGATGGGCTTCGCGACTACCTGGCAGAAGCTACTGATGGTTATGAAGTGGTACCGGTTGAGCCCTTTATTGGTCACTTCAACGACGATGAAAACGGCGTGGACTGGGCTATCCAATGGTTGCCTGAAGGTGGCGATGCGCTATTGGAAAGCTATGTTAACTTGATTCCCACCCCGCAGGGCGGCACCCACGTGAACGGGTTTCGCTCCGGGTTGCTCGAGGCGCTGCGCGAGTTCTGTGAGTACCGTAGCTTACTGCCCCGTGGCATCAAGCTCACCGCTGATGATTTGTGGGAGCGCGCCTCCTTTGTGCTCTCGGTCAAGATGCTGGACCCTCAGTTTGCCGGGCAAACCAAGGAACGGCTTTCGTCGCGAACAATCGCGGGTTTTGTGTCAGGGGTATTAAAAGACGCTTTCTCACTGTGGCTCAACCATCACGTCGACCAGGGCGAAGCCCTCGCTGAACTAGTGATTAGCGCCGCTCAGCACCGCCAGAAAAAAGCCAAGAAGGTGGCGCGTAAGAAGGTGACTTCAGGCCCGGCACTGCCTGGTAAGCTTGCGGACTGCTCGGGGCAGGATCCTGCCCAGAGCGAGCTGTTTCTGGTCGAGGGTGACTCCGCCGGGGGCAGCGCCAAGCAGGCGCGTAACCGCGAGACCCAGGCGATCATGCCGCTGCGGGGTAAAATCCTCAATACCTGGGAAGTCGAGACTCACGATATATACAGTTCCCAGGAAGTCCACGACATCGCGGTGGCGATCGGCGCTGACCCGGGCAGCGTCGATCTGGAAAAATTGCGCTATCACAAAATCTGTATTCTCGCTGATGCCGACTCCGACGGCCTACATATCGCCACGCTGCTGTGCGCGCTTTTCGTCAAACACTTCCCCAGCCTGGTGGATGCCGGGCATGTCTACGTGGCCATGCCGCCGCTTTACCGTATCGACCTGGGCAAAGAGGTTCACTACGCCCTGGATGAGAGCGAAAAAGCCGCCATCCTCAAGCAACTGGCGCAGAAGCGTGGCACCCCGAACGTTCAGCGCTTTAAGGGCCTGGGTGAAATGAGCCCGTTACAGCTTCGTGAAACCACCATGGCGGTGGAAACCCGCCGCCTGGTGCAGCTCACCCGGACGGAAGGCGACGGCACCATGGAAATGATGGATATGCTGTTGGCCAAAAAACGCGCCGGTGACCGCAAAAAGTGGCTGGAAGATTACGGCAACCTCGCAGACATTGAGGTATAACCCCCGATGACCATGGATATTCAGGTAGCGGAAGGCGACGTCGAACGCTTGTCCTTGCGCGATTACACCGAAAAAGCGTACCTCGACTATTCGATGTACGTGATTCTCGACCGCGCCTTGCCCAATATTGGCGATGGCATGAAACCCGTGCAGCGGCGGATTATCTACGCCATGCGCGAGCTGGCGCTGCATGCTAACGCCAAGTACAAGAAGTCGGCCCGCACCGTCGGCGATGTGCTGGGTAAATTCCACCCCCACGGCGACAGCGCCTGCTATGAAGCCATGGTGCTGATGGCGCAGCCGTTCAGCTATCGCTACCCGCTGGTGGATGGCCAGGGCAACTGGGGCAGCCCAGACGATCCCAAATCGTTTGCCGCCATGCGCTACACCGAAGCCAAGCTTTCCAAGTTTGCCGAAGTGCTGCTCAGTGAGTTGGGCCAAGGCACTGTCGACTGGGCACCCAACTTTGATGGCACCATGCAGGAACCGCTGGTGCTGCCCGCGCGCTTGCCGCATGTGCTGCTCAATGGCGGCACCGGGATTGCCGTTGGCATGGCCACTGATATTCCGCCGCATAATGTGTCGGAAGTGGTTGACGCCACCTGCCATCTGCTACGCAACCCGAAGGCCACGACAACTGATCTGATGGACTTCATCCCCGCGCCGGACTTTCCGACCGATGCGGAAATTATTACCCCCAAAGAAGATTTGCGTAAGCTTTACGAATCCGGGCGGGGGTCAGTCAAGCTGCGCGCTCGCTACGAGCGGGAAGACGCCAACATTGTGATTACCGCCGTGCCGTATCAGGTCAGCGGTGCCAAGGTGTTGGAACAGATCGCCGCTCAGATGCAGGCCAAAAAGCTGCCCATGGTGGCCGACCTGCGCGATGAATCGACCCACGAAGAACCCACCCGCCTGGTGATTGAGCCGCGTTCCAATCGCATTGACGTTGAGTCGTTGATGGACCACCTGTTTGCGACCACGGATCTAGAAAAGAACGTGCGGGTCAACATGAACGTAATTGGCCTGGATGGCCGCCCGAGGGTGATGCCGCTGCACGAGATGCTTGGCGAATGGCTGCGTTTTCGTCGTGGGACGGTTCGCCGCCGCCTCGAGCACCGCTTGGGGAAGGTGGAAGACCGCCTGCATATTCTGGAAGGCTTGCTCACTGCCTACCTGAATATCGATGAGGTGATCCGCATTATCCGTGAAGAAGACGAACCAAAGCCTGCACTGGTGGCGGCTTTTGGCCTCTCTGAGCAACAAGCGGAAGCGATCCTTGAGCTGCGCCTGCGTCACCTTGCCAAGCTTGAAGAGATGAAGATCCGCGGCGAACAAGATGAACTGGAAAAAGAGCGCAAATATCTAGAGGGCCTGCTGGGCAGCGAAGCCAAGCTGACCACGCTGATTGAAAAAGAGATTCGTGCTGCGGGTAAAGAGCATGGCGACGAACGCCGCTCGCCACTGGTCGCTAGAACTGATGCCAAGGCGTTGTCCGAAGTCGAACTGATGGGAGCTGATCCGATCACCGTTGTGCTGTCTGAGAAGGGCTGGATTCGCTCCGCCAAGGGCCACGATATCGACCCCGAAGGGCTGTCCTATAAAGCAGGCGATCGCTTCCAATTGGCGGCACGAGGCAAAACCAACCAGCCCTTGGTGCTGCTGGATGATACCGGGCGTGCCTATACGCTCAATGCCCATAACCTGCCCAGTGCAAGGGGGCAGGGTGAGCCTGTCACCGGGCGTGCAAATGTGTCGGCAGGTGCGCGGATGGCCGGATTGATGCTGGCGCCTGCCGAGCGGCGTTTTGTGCTGGCAAGCGACGGCGGCTACGGCTTTATTGCCCATTTGGAAGCGCTCACCGGTAAAAATAAAGCAGGCAAGGCGGTGCTGAGTCTGCCCAAAGGCTGCAGTGTGATGGCGCCGGTTGAAGTGCCTGAGGGCGACGAGCTGTGGGTGGCTTCGGTCTCGAACGAAGGCCGGTTACTGCTGTTCCCCCTGGATCAATTGCCCGAAATGGCCAAGGGGAAAGGCAACAAGATGCTGGATATCCCCGGCCCGCGCGCCGCGCGCCGTGAAGAATTTGTGCGCAGCATCGCGGTAATTAAAGACAGCGATACGCTGGAGCTGCATGCCGGTAAGCGAAAACTCACGCTAAAAACCGATGATTTAGCCTATTATCGCGGCGAGCGGGGCCGGCGGGGCAGCAAGTTGCCGCGCGGTTTCCAAAAAGTTGATTGGATAGGGGCAGGGGACTAAACAATGGCAGGAACTAAGTGATGGCAGGCGGCGATTTGATCTTAACCGTGTTAGCGCCGCGGTTAACTGCGGAGATTCAATCCCAGGTAGACGCCCTGAGGGTACAATTTGGCCTGCAGGAAAACAGCACCCGGCGGCTTTCTGATGTGGGGCAGGGCGAGCGTATCGACTGTCTTGAACTGTGCCTGAGTGGTGACGATATTGACTTTGAAACACTGCGACAAGCTGCGCTAGTGCTGAGCGAAACCTTGACCGTGGATATTGTGGTGCAACAGAACTTGCGCAAGCAGGTGCAGCCTCGGCTGGTGTGCTTCGATATGGATTCCACGCTGATCAAGGCCGAAGTGATTGACGAGCTGGCCTATCGTCATGGCGTGGGCAATGAAGTTGCCGAGGTTACCGAACGGGCGATGCGGGGTGAGCTGGATTTTCAGCAAAGTTTTCGCGAGCGGATGAGCAAGCTGGCCGGGTTGGATGAATCTGTACTTGCCGAGATAGCCTCCGAGCTCCCGCTGATGGAAGGGGTTGAACGGCTGATGGCCAACCTAAAACGCCTGGGCTATCGCACCGCGATACTCTCCGGTGGTTTCACTTACTTCGCTGACTACCTGCAGGATAAACTCGGGTTCGATGAGGTCCACGCCAACGAGCTGGTGATCGAGAATGGCAAGGTTACCGGCGAGGTGCGCGAACCGATTGTCGACGCGGACCGTAAAGCCGAGCTGCTGGAAACGATTGCACAGCGGGAAGGTTTGACACTCGATCAGACGATTGCCGTGGGTGATGGGGCCAACGACCTCAAGATGCTCGCCAAAGCCGGCCTGGGTATTGCTTATCGTGCCAAACCCATGGTGCGAGCACAGGCGCGCCAGGCCATTTCAAAACTCGATATTGATGCGGTGCTATACCTTATCGGCTACCCAGACGCCGATTTGACCGACTGATATAACGTCAAGGCTTTCGCGAAGGCCCGTCTTATTCGTCTGAATGACCGGCCATGTCGCCATACTCTTCGCGCAGCTCATTGAGTCTCTCACGCTGCCGCTCGCTCAGCGGCGGCGCATCCCAAAGGGGGTTTTCCTCGGCGTTGTGTAAGCCTTCGATGGTGACATCAAGCTGGGCATCATCGGGAATCTCGCGGTTACCCCAGGGGCCAAAACGGTTGGGTGCCAGGCTCCATTGAGCGCTTTCGCCTGGGGCTAAACCGTCGGGCACTACATAATAAAAAGCCTCATCGACCCAGGGCGCATCGCGATCAGGACTAGTGACAACGCCTCTTAGCGACAGCTCCGCGATCCGTTGGTCAGAGTCGTTGGTGACTTCCAACTCAATCACCGGCTCCAGTGCGCCGTAGGGGCTGGTGCTTATGTAAAAGTCGGCGCTGTCGAGGGTCACCTGAGCCCGTTGCTCGCGGTCACGTTCGGCATTAGCCTGTTTTTCTTCAAGACGGGAGAGAATGCCAAGCGCCTGATTGCGTTCCCGTGCCCGGCGGTTGCGCAACAACTCATTGGCTTTCTCAATCGCTTCATCACCCGTGAGCCCATGCATGTAGGCGTTAGCCGACTCAGCGATCTCCGCGGCGTTCATTGGCCTTGGATTTAGTATATCGATACCGTCGAACGACGACATCGCCATGATGGTTAGCGCTTGATCAAATTCGTCGCGTTTGTAAGCGGGCAGCGAGTCGCGCACCTCTTCAACGGATACAACGGCTGCGGGCATTGAACGGGTATCAATTCTGGGCTCTGAACAACCCGCAATCATTATCATTGCAAGCGATAATGTCGATAGCCTTAACAGGCTCCACATACGATTACCTCAACTCAATATCGTCAACCCGGGAAGGGTGCCAGCACTTGGTTTGGTCGGCTAGACTGATCAACCATGCCCCTTGTCGGGGTGGGGGACCGGCTTTTTGCCGACTTCCTCGGAGCGAAGTTCCACGGGCTTACCCTGGGTTTTATCGATGTGTTTCAAACGCATATGCAGGCCCGTTTTGGCGAGTAAGTGGGCGCTGACCGGTGCGGTAATAAACAAAAACAGAGTGATCAATAACTCCTGAATGTCGGGTCTGCCGTCGACGCTCCAGAAGTACGCCATTGAGGCTACCAGCATACAACCGATACCCAGCGTTGTTGCCTTGGTGGGGCCGTGTAAACGCATGTAGAAATCGCGCAGATGCGCCATGCCTAAAGAGCCGACGAATACAAAGGCGCCGCCTGTGATCAGCAGTAATGAAATAAGTGCCTCTACCCAAAACGACATAAGCGTACCTGCAAAATAACCAAGTGGGTAACCGGGGTCATTCGATAATGTCCCCGCGTAATATGTACTTGCACACCGCTACCGTACTGATAAAGCCCAGCATGGCGATGAGCAGCGCCGATTCGAAATAGGTCTTGCTGTTCAGCCACAGGCCGAGCAAAACAATCAGCGCAATGGAGTTGACGTACATGGTGTCTAGTGCCAGTACACGATCCGGTAAATCAGGACCAATTGTCAGCCGATAGAGATTCATCAGCAGTGCCATCATCACCAACGCCAGGGTGATATAAAGTGCGATGCTTAGCATTCGTAAATCTCCTTGAGCGGGCGTTCGTAGCGCTCCCGAATTTGCTCAATCAGTGCCTCTTCGTCTGTTTCGTTCAGGGCATGAATAAGCAGCGATTTACCGTCCATGCGCAGGTTGGCGGAGACCGTTCCCGGCGTCAGGCTGATGGTGCTGGCGAGCAGCGTAATGGTGAAACGCTCCTCTAGCATTAGCGGGTATTCTACAAAATGGGGATTTAGCTTACGC
>JAIVHM010000023.1 GCA_020201095.1 Halomonas sp. | reverse complement strand
GGAAAGGAAGACAGTGACCGGCGCGCATCGCGCAACGCTAAGCAATAGAGAGGAGAATCGCATGAGTAAGCTTTCCGACACGGAAAAGACATTAACGGTAGGCAATACGTCCTACCACTATTTTAGTCTGCCAGACGCAGCAGACACCCTTGGCAACATCGATCGGCTACCCAAGACACTCAAAATTCTGCTCGAAAACCAGTTACGTTTTGCCGACGACGAGAGCGTTTCCCAAGATGACATGCAGGCCCTGGTCGACTGGCAAAAAGAAGGCAAGTCCAGCCGTGAGATTGGCTACCGCCCCGCCCGCGTGCTGATGCAAGATTTTACCGGCGTGCCGGGCGTCGTCGACCTGGCGTCCATGCGCGCCGCCGTTGAAAAACTCGGCGAGGATCCCGCCAAGATCAACCCGCTGTCGCCGGTGGACCTGGTCATTGACCACTCAGTGATGGTCGACAAATTCGGCAACCCAGCCGCTTTCCAGGAAAACGTCGACATTGAAATGCAGCGCAACCGGGAGCGCTACGAGTTCCTGCGCTGGGGTCAGCAAGCCTTCGATAATTTCCGCGTGGTGCCGCCCGGCACCGGCATTTGCCACCAGGTCAACCTGGAATACCTGGGCAAAACCGTGTGGACGAAGCAGGAAGACGGCCGCTCTCTCGCCTACCCCGATACCCTGGTGGGCACCGACTCCCACACCACCATGATCAACGGGCTTGGCGTTCTTGGCTGGGGGGTTGGCGGCATCGAAGCCGAAGCCGCGATGCTCGGTCAGCCGGTCTCCATGCTGATCCCCGAAGTTATCGGCTTCAAGCTCACCGGCAAGCTACGCGAAGGCATCACGGCAACCGACCTGGTGCTTACCGTGACTGAAATGCTGCGTAAGAAAGGCGTCGTGGGTAAATTTGTCGAGTTCTACGGCGACGGCCTGAAAGACCTGCCGCTGGCCGACCGGGCGACGATTGCCAACATGGCACCGGAATACGGCGCCACCTGTGGTTTCTTCCCGGTTGATGACGAAACGCTTAACTACATGCGTCTAACAGGCCGTGAAGACGAGCAGGTCGCCCTGGTCGAAGCCTACTCGAAGGCTCAGGGCCTATGGCGCGAACCGGGCGACGAGCCGATCTTCAGTGACAGCCTTCACCTTGACATGACCGAGGTCGAAGCCAGCCTTGCTGGGCCCAAGCGCCCTCAGGACCGTGTGGCCCTTAAAGACATGGCCGCGGCCTTTGAAAAATTCATGCAGGAAGACACCAAAGCAGACCCAACCGCCAAAGGAAAACTCTCTTCTGAGGGTGGCCAAACTGCCGTGGGGGTGGATCGCAGCTTCAAGCATGACACCAGTCAGGCCGTTAAGCTTGATGACCGCGACTTCAGTCTCGACCCCGGCGCCGTGGTGATTGCGGCCATTACCTCATGCACTAACACGTCTAACCCAAGCGTCATGATGGCGGCCGGCCTGCTGGCCCGTAAAGCACGCGAAAAAGGCCTGGCCACCAAACCCTGGGTCAAAACATCGCTTGCTCCGGGCTCTAAAGTCGTCACCGATTATCTGGAAGCCGCCGAATTGAACGACGACCTGGACGCCCTTGGTTTTAACTTAGTGGGCTATGGTTGCACCACCTGTATCGGCAACTCCGGTCCGCTGCCGGATGAGATCGAAAAGGCCATTTCTGACGGCGACATCGCTGTTGCCTCGGTGCTGTCAGGTAACCGTAACTTTGAAGGTCGCGTTCATCCGCTGGTGAAGACCAACTGGCTGGCATCGCCGCCCCTGGTGGTCGCTTACGCCCTCGCGGGTAACGTCCAATGCGACCTGAGCAAGGATCCTCTCGGTCAGGACAACGACGGCAACCCGGTCTATCTCAAGGATATCTGGCCAAGCCAGGCGGAAATCGCCACTGCCGTCGAGCAGGTCAATACGGCGATGTTCCATAAAGAATACGGCGCCGTCTTTGAAGGCGACGACATATGGAAGGCCATCAAGGTACCCGAAAGTAAGGTCTATCAGTGGCCTGAGTCGACCTACATCCAGCACCCGCCGTTTTTCGAAGGCATGGGCCGTGAACCGGACGCCATTGACGATGTCCACAACGCCCGCGTGCTGGCCATGCTGGGCGACTCGGTGACCACCGACCATATTTCCCCTGCCGGTGCCATCAAGCCTGACAGTCCCGCCGGGCGTTACCTTCAGGAGCACGGTGTCAAACCGGTCGACTTCAACTCTTACGGCTCGCGGCGCGGTAACCACGAAGTCATGATGCGCGGTACCTTCGCCAACGTGCGGATCAAGAACGAAATGCTTGATGGCGTAGTCGGCGGCGAGACCCGTCACGTGCCGAGCGGCGAGCAAATGGCGATTTACGACGCCGCGATGAAGTACAAAGAGGAAGACAAGCCGCTGGTGGTCATCGCCGGTAAAGAGTACGGCACCGGCTCATCGCGTGACTGGGCCGCCAAAGGCACCCGCCTGCTGGGCGTTCGCGCCGTGCTGGCCGAGTCTTTCGAGCGTATCCACCGCTCCAACCTGATCGGCATGGGCGTGGTTCCCCTACAGTTCCCAGAAGGTGAAAGTCGCAAGACGCTGGGACTCACGGGCGATGAAGAGGTATCGATTGCCGGACTCAGCGATTTAACGCCGGGGGGGAGCGTCAAGGTCACCATCAAAAATGCCGATGGCGAAAAAACCGTTGATGCCAAGTGTCGAATCGACACGGAAAACGAACTGGCGTACTTCAGTCATGGTGGTATCCTACATTACGTGCTGCGCAACATGATTGGCGCAGCCTAATCGGGAAACCGACCAATGCTTGCTGCCCCCACCTTGTGGGGGCTTTTTTTTGCGTGGACATTGGCGAGCTAGAAAGCGCGACGCCGGTAGGTGCGGTATTCCGGATTCCATGAAGCACGATCGATAGCAGCACGCAGCTCGGTGCCGCCGGTTTTGAGAGCCACACCGTTTTGCTGGGCCTGGGCCGCCACTTCAAAGGCGATCGACTGGCTTATATCGCGGATGCGCGACAGCGGTGGCAACAGCGCGCCCTTGCCCTCCTTAACCAACGGTGCTTCCCGCGCCAACGCCCGTGAAGCACTCATCAGCATTTCATCGGTGACACGCGTCGCCTTTGCCGCCACGACTCCAAGCCCGATACCAGGGAAAATATAGGCGTTGTTACACTGCGCGATCGGATAGGTGCGACCGTTGAAAACCACCGGTGGAAACGGGCTGCCGGTTGCCACCAACGCCTGGCCTTCCGTCCAACGAATGACGTCTTCGGGGACCGCTTCCGCCTGAGAAGTCGGGTTGGATAACGGCATAATCACCGGATGCTCACAGCTCGCGTGCATGGTGCGCACCACCTGCTCGGTGAAAATGCCACGCTGGCCGCACACGCCAATCAGCACCGTCGGCTTGATTTGCGCGATGGTTTCTTCAAGCCCTTGCCCGTTCCAGTTGGCGACCAGGGAAGCTTCATGGGCAAGACGGCGTTGAAAATCGCGCTGCCACGGCTGGTCATCGGTCATCAGGCCTTCACGGTCAACCATATAAATACGCGCGCGGGCTTCACTTTCGGTCAAGCCCTCCGTCTGCATGGCCACCACCACCTGTTCGGCGATGCCGCAACCGGCCGAGCCGCCACCGACAAAGACCACCCGCTGATCGGCAATGGTTTGCCCGCGGGCCTGACACGCCGCCAGGAGCGTACCCACCACGACCGAGGCGGTACCCTGGACATCGTCATTAAAGCAGCACAGCTGGTCACGGTACTGCTCCAGCAACGGCATGGCATTGGCCTGAGCGAAATCCTCAAACTGCAGCAGCACATTGGGCCAGCGGCGCTTGACGGCAGCAATGAACGTCGCCATGAACTCGTTGTATTCTTCCTGGCCGACCCGCTCGTGCCGCCAGCCCATGTACATCGGGTCGTCCAGCAGCGCCTTATTGTTGGTACCCACATCGAGCATGATCGGCAGTGTATACGCGGGGCTGATACCGCCGCAGGCCGTGTACAGCGCCAGCTTACCGATGGGAATGCCCATCCCGCCGATGCCCTGGTCACCCAGACCCAGAATCCGCTCGCCATCAGTGACAACGATCACCTTGACGTTATCCTTGGTAGCACTACGCAGGATGTCGTCCATGTGCTCGCGGTCAGGGTAGCTAATAAACAGCCCGCGGTGATTGCGGTAAATATTGGAAAATTCCTGGCACGCCTTGCCCACCGTCGGCGTGTAGATAATCGGCAGCATTTCTTCAAGATGCTGTGACACCAGGCGGAAATACAGCGTTTCGTTATCATCCTGAATGCCACGCAAGTGGATGTGGCGTTCCAGGTCACTATGGCACTGCTGATATTGTCGATAGGCGCGTTCAAGCTGGTCGTCGATGGTCTCGACTTTCTGCGGTAATAGACCGATCAGATTGAACGCCAGCCGCTCCTGCTGAGTAAACGCACTGCCTTTATTCAATAGCGGCATTTCAAGTAGGGAAGGACCGGCATAAGGAAGATATAAGGGGCGTTTGCTCGGGGTGGTCATAAGCAGTCTCGTTTTTTAGCAAGTTTCTATTGCAATGCAGCAACATAGCGCGCCTGCAGCCGTTGCGCGTAATGTAACATGCCCATCCGACAAAGGTAGCAAACAGGCGTTTTAAAACGACAAAACGCCCCAACCGAGGTTGAGGCGCAGATAAAAAAATTGCCTAAAAATCGCGCTAGTGTGGTGATTCTTAAGTTCGAATAATTAATCTGGCTTGTCGGTGCGCCGATCAAGAGCTGATGCTGCTCGACCTACCGACCCACTATCTCGTCAGCAGTTTTCCGCCACTGGAAAGGCTTGGGGTTCTCGTTATAGATCGACAGGTAGTGCCGGATAGAATCTTCCAAGTCCTTCACGCTTGTGTGCGCCTGACGCTTGATCCACCTCTCGCTGATCGTGGAAAAGAATCGCTCTACCAGATTCAACCATGATGCTGACGTTGGCGTGAAATGAACATGATAGCGCGGCCTCTCCGCCAACCAAGCCTTTACCTTATCGGTCTTGTGTGTCCCGTAGTTGTCCAGGATGAGGTGGATATCGAGATCCGCTGGCACTGAGCGGTCGATAGCATTGAGGAACTCAAGAAACTCCGCACTGCGGTGCCGCCGCTTGAGGCGACCAATGACTTCACCTGTCGCAATGTCCAGTGCAGCAAACAACGAGGTCGTACCATGACGCTTATAGTCGTGAGTACGGGTCTCAGGCTGCCCAAAGGTCAATGGCAAGCCTGGCTGGGTACGGTTGAGTGCCTGAATCTGGCTCTTCTCGTCAACCGACAGGACGATCGCCCGGTCAGGAGGATTCATGTAGAGACCGACGACGTCATGCACCTTGTCGACGAAAGCCGGATCAGTAGACAGTTTGAACGACTTCTCCCTGTGGGGTTTGAGGCCGAAAGCCCGCCATATCCGATGCACACTGGCCGGGGAGATGCCTGTCACTTCGCTCATGGAGCGCGTGCTCCAGTGGCTGGCATCTTCTGGCTTTTCCTTTCGGACCCGATCAATGACTTCCTGAACCACGTCGTCAGAAATTGATCGTGGACGACCACTACGAACTTCATCATTCAAGCCGTCCAGACCATAGGCAGCAAAGCGCCGCCGCCACCTCGAGACCGTTTGTGCAGTGATGCCCAGTCGCTTGCCAATCGATGTGCCGGGCTCGCCGTCTTTGCAAGCCAATATGATCAAGGCGCGGAGCCGCTCATCGGCAGGCCCTTTCCGAGCGGCGACTCGTCGGTTCAGCTCAGCCAGCTGATCGTTTGTGACGGTAATCTGGGCGGCAGGCCTACCTCGCTTGGCCATGATACCTCCAGCAATGGTGCGAAATTCAGGTATTAGTATAGACTATATTTATGGTGTCAACTTGTGAAACGCCACACTAGTTATTTCTAGGTAATTAAAAACCGCCTGAGCCTGCGCTCAGGCGGTTTTTTTATGCTTGGCTAGCCGCGCCATGCCGCCGCTGATGCAGGGCATGCACTTTTTCATCCCACCCTGCGACCGGCCCTTCCACTTGAAGGCCAGGCACTACTTGTTGAATCGGCAACGTTGCGACCGGTGGTGGTGCGACACCCAGCTCGGCCAACCAGCCACCCAACTGCGCCGAAGAGCTAGCGTAGACAATACGCCCGAGCCCAACCCAGCCATGCGCCGCCGCGCACATCGGGCAATGCTCACCGGAGGTAAACACCGTGGCCTGTGCTCGCGCCTCTGGCGTCATATGCTGGGCAGCCCAACGTGCCAGCGCGAACTCAGGGTGCTGGGTAGAATCGCCGCCGGCGATGCGGTTGCGATCTTCAGCCAGCACCTCGCCATTGCCACTAACAAGCACACTGCCGAAAGGCTCATCGCCAGCCTTCAGGGCCTCTTCGGCAAGCGCCACGGCGCGGGCCAGGTAGCGCTGTTCTTGCTCATCCAACATGGGCTCTCCTCACCTAGCGTGGTTTTCCAAGTTACCCCTTTGCCACCGCTGCTGTCGCGTCGTCAGCCGGCTCTTCGTTTAACGACTCGCCTTCGCTACGCGCAATAACCGAGGTCCCGACCAGGTCGCCCGTGACGTTGAGTGCCGTACACCCCATACCGACCAGGGCATCGATCGCGGTCAAAAGCGCAACGGTTTCAATCGGCAGTCCTACCTGGGCGAATACGGTGGCAATCATGATGATGCCTGCACCCGGTACCCCGGCCGTGCCGATCGACACCAAGGTGCCGATCAGCACGATCTGCACCATGCTGATAAAGTCCAGCGGCGCGCCGATCACATTGGCGGCAAATACCGCCGAGATGGCGATACGAATCGCCGCGCCATCCATGTTCAAGGTAGCCCCTAACGGCAGGCTGAAACCATAGATACTTTTGGAAATCCCCAAGCGGCGGGCGGCATTAACCGTAATGGGTAAGGTGCCAGAACTACTTTGAGTGGCAAACGCCGTGAGCATGGGCGTACGCGCTTCGCGGAAGAAAGTGCGCAGTTTTACCCCGAACAACCGCATGATGCCGCAGTAAATCAACAGGTGGACCGCCAGCGCGATGTACAGCACAACGACCATGTCGCCCAGTGAGAGTAGTGTTCCCAGGCCCTGGCGGCTCACCGTTTCGGCGACAATCGCAAATACGCCGATGGGGACGTAATGCAACACCCCCGACATGACTTTCAAGGTGACCTCGTTCAGCGACTCGATCACCTCATACAGCCGCTCGCCCATGGCATGCTGGCGTGCTGACTGGCGCATTTTCAGCAGCGCAATGCCGAATACCAGCGCCGTAAAAATGATCCCCAGCATATTGAGCTCGGAGAAGGCACCAATAATGTTATCCGGCACAATATTGAGCAGCGTATCGACAACGCCCGGATTATCCGGCACCGAGAAGTTGGCATCGTCATCCAGCGTCATGCCGCTGCCAGGGCTAAACAGCGTCGCGACGGTTAACCCCACCATAATCGCCAGCGCCGAAGATGCTAGATAATAGCCAAGCACTTTACCGCCGATGCGCCCAGCGCTGCCCTCGCGGGACTGGTTAACGCCCACCATCAGAGTAAACAGCACAATGGGCACAATCAGGAAGGTCAGCAGCCGCAGCAGCAGATCACCCAGCGGCGCCAGCCAGGCCGCGACTGTCTCACCACCGACAAGTCCAACCACAACGCCCAGCACCAGCGCGATAGTGACGCGTAAAATCAACGACGCCTGAGAATATATTTTCCACATGCGTTTCATTGGCTGTCCTTTACAGGATTGAATACGTTAGAGATGTTAACATTATAAGCCTGCTCATTATTATATCAGTGTGGCATAGCGATATCTGCCCTGATAGGTCGGCGATAAGGAACATGAATGAACACGATCAATCCGAACAAGCTGCACCATAGCAAATGGACAGCGGTTGAGCCGCTCAACAAAGAAAAGCACTTCATCGTTAACCAATTGATTCGGGATGAGGAAGAGAACGTAGTGGACGTTGTGGTCGAAGCAATTTATTCCCACCGAGAAACGGTAATGCCGTGGCAACAATTGAAAGATGACAGCGTGTGGAAAATGGGTTGGCAATAGCCAATGGGCACCATGGGGATTAGAAAAATAAAACCTGAAAGGTTTTGACACCTAAAACGATCCATGGCATTGTATCGCCAGTGGTTAGCAAGCAGCATGGTTTCAGAAGTGTACGATCTATTTCGGCAGCCTGACATTGTATTCCTTGTTTCACCCGCTACTTAAATCTGGGTAATACCAGGAAATTAATTAAGGCGCAATTGCGCGAAAGGATCTACATCATGGCAACTGGCACAGTTAAATGGTTTAACGACACTAAAGGCTTCGGCTTCATCGCTCCTTCTGACGGCGGCGACGACCTTTTTGCTCACTTCTCTGAGATTCAAGCCGACGGCTTCAAATCTCTGCAAGAAGGCGCTAGCGTCTCTTTTGACGTTACCCAAGGCAAGAAAGGCCTACAAGCTTCAAACATCAAGCAAACTTCCTAACATCCGTTAGCAGTTTGCTCGAACCTTCCGAGGTTCGGACCACAAGGCCCGCTTAAGCGGGCCTTGTTGCGTTTGGCTTCCGCAAAATTGCCTTTAAATACGCGCCCACCGCACCACGCGAACGTCCACCGTCAAGGTTAACTCCCCCAGTGCAGCTGCCTTCTCGCGGCCTTCAATCGTGGCACGATAAAAATGCGGCGTCATCACCAGCAAATCGGCAATGGCTTCTGCATCGTTGAGCGTAAGCGTGTAGCGCAACGTCTCTGAACCCAAAAGCGCGAACCCCGCTGGCGGCTCAACGTCACTTGCCCGTTCAGGTTTTAACGTCGGGTAGATAATATCGCGCAGTTCACGCAGATGATCCGACCCCGCTTCCACCTGTATCAGCAGGCCGCCTGGTTTGAGTACACGCGCGAACTCGTCAAAGACGGGAAAACCAAACATGCAAAGCACACAATCGAGCGCCCCGCTCTGAACCGGCAGATTGGCATTGCTACCCACTACCCATCGACTTTGCGGCGCCTGTTTATTGTCCTGCTTGGCCGCCGCCTGCACGGCCCATTTGGAAATATCCAGCCCCATTAACGCCAACGGCGTCTCGCTTGCGACCGCATTGGTTAATTCCCGAAGGTAGAAGCCGTCGCCACAGCCGGCATCGAGGCAGTTGAACAAAGTATCGCAGGGTAACCTTTGTTC
>JAIVHM010000022.1 GCA_020201095.1 Halomonas sp. | reverse complement strand
GCCTACGAGAGGAACTTGAAAAGAGAATTGCCAGCGTCATATCACTCATCTTGTGCTAACATTTGTACACACAAACCCGGATAGGCCGTCACCATGGAAACCAGGATACAGTTTCGGATTGATGAAGAGACAAAACGCTTAAGCCAGCAAATGGCTGAGAGCCAAGGCCGTACACTAAGTGATGCCTGCCGCGAATTTACCGAACAACTGGCCGATCAACAACGCAAGGTGTTATCTCACGATGCATGGCTAACCCAGCAAATAAATTTAGCCTTCGAGAAGCTCGATGATGGCAAGGCTTCTTTTATTGACCACGAAAGTGCAAAAGCACAAATGGCTGAACGCAAAGCCAACATTCGCGGTCGGGCGAATAAATGATTTTATGGGAAGAAGAAGCTCTGAATGACCGCGAGAAGATCTTTGAGTTTCTTTACGAGGTCAATCCTGCTGCCGCTGAGAAAACCGACGACATCATCGAAGCGAAAGCGGAGAACCTACTTGATCAGCCATTGATGGGTGTGCAGCGAGATGGCATTCCAGGCAGGTTGCTTATCATCCTGGAGATTTCGATGATCATTTCCTACTGGGTCGACCATTCCTCTATTCATATCATGCGAGTACTTCACCACAAGCAAAAATTCCCAAGCGACTGATTTTAAAAACCTTCAGTCTGAAAACGTTTCACTCGCAGCCAGGCTCCCCCACTCCTCCTGCCTGTAGCAGTTGAGATTCTCAGTGTTTCTCGGCAACCTGATGGTTATTGAAAATTTCATTGCCCATTTCTAGCCGAGCACCAATGCCATGCCTACCGCTTTTGAGCAAACACTAGACGCTATTGATGCGCTGCATGCCCAGGACCCGCGTTCCACCACGCTTGACGATGGCACTGCCATGCCCCAGGAGTTGGCTTATGCCCAGCGAATGAGCAAGTGGCTGGCACCTGTTTTTGATGCACCCGGCGAGCTATTGCAACTGGCGGTGCGCGCCCAGCATTTGCAGCGCTGGCAGGTCCCCCGCGAGAATTACGAAAAAGGCCGGGTGGGCTATTTGACCTGGCGGCGTGACCAAGGCAAGCGTGCAGGCGAAACCACGGCCCAACTGATGGAGAAAGCCGGGTACAGCGCCGAGGAGGCCAAACGCGTCGCGGCCATGATCGGCAAGAAAGGCCTGGGGCGTGACCCCGAGGTGCAGGCATTGGAAGACTGTGCCTGCTTGGTGTTCCTGGAAAACTACTTCGCCGATTTCTCGCGCAAGATCGAGCACGACCACATGGTGCGCATTGTGCAGATGACCTGGCGTAAAATGTCCCCACGCGCCCACGAACTGGCGTTGGCGCTGCCCATGTCGGCGTCATCCGCCACGCTGGTGAAAGAAGCACTGGGCGAGGCATAACGCCGCCGTCCAGGTGCAGGCCGTCGGTCACTGCGGTAAAGTAGTCGCTTTCTCTTTAACCGCTTTCGGCAGTGACGGCTTGCACAATTATGATTGCATCTCTGGACTCGCGTACCGCGCCATTTGAACGCCTGGGCTCCCATTACGTGCGCTTTCTCGAGGCGCTGAAAACGCGTGGCTTTGAGGGCGAGATCGCGCCGGATTACGCCAACCGCACGGTACTGGCGACGGACAACTCGATTTACCAGCGCTTGCCCCAGGCGGCGGTATTCCCAAAGCACGCCGAAGACCTTGAGCGCCTGAGCAAGCTGGCGGGCGAAGTGCCCTATCGCGATATCGTGCTCACCCCTCGGGGCGGCGGCACCGGCACTAACGGCCAGTCGCTCACCGACGGCATTGTGGTCGATGTTTCTCGCCACATGAACCAGATTATCGAGATCGACGTGGAAAACCGCCGGGTGCGCGTCCAGGCGGGCGTGGTGAAAGACCAGCTCAACGCGGCGCTCAAGCCTCACGGGCTTTTTTTCGCGCCGGAACTGTCGACCTCCAACCGCGCCACCATCGGCGGCATGATTGCCACCGATGCCAGCGGTCAGGGCAGCTGCGAGTATGGAAAAACCCGCAATCACGTGCTTGAGCTCGACACGGTGTTGCTGGGGGGTAAGCACTTACATAGCCGCCCGCTGAGCGTTGAAGAGGAAACCACGAAATGCCAGCAAGATGGCATTCTCGGCCGGGTTCACGTAACCGCTGCCGAGATTATCGACCAGCAGCGCGAACTGATCGAGGCCACCTTCCCACCGCTCAACCGCTGCCTGACAGGCTTTGATCTCGCCCACCTGCGCGATGATGAAGGGCAGCTTAACCTCAACAGCCTGTTATGTGGCTCGGAAGGCTCGCTTGGCTTTCTGAACGAAGCGGTATTGAACGTCTTGCCGATCCCCAAGCACTCGACGTTAGTGAACGTTCGCTACGCCGGGTTTATGGAGGCCCTGCGGGACGCCAAAGCGTTGATGGCGTCAAGCGCGCGCCCCACGTCCATCGAAACCATCGACGATACCGTGCTGCAACTCGCCATGGACGACTTCGTATGGGACAGCGTGGCCGAGTTTTTCCCGGCCGGTGACACCGCCATTCGCGGCATTAACCTGGTCGAGTTTAACGACGACGACCCCGATGCGCTGGCCCAGCGGGTTCGCACGTTCACCGAGCATTTGCGCCACGATGCCACTGTCGAACGAGTGGGTTACACCCTGGCCGAAGGGCGCGGGCAGATCCAGACCGTCTACGCCATGCGCAAGCGCTCGGTGGGTTTGCTCGGCAACGTGCAGGGCGAAAAGCGCCCGCTGCCGTTTGTGGAAGACACCGCCGTACCGCCGGAGCACCTGGCCGACTATATTGCCGAGTTCCGCGCCGCACTGGATGCTCGAGGGCTTTCTTACGGCATGTTTGGTCACGTGGATGCTGGGGTGCTGCACGTTCGTCCGTCGCTGGATATGAAAGACCCGGCTCAGGAAGCGCTGATTCGGGAAATCTCCGATGAGGTGGTCGCGCTTACCCAGAAATACGGGGGGCTTTTATGGGGCGAGCACGGCAAGGGCGTCCGCTCTGAATACTCGCCTAAATTTTTTGGTGAGCTCTACCCGAGCCTGCAGCGAGTCAAAGCCGCGTTTGACCCCTACAACCAGTTGAACCCAGGCAAGATCGCCTCTGCGCTCTCTACCCCGCCCGAAGACGCGGGCATTTCTGCAAACGGAAGGATGATCGCCAAGGATAGCGACCCTGAACTGCTCACTATCGACGGCGTGCCGATGCGCGGTCAGCTTGACCGCACCATCGATGAGCGGGCCTGGCAGGCTTACGACGCCGCGGTCTACTGCAACGGCAACGGTGCCTGCTACAACTATGATGTCGATGACCCCATGTGCCCTTCCTGGAAGGCCACCCGCGATCGCCGCCATTCGCCCAAAGGCCGCGCCAGCCTCATCCGCGAATGGCTGCGCCTTCAGTCATCAAAAGCTTCCCGCTGAGACTTGCCAACACGATGAGCCGTAAGCAGCACCACGATTACTCTCACCAGGTTTACGACGCCATGGCGGGGTGCCTGGCATGTAAATCCTGCGCGGGACAGTGCCCGGTCAAGGTCAATGTGCCGCAGTTCCGCTCGCAGTTCTTAGAGGTCTACCACGGCCGCTACCTGCGACCGCTGCGGGACTATGTCATCGGCGGTACCGAATGGATGTTGCCAGCCTTTGCCAGGGTTGCCCCCCTGTATAACGCCGTGCTGGGGCAGCGTTGGGTGGAAAAACTCATGCGCAAAGGCATGGGAATTAGCGACTCCCCGGTGCTTTCCCGCGCCAACCTCAAGAAAAAGCTGCGCGCCTGGGGTGTGGCGGAAGCGACTCCTACGTCATTGGCCCTGCTCACCGAACAGCAGCGCGCCAACAGCGTGATCATCGTGCAGGATGCGTTTACCAGCCACTTTGAGGCCAAGCTGGTGATGGACGTAGTGGAGCTGTTATCACGGCTCAACTTGCGGGTGTTCGTGATGCCGTTCTCCGCCAACGGTAAGCCACTGCACGTACAGGGCTTTTTAGGCGCCTTCGAGCGCACCGCCGCCCGGCAGGCCGAACGCTTGCGCGCGCTGGCACACTTTGACATTCCGCTGGTGGGCATCGACCCGGCGATGACGCTGACCTACCGTCAGGAGTACATCAAAGCGCTGGGCAATGAGGCCGTACCGGAAGTAATGATGCTGCAGGAGTGGCTAACCACCCGGCTCAACACCCTTGCTACCCGCCCGCTTGAGCTCACTGACCCAGGCTATAAACTGCTTTCCCACTGCACCGAAAGCACTAACGCCCCGGGTAGCCCCAAGGCGTGGCAGAAGGTGTTTGCCGCCTTTGGTTTGGAGCTTGAACTGGTCAGTACTGGCTGCTGCGGAATGTCCGGCACTTACGGCCATGAAACCCGCAATACCGCGACCTCCAGGACCATTTACGCCCAGTCCTGGCAACCCCAGGTAGACGCCGATGAAAACGCAGGCAAACTCCTAGCCACCGGCTACTCCTGCCGCAGCCAGGTGAAGCGTTATTCCGCACAAACGCTTGAACACCCCCTTCAAGCGCTGCTGGGCGCTCTCAAGCGCGGATAACGTTGATCTCACAAACGCGAACCGACCGTTCTATTATGGCAAGGTAAACCATCTTTGAACCGGGGAGTTATCTTGCGAAGATACCGAACTATTGGTTGGACATGTGCAGGCGTGATCGCCCTGCTGGTGGCCACCACGGGCACGGTCAACGCTCAGAATGCACGGGTAGAAACCCAACGCGTCGAGGCAACCCCGCGCATTGAGGAGCTACGCTTGAACGGCAGCGTGAGCGCCCCGCGCACGTCGCAGCTCTCCAGCGCCGAAGAGGGACTGGTAAGCACGCTGCATATCGATCTGGGGGCGCGAGTTCGTCAGGGCGAACGTTTGTTGACCCTGGATAGCCGTGAAGCCGACCTGGAACGCCAACGCGCCCAAGCCAATATTGACCAGGCCCGTGCTGATCGCGATAACGCCCAGCGACTGCTGAACGAAGCCAACCAGCTTTCAGCACAGCAAAATATCGCCGCCAGCGAACAGCGCCAGCGGCAAAACGCTCTGGCCGCCGCTGAAGCCACCCTGGCCGCTCAACAGGCCGAGCATGGCCTTTGGGCGCTGCGCATCACCCGCCACGAGATAATAGCCCCGTTCGACGCGTTGATCACCCAGCGAGAAGTTGAACTCGGCGAATGGGTATCGCCCGGCGACACCTTGATGACGCTGGTCGATATCGACGCGTTAACGATTGATTTCCAAGTCCCCTTCTCCGCCTACCCGCAAATGGATGACGCGACTCTAGAGGTACGCCAGGAAGCCGATGACCAATGGTATAACGCCCAACCCCAGGCGCAGGTCCCACAAGACACCAGCAGCCGCCAATTCCTGCTGCGCGCTGAGCCCAACGAGGCACTATCTCTGTTGCCCGGCATGGCCGTTGAAGGGCGTCTGCGTATTGAGGGAGAAACCGGCCCCAGCGTTCCCCGCGATGCGTTGATTCGCCGCCCGGATGGCAGCGTCAGCGTTTGGCTTGCCCGTCAGCAGGACGATGAATGGCGTGCCGTTGAGCAACGCGTCGAGATCGGCAGCAGCTTTGAGGGCAACGTTGCCGTCCATGAGGGTATCGAGGTCGGCGACCGGGTGATCGTGGTGGGTAATGAACGCCTCGAACAGGATCAAACATTGACCCTGAACGACAACAAGGAGTAACGCCCGCGCATGTTTGCCGCAATTATCCGCCACGGCATCTTAGTCAGCGTGGTCACGCTAATCTTGCTGATTGTGGGCATCGCCGCCATCTGGCGTATTCCCGTACAGATGATTCCCGACCTGGAAACCCGGGTGATTGGCGTCGAGACCCAATGGGCCGGCGCAAACCCGCAGGACATTGAAAAAGATATTCTCATCGAGCAGGAAGAATATCTACGCAACGTGCCCAACCTGCAGCGCATGGAGTCCACGGCCAGCAGTGGCAGCGCGGAAATCGAGCTGGAATTCCCCTTCGGCGTCGACCTCACCGAAACCCTAATCCGGGTCAATAACGCCCTAAGCCAGGTGCCCTCTTACCCTAACAACGTCGACCAGCCGCGTATTGTCGCCAATTCGTTTTCGGCCAACGCCTTCATGTATTTCAACGTTGGTCCAAGCGAGGGCAACCCCCGTCAGCTCGATATGCCGGCCATGCGTGACTATCTGGAAGATAACGTGCGCCCGCGCATGGAAAGCGTGACCGGGGTGTCGGAAGTCAGCGTGTCCGGCGGGGCCGAGCGGCAGATGCAGTTGCTGCTGAACCCAGACGCCCTCGCCGCCCGTAACCTCAGCATCAGCGATATTCAAGCCGCGCTGGAAGATCGCAATCAGGATGTATCCGGCGGCAACCTGGAAAGCGGCAAACGCCGTTATTTGCTGCGCACCGTGGGGCGCTTTGAGGACGTGCAAAGCCTGGAAGAACTGATCCTCCGGCGCCAGGGTGACGAGGTCGTGCGCCTTGGTGATGTTGCTGAGGTACAGCAGTCCTACGCCGAGCTCACGTCGCGGTCGTAAAACGCCGCTGGCGAACCGGTGCTCAGCGTTCAGGTCCGCCGCGAACCGGGGGCCAACGTCATCGACATCAAGCGCAACATGCTTGAAGAAGTTGAGGCACTGAACGACGGCCTGCTCGCCGAACAGGGCATGCAGATCACTCTGTCGAATGACGATGTGCGCTACGTGGAATCATCGATCGCCAATGTCTGGGTCAACCTCGGCCTGGGTGCACTCTTTGCCACCCTGGTGATGTATGCCTTTTTACGATCAGCGCGAGCTACCTTTGCTGGGGTCATCGGCATCCCCATCTGTACGATTGCCGCCTTTCTGGGCCTGCTACTGGCCGGACGCACCCTGAACGTCATTTCCCTGGCCGGGGTCGCCTTTGCCATCGGCATGACCATTGATAACACCATTGTCGTGCTCGAAAGCATAGAAACCCAGCGTCGCCGCGGGCTGGCACGTTTTCAGGCCGCGCTTGAGGGCGTCAAGCAGGTATGGTCAGCGGTTCTGGCATCAACGCTGACGACGATTCTGGTCTTCTTACCCATTTTCTTCATCGAGCAGGAGGCCGGGCAACTTTACTCTGATATTGCCGTGGCGATCTCCACCTCGATTCTGGTCTCGATGGTCGTCGCGATCACCGTTATTCCCACCCTTGGCGCGCATATCGATTTCCGGGGCCGGGGCGCGGATAATAGTAATGGCAACACAGCCCGCCCACGCTGGATGAGCGCCTGCTTGTGGATAGTGAACAGCATGATCCAAAGTGCCGGGCGGCGTCTGGCCGCCATCGTACTTGGGGTTGTCGGCGGTATAGCGATCTTTGTCTGGCTAACGCCACCCGCGGAGTACCTGCCCGAAGGCGAAGAAGCCAAGACCTTTGCCAGCATGAATGCCCCTGCCAGCTACAATCTCGCCACCATGGACGAGATCGCGCAAACCCTGCAGCAGGAACTTGAACCCCATGTGGGTGCCGAACCGGAAGACTTTGAGCGCGGCGACACCGACGTTCCGCCGATCCGCACCATGGGCATTCAGGCCGAAGCGCAAAGCTTGCGCATCATTGCCGAGACCATCGACCCCAACCATATCGAAGCGCTGATGGACGCGCTCACCGAGCGCTACGAAGCCTACCCGGACATGCGCGCCTTTGCCGCTCGCGGCTCGATCATTTCCAGCAACGACGGCGGCACACGCAGCATCACACTGGATATTGCCGGCAATGATCTGGAAACACTTTACGCCACGGCCAACCGCATTTACGAGCGTGCAGAAACAACTTTCGACAATCCACGCATTCAATCGCGCCCTTCTGCGCTTGACCTTGGCCAGCCACTGATTGAGATCTACCCCGACTGGTCGCGCGCCGCTGAGTTAGGCTTCGACACCGACGCCCTGGGCACCGCCATCGCCGTGCTGACCAACGGCGCTTACCTGGATGATTTCTACCTCGACGATGAAAAAATCGATCTCTACGGCTATGGCCCGGAAGCGGGCGATATTGAACTCGACCGACTGGCCAGCCTGCCGCTTCACACTCCAGCCGGGTTCAGCGTGCCGCTCAGTGACGTAGCCGCTATCGAAGAAACCGTCGGCACCGCCACCATTCGCCGGGTCGATGGCCGACGCAGCGTAACCCTGGACGTGATCCCACCGCGCAGCGTGGCGCTCGAAGCAGGCATCGAACGAATGCAGAGCGACGTTATCGAGCCAATGCGCGACGCAGGCGAGTTACCCGGCAGTGTCGATGTCACGGTAAGTGGCGCGGGCGACCAACTCGACGCCACCCGCCAGGCGTTAACCGGCAATGGGTTGATTGCATTGGCAATCGTATATTTGTTGCTGGTGGCGATTTTCAGCCACTGGGGCTACCCGCTGCTGATTCTGGCGACCATTCCCCTCGGCGCGGCTGGTGGCATCGTCGGGCTGTGGCTGATGAATACCGTTGGCGCGGTGCTGCCGCGCTTTGGCCTGAACGCCATCAGCCAGCCGTTTGACATGATCACCATGCTGGGCTTCTTGATACTGATGGGCACCGTAGTCAACAACCCGATCCTAGTGGTTCACCAAGCCCGTGAAAATCTGCGCGACACGTCAATGGGCGTGCGCGATGCGGTCTTCAATGCAGTAGAAAGCCGCTTGCGACCCATTGCGATGACCACGCTCACCACCCTGTGCGGGCTCTCGCCGCTGGTATTTTTACCCGGTGAAGGCACCGAGCTTTACCGCGGCGTCGGTGCCATTGTGCTGTTCGGGCTGCTGGGTACGGCAATCGTTACCGTGACTTTCCTGCCCGCGCTTACCGTGGCAGTGCTGGGTTGGCGGACGAAGCGTCAGCCAGATTAGAAGAACAACCGCTTAAGGGCTTCCCCCGGGTCGGCTTCGCGCATGAAGACTTCACCGACAAGGAAGCCGTTAATTTCGTGGTCACGCATCAATTCCACGTCATCACGAGTGTGAATCCCCGATTCGGTAATCACCGTGACACCCTCTGGAATACCTGGCAGCAGTTCCAGCGTGGTGTTCAGGTTGGTCTCGAAAGTGTGCAGGTTGCGGTTGTTGATACCAACCAGCTTGAGATCCAGCGCCATGGCACGTGCCATTTCTTCCGCATCGTGGACCTCCACCAGCACGTCCATACCCAGGGCAATGGCTTGCTGGTTCAGGTCGCGTAGCTGGGTGTCGTCAAGGGCGGCCACAATCAACAGAATGCAGTCTGCGCCGATGGCACGCGCCTCGCTTACCTGGTAGCCGTGGGTAATGAAATCCTTGCGGATCACTGGCAGCGAGCAAGCATCGCGTGCGGCGATCAAGTAATCTTCATGGCCCTGGAAAAAATCGGCATCGGTGAGCACCGATAGGCACGCAGCACCGCCCTGGGCATAGCTTTTAGCGATATCCGACGGATGAAACTCTTCGCGAATCACCCCCTTGGATGGCGAGGCCTTTTTGACTTCGGCGATGATGGCCGCGTCTCCGGCGGCAATACGGGTGTTTAGCGCGTCGACAAACCCCCGGGGGGCACTCTGCTTGTCAGCCAGCGCCAGCAGGTCAGCTTCCGAAACGGCCTGGCGGCGTTCGGCCACTTCCTGATCCTTGCGGTCCAGAATGCGCGTTAAAATAGTCGGCGTTGCCTGTTGAGTCATGGTGATCTCTTCTTATTTAAAACTAAATTTTTTAAAAACCTGGCTTGTTTAAACGACTACTGTTTGAAGACGCTGGTGAAGTGCGAAAGCTCTTTAAGCTTTTCAAGCGGTAGCTTGGAGGCCTGGGCATCCTGGGCCAATAATACGCCCTCCTTTAAAGTGTCCGCCACGCCCGCGCAATACAGCGCCGCGCCCGCATTCAGCGCGACCATATCGGCCGCTGCCCCCTCGCCGCTCAGCGCTGCCTTTACCAGCCGCAGGCTATCTTCCGCACTGGCGGCTTTCAGCGTGGCGAGGCTCTGGCGCTCAATGCCCAATTCTTCCGGGTTAATGGTGTATTGGGTAATTTCGCCGTCTTTGAGCTCTGCTACCTGGGTCGGAGCGGCCAGCGAAATTTCATCCAGGCCGTCTTCTGAGTGCACCACCAGCACGTGGCGGCTGCCGAGTTTTTTCAGCACCTCTGCCATCAGCGGCACCAGCGACGGCGCATAGACACCCAACACTTGGTTGGGCGCGCTGGCCGGATTGGTCAACGGCCCCAGGATATTAAACAGCGTGCGTACGCCCATTTCACGGCGTGGGCCGATAGCATGGCGCATCGCCGGGTGATGGTTGGGGGCAAACATGAACCCAACGCCCACTTGCTCGATACAGCGGGCAACCTGCTCAGGCTTTAGATCGAGATAAATGCCCGCCACGTCGAAAAGGTCAGCACTGCCAGACGACGATGAAACGCTGCGGTTACCGTGCTTGGCCACATGAGCACCAGCGGCGGCAGCAACAAAGCTGGCGGCGGTTGACACATTAAACAAATTGGCGCCATCGCCGCCGGTGCCGACGATATCCACGATGTTGTCGGCATTTAATTCAACCCGCTTCATCAAGTCGCGCATCACCTGCGCGGCCGCGCTGATCTCGACAGCGCTCTCACCTTTCATGGCAAGCCCCACTAGCAAACCGCCAATCTGGGCATCGGACGCTTCACCGGTCATGATCTGGCGCATCAGCGCGTGCATGGCATCGAAAGAGAGGTCTTCGCGGCGCATCACCGCGTTAATTGCATCTCGCATTTGCATGAGCAGGAAAGCCCCTAAAGCTGTATAACCGGCGATCAGCCGCGTTGTAAAAAGTTGGCCAGTAGCGCATGGCCTTGACGGGTAAGGATGGATTCAGGATGAAACTGCACGCCCTCAATATCGAACTCCCGGTGGCGCAGCCCCATGATAACCCCGGGTGTAACGTCGTCATCAGCGGTCAAAGCAGTTATTTCCAGGCAGTAGGGCAAACGTTGCTCATCCACCACCAGCGAATGATAACGGGTCACTTCAAGCGGGTTGTCCAAACCGACAAACACCCCTTGGTTATTGTGCTGCACCGCTGAGGTTTTACCATGCATGACTTGCGGGGCGCGCACGACACAGCCGCCGTAGACTTGGCCAATGGCCTGATGCCCCAGGCAAACCCCTAAAATCGGCAGGGTGCCAGCAAAATGCTCAATGGCTGACAGGGAAATACCCGCCTCATTGGGCGTACAGGGGCCTGGCGATATGACCAAATGGGTCGGCGCGAGTGCAGCCATCTGCTCAATGGTGATCTCATCATTACGATGGGTCACGACATCAGCGCCTAGCTCGACCAGGTACTGGACGATGTTAAACGTGAAGCTATCGTAATTGTCCAGCATAAGGACGCGCTTCGCGACCTCTCCCTGCGCCATTGGCGACTCACTCCCTATAACTAACAATGACTGTAGCAAGATGATACCCCAACCCGGTGCGTCGTTGCAGGGGTTAAGGCGGTGACGGCGATAACGTTGAAGGTGGGTAAGCCACGGGGACACGCTATGCTGTTAATGTGTATCTCGCCAGCATAATGATATCGTAGCGTTTGCAGAAAGCCTCCCAGCAAACGGGAGCTAGTATCGCGGCATGACAATCTTTATTATCGGTCGCTTTTCAAGAGAGTCAGGAGCGTGGGATGCGTAACAACGTCATGAAATGGGGGCCGCTCTTGCTGGCGTTGATGATTGCCAGCCCCCTGGCTTCGGCGCAATCTTCGCTTCAGGTGGTGGTGTCATTCTCGGTCATTGCCGACCTGGTCAAACGCGTGGCGGGCGACGATGTTAGCGTTGATGTGATCGTCCCGCCCGATGAAGATGTCCACCGCTGGGAGCTTACCCCACCCAACGTGCTGGCACTGGAAGAAGCCGATCTCGTATTTTACAACGGCCTGCAATTAGAGCCCTGGCTACGCGATGTACAAGCCATTGTGGAAGACGACCTGCCCATGGTCGCCTTGGCCGAAAAGGCAGACTACCCCGCCCTGCCGCTTACTTCCGGGCGCTATCAGGGCTACGCTAACCCACATATGTGGATGGCCCCAGAAGGCGCTGCCGCTTATGTGGACGTTATCGCCGATACCCTGACTGAACATGCCCCGGACTACGCTGACGCGTTCGATCAACGCGCCGCTGATCTAAAACAGGCACTGGATGAGCTGGACGCCGAGATTGATGAGCGCCTGGGCGGTATTCCTCAAACCAACCGCTCGCTGGTGACCAGCGAAGCCGGCCTTGCCTACTTTGCCGACGCCTACGCGTTCGAGTACGACGCCCTGTGGGGCGTTAACCACGAAACACTGGGAACTGCCACCGCGATGGCCCGCCTGCAGGCAATGTTAGCCGAGAAGCGCCCCCCCGCCCTGTTTTTTGAGAGCACCACACCCAAGATTCACATGGACGCCCAGGCGCGCTATGCCGACCTCCCCCTGGCGGGCCCACTCTATGTGGATGCGCTCAGCGGCGACGACGGCCCGGCCACCCACTATGCTGACATGCTGCGCCATAATGCCGAGCAGCTGCACGCCACTCTGGGGGGTGCCAGAGAAGAGGATTAGGCAGCTTGATTAATTAGTGCCCATCCAGAAACACGCCTTTTCAGCCAGTTCAGCGAATTTCCAGTAGTAGGCGTTGAGC
>JAIVHM010000275.1 GCA_020201095.1 Halomonas sp. | reverse complement strand
CGGTGGATCAGCTCAACCGGGAATTAGGCCGAGGGACGATACAACTAGGGCTGCCACGTGCAGGCAATGCGTGGGCATTACGCTCTGAACACCGCACCCCACGCTACACCACGCGCTGGGAGGAGTTGCCGCAAGTGCGGTAAAGCGTTTTTGGAAGGCATAAAGGGGTGTGCTTTGTTATGAATCCTTGGAAGGGAATAACTGAAAGAACCGCTCTGGAGCGCGAAAGAGACCATTTTGTAACAACCAAGATGATCACCGCTTCGTTTGTCTCCAAGGGGAAGCATTTACTGACAAGTCTCAGAGCAAGCAATTTGGAAGCAGCAACGAGTGGTGAGATGGGTCAACGAGAGAAATTCGCAAAAAAATGTCATCTATTCGAGCATATGACTGATTTAGCGCAATAATTTACGAATTATACCTGGAAGAATAATTCAGGATAATTTGGTCTTGGGCAGGAGCAAAATGCTCTAAATAGATTTCTTAGCTGCCAAGCTATGCTGGGCAACAACAAAAAATGCCGCTGAAAATGCGCAAGGCTGACGTGAAGTGCTAAGGTGCATTAGAAAGATACAAGTATTGTCACTGGAGCGCAGGATGCCATCAGCCCATTCACCCAGCAAGTCTCACTTGGAAATTGCGTACCGTGCTTTTGATCTGCGCGATCGTTTCCCACAGCCGTTGGAAACGTTTCGGCAAGCACTGGAGTGCTTACAAAGCGATGGTGCCTACATGCCCGATATGAGCGGTGAAATTGTGGCTTATCTGCGGGGTGGCCGCGCACTGCATATCCCAGAACACTTTTTCATCCGAAAAGACGGCAATAGCTCAGCGGTGATTCCATCAACAGAAAATGATCGAGTATGCGAAGCCGTGCAGGCTTGGCTAAACGATGCTCTATCAAGAAATACAGAAGAGACTGTAAATGCCTCAACGGTTAGGCCAGCCAGGCTCAATATTTTGCTGGATCAGTGTGATCCGAACGCCCCGGAACCCGATGATATACAAGCATGGCACCAGATGGGTGATGTCGGCAGAGAAATCATTAATGACCCCAGCAGAGAAGACATTTGGGAAGCCGCCGTTCAAGTGATGGGTGAAGTACAAGCAAGGCGCTGGATGAAAACAGCGCATCCCAAGCTTGATGGCAAAAGTCCCAACATCTCCATCGAGGAAGATCCAAAGCGGGTTTACGAGCTTGTATCACAGATGGGTATGGGAGTGGGCTAATGGCTGATATCGACCCAAAGCGGTCATCTATAAATCCAGTATCATCATCAATTCAGCGTTCCGACAGTCAGCGATGTGACTGGCGGAACACTACTTCTACAATGTGAACTCCACGTCGTTGTCTTCCAGGACCAGAATGCGTTTTACGCGGTGTTCGGTCATCATGCTGGCCACCTGCCGCACTGCCAGACTCTTGCCCACGGCCAGAGCGGGTTTGGCGCAGGCATCGTACACGTTCAGCAAGTCGATATCGCCGTTCTCGGCTATGACTGTTTTCAGTACATTGGTGTAGGTGATCAGCCCATAAGCGTCGTTGGGGTGCTGTTTCTCGACCACCAGGGATTTCACCTTGTGCTTCTTCATCAGGCTGAGGGCTTCCCGGAGTTTGGCGAAGGGAGAGACACAAGCCACATCGCTAACCATCACGTCTTTAACCAGTTTCATGCCTGATGCTCCTCAGAAGTTGTCTTTCAAGTGCCGTTCGAATTTCTGGAACTGAGATAAATCGATGCCGCCGAGGTGTTCTAGCGCAAAGGTAAACACCAGCCCCTGAGAATCGTTTTCGGTAGGCATCAGCAAGTGCTGGATAGCTTTCAGAATCTGCAGTGACAGGCCTTTTTCAAGCACCATCACCAGCACGCTCTGGCTACCATCGTAGGTGAGGCCGAAAAAGGTTTTTTTGGCAGTGTTGCTGATGCCCCGGCCAGATAGAACGGTAATGCCACCTGCACCCAGTTCACGGGCAGCATCTATGCATTCTTGTTCCTGATCTTCCGGAACAATGGCGACGAGAACGGAAAATTTCATGAGCGAACCTCTCTGAGAACTGTCCGCCATTGCATGATAATGGCGTAGAGCATCACGGTAACAATAGGAAAGATAGAAGCGAAAGCAATCAGCCCGAAGCCGTCAATCAGGACGCTGCGGCCCTCGATGTTGGTGGCCAGACCGATGCCCAGCGCTGTCACAAGAGGCACGGTGACCTCCGATGTGGTTACGCCGCCCAGGTCGTAAGCCAGGGCAACGATGTATTTCGGCGCAAGGGCGGTCAGAATGATCACCACCGTGTAGCCGCCCATTATGTAGTAATGCATGGAGCCGCCAACGATGATCCGGTGCACGCCGATGCTTATGCCAATCGCCACGCCGAGGGCAACCAGCAGACGGATCGCGTTGCCGTTAATCTGCCCGGACGCAGCTTCTTCCGCTTGCTTGCCCACCGCCAGCAACGCCGGTTCGGCCATGGTGGTGGCAAAGCCGATCATAAACGCAAACAGATAAATAAAGCCGAAGCGTTCCAGTTCGATCAGTTGTTCCGCCATGCTGGTGCCGATCGGGAACAGCCCCATTTTCAGGCCCACCACAAAGGCATACAGGCCGAAAATAACCAGCACAAAGCCGAACAGTATCTTAGGGGGATTGGACAATCCGCGCCGGAGCACGATGTATTGGAAAAACAGGATGGTAAGAATGATGGGAAGAACGTCTCGCACCATCTCCGCCAGTTCCAGCAGCATTTTCAGCGTGCCGGAAATAGCCGTTCCTTCATCCTGGAGAGACATCACCTGCACATCGTCCGAGATTCCGCCACTGTAGACCACAATCCCGTAGAGCTGCACGGTGATCATCGGCACCATGACGGCCAGCGCTACCAGCCCGAACCCATCGGTAAGGGGGTTGCGGCCTCGAATGGACGCGGCCAGACCAATGCCCAGCGCGGCAATCAGGGGAACCGTCACGATGTTGGTGGTGACACCGCCTGAGTCATAGGCCAGACCGATGATTTCTTCCGGGGCAAACCAGGTGACGATGACCACCGTGATGTAACCAATGATCATGAACCAGTGCAGCGGGTAGCCGATGATGGTTCGGAAAACCCCCAGCGCAATGACCAGGCCGACCGAGGTGGCGACCAGCAGGCGGAGAGAAAGAGCATCGATCTTGCCCTCGCTGATATCTTGGGCCTGCTGAGCCACCGCAATCAACGCAGGTTCGGCTACCACCGCAGAAAACCCCATGGCGAACCCGAAAGTGAGCAGGATGGGCACCGATCCTTTTTTGGCAAATTGATTGGACAGGCTTTTGCCGACCGGGAAAATGCTCAGCTCCAGGCCCTGAAGAAACAGCGCAACGCCTACCGCAACGATCAGTAGACCAATGGCCATGCTCAGCGTGTTTTCGGGAACCTGCTGAAGTACGACTAGCTGGAAAAACACAACGACGGCGACAATCGGCATCAAGTTTTTCAGGGCGTGCAGCAACGAATGGCCGAAAGCGCGGACGTAGAACACTGAGTACCTCTCTGTTAACCATGAGCATACATGCCCGTGATATTAATCAATTGGTTAAATCATTGCATCTCGCAACGGTTGAAAATGCTTGAGACGACCAATGTCATTTTAGATTTCCGTCTGTTCAGCCATTTCCAACGCATCATCGACTTCAATGCCGAGATAGCTAATGGGTAAGTGTCTGGCGATCAGCAGGATTGCGGCAAAGGCAGGATATCGGCCATTGTGAGCTGCTGCGGCAGTAGCGATCGCACCGCGTCCGGCGTCGTGGCGCGCGGCAGGTGCTCGAAGAGGTGGGTCAGGTAGGGGTATACAGCATGGCACTGGCGTCGGCGCCCTTGGGGCTGCCAGCGAACAGCCATCCTTTTCTGCCAATCACAAAGGGGCGAATGGCGTTCTCGGTAAGGTTGTTGTCGATGGCCAGGTGACCGTCTGCCAGGTAGGTGGTGAGCTGCGGCCACAGGTTGAGCGTGTAGCGGATCGCCTCGCCCAGCTTGCCCTTGGTCAACACCTTCTCGGCCTTGCTGTCCAGCCAGCCCTTGATGCGGTCGAGGATCGGGCGGGCGCGTTCTTGCCGCGCATCGCGGCGCTCGTCCGGCGTCAGTTCCTTGAGCTCGCGCTCCACCTGGTAGAGCTTGCCGATCATCGCCACCATCTGGTGGGCCGCGCCGGTACGTTGGCGTGCCTTGGCGACATTCACGAAGCCTCGCCGGACATGCGCCCAACAGGTCATGTGGCCACGTACGGCGATATGCCGAGCCAGCACATGGTAGGCCGAGTAACCGTCGGGTTGCAGGTAGAAACACGGGGCACTGGCGGCCTCATCGGGAGGCGCCTCGTCAGCAAAGAGGAAGTCTTGCGGGACCTCGGCAGCACGGCTGGCCGCATACTGGAACCAGATGACTGGTTGGCCGGGTGGCCCGCCCCGGTAGATCCACATGTAGGATTTCTTCGAGGCCTCACGATCCGTTTCGCGCAGCACCTGCAGCGGCGTCTCGTCGATCTGCATCACCGGGCCGCTCAGCAGCTCGCGGCGTAGCGCTGCCATCAGCGGTGCCAGGGGATCGGCCAGAGCCAGGATGGCGCAAGAGCACGATGTCCTCTCGGGAAAAGATCGCTTCCTGGCGGTAGAGCGGCAAGCCATCGATGAACTTGTGGGTGACCACCTTGGCGATCAGCGAGCTGTGACCGAGGGCCTTGGGCAGGATGTGCGGCGGGCGGCGCCGGGCACCTGGTCGTTGGCCGGGGCGTACTTGGCCCGCTTGGTCGCCACCATGTAGTACTGCCGCGGGATCACGGCCAACTGCTCGGCCGTTTCATAGTCGATCAGCACCCAGCCCTCGCCGTGCGCAGCCTTCTGCTCGTCGTCGAGGTCGATGATGCGCTCGATGCGACTCAGGTGGGCGGGTAGGGGCAAGCGAAGTCATTCCCGAAACCCTGGAAGCAAGCATGATCCTTACCTCTGATGCACTCCAGGCCTTGGGTGTGCCGCTCCATCGAATCACCCGTCACCTCCAGGAGCAGCGTGCCAGTCACTACCGCATGCTGCGCGAGCTGTTCCGCGGCAATAATCAGGGCCCACGTCCGGCAGGGGAGCAGGAGCGGCTGCATTCGGTGGTTCGGGAGGAGAGCACGCAGATAGTGGTGAACGACGTGCTGGTACTGCTGGGCACCCAGGATGATCTCGAAAAGGTGGAGCGACGGCTGACCGGGGCTTGTACGCCGTCACCCCCAGAGTGATGCTAGCTCAGCGGATGTTCCTTGCTCAGCACCTTGATGTGCTCGCTGAGCCCGAGCGCGCGGCTGACGTCCAGCTCCAGTGCGATACCTGTGTTGAGGCTTTCATCCAGCTCTCCGGCCTCGCTGGCAGCTTCGAGCACGTCGCTGGAGCGGCGCGCCTCCACGTGAATCAGAATAACGGTACGTGCCGCCATGAATTCCAGCCCAAAGAAGGTCAGGTGGGGCTTGAGCCCCCTCCCTTGGGCATTGTTGATGATAGTGGCACCAGTGGCACCAGTGGCGCCGGCCGCGCGGGCGGCGTCCAGCACCTTGTCAGTCTTATCCTGGTCGACGAAGACCATTAAAAGTTTAAAATCCATCTGAGTCCTCCTTTTCAGCCTGTCCGAAAAGTATATGCTGTTAAAACAAGAGGCATGTTGGGCTTTCCGAAAAAATGACTCTGGCGCTTATCTTAAACACCAAGAGGACGGTCGCAACGAGCGAGTGCAGCAATAGTGTTGCGCTAGCTCGTTGCAACTGCCATGTTGATCTTGGGTCCCACCTCCGTCTGACGAAGCCAACTAATGGATCAGTCCCCAAATGCCCGTCGCCCCCGACTCCGCCATTAAAGAAAAACATCAACCAGTTCGTGGCGCGCACGCCCGTGACGCGGCGAGCGTCATCTCAGATCTGGCTTCGAGCTCGCGCGGCCTAAGCTC
>JAIVHM010000120.1 GCA_020201095.1 Halomonas sp. | reverse complement strand
ACGATACATCTCGCAAAACGGCACGCTAATGCGTAAACCTAATAACCCACGCAATTACCCAGAAGCTTGGTTTAGAGTAGGAAATAACATACGGCAAGTGTACGTCGAGACGCTTGGAGTGTCATGTGCGCGCTGAACGAACCCGCAACCTTATAATGAGCTTCCCATGTGTTTAATCGCTTTTCGTTGGCAACCAGGATCGGCAATACCTTTGCAATTGATCGGCAACCGCGATGAGTTCCATGCGCGACCGACAGCACCCCTCGCCCCCTGGCTGGACGCTCCCTGGCTGGTCGGCGGGCGTGACCTGGAAGCAGCCGGAAGCTGGCTGGCGGCCAATCGTCATGGCACCGTTGCGGCGTTAACCAACGTCCGCGACTTATCCTTAACAACCCCAGCAGGCGCCCCAAGCCGCGGCCAGTTGGTGCGTCAAGCACTGGAATGCGATGACATCGCCACCTGGCTGGGTGATCTTGCAGAAGGCAAGGCGGCTAAGTATGCAGGGTTCAATTTACTGGTCGCCACCCCCACCCAGCTATGGTGTTTGCATCGTGGCCGCGAACAGCTATCCCTCCACGAGGTGCCGCCGGGTATTCACGGCCTATCCAACGCAGCGCTCAACAGTTCGTGGCCAAAACTACTTTCAGTCACGGAAGCGCTTCAACAAGCAGATCCCCTGCATTTTCCAGGCAATGCATTAGCTGCTTTCAAGGATTCCCACCAAGCGCCTATATCAGCGTTGCCGAACACCGGCGTAGGGACCGAACTTGAGCAACAGCTATCGGCGGCGTTTATTGTCGGTGAGCGCTACGGAACCCGCGCCACCAGCTGGTTAACGCTCGCTGACAATGGCGACGTCTCTTTGACCGAGCAACGTTTTGGGCCTTGGGGGGCATTTGAAGGGGAAACCACGCTCAGCGTCCCTTGCGAGCGCTGAGCAAGATATCTAGTCGCGCGGAGGGAGCAAATGCGAAAGCTGCCAGTCATCCATCCGTTTATCCAAGTGGATATGTACCTGCTCAGGCGTATCCAGCAGCATGACTTCCGACAGTAACTGCTTGGCATCTTTTAAGGAAACCCGGCGAATGGCCGCGCGTACCTTGGGCAAGCTGGGGGCATTCATTGACAGACTGGTGAACCCCATCGCCATCAGCAGCAGCGCCCCTGCCGGGTCGCCGGCCAGCTCGCCACATAACGAAATGGGCTTTTTGAGCCGCAGCGCATCCTGTGACAGCTCTTGCAGCGCTCCCAACAGCGCTGGATGCAATGCATCATAAAGGCTAGAAACACGGGGATTATTACGGTCTACCGCAAGAAGGTATTGGGTCAGGTCGTTACTGCCTACCGAGAAGAAATCCACCCGTTTGGCCAAGGCATCCATTTGATAGATAGTGGCCGGCACTTCGATCATAACCCCGACCTTGGGACGCTCGACGTCGATGCCCTCCTCACCCAGCTCCAGGATGGCACGATCCATCAACCGCAGTGCTTCGTCGACTTCTTCTACGTTAGTAATCATGGGAAAGAGAACGTAGAGGTTATCGAGCTCTTTTGATGCTTTCAGCATCGCCCGCAACTGGACCATTAACACTTCGGGATGGTCCAGCGTCACGCGCATACCACGCCAGCCCAAGAAGGGGTTGGCTTCTTCGATCGGGAAATACGGCAAGTCTTTGTCGCCACCGATATCCAGCGTGCGCATGACCACCGGCAACGGCGAGAAACTTTCCAACTGGTCACGGTAAAGTCGCGTCTGCTCTTTCTCGCCAGGGAAGCGCTCGGTAATCATGAACGGCACTTCGGTACGATAAAGCCCCACGCCGCTGATACGGCTTTTAAGTAAGGCAGCCGCATCAACAGCAAGCCCGGTATTCACCATCAGCGGCATGTCATGGCCATCCGGCGTTTCGCTAGGCAGATCCTGTTCGTGGGACAACAGCTCGCTGAGAGCTTCTTCTTCGGCAATCAGGCTTTCATAACGGGCTTGCAACTCAGGGGCTGGCCTAACGAACAACCGTCCCCGGTGGCCATCAAGCACCACCGGCGCTCCTGACAGGCGCGGCAATGGCAGATCCACCATGCCAAGCACCGTGGGTATGCCCATGGCGCGGGCTATAATCGCCACATGTGACGTACTCGAGCCACGTACCGACACCAGCCCTTTTAACTTGTCGCGCGGCACTTCACCGAGCATCGCAACGCTGATTTCATCGCCGACATCGGCGGCCCGCTCGCGCAGGTAGTTATCATCCACGCGCTCCAGATATTGCACATGGCGGCGCACCACGTCGGCCAGCGCGCCAGGCGCCCACTGCCCTTCACGAATTCGCTTTTCCACCTCTTCTGACAACGCGGCTTCGCCCAGCATTTGCTGATAAACGTCGAAAAGGGCCAGTTCCTGAGTCGAAATGCGATTGACCAGGCGCTCGGCGGCCGCACGGATTTCAGCGCGCGTTTTGCCAATCGCTTCCTTAAGCCGCGCGACCTCGAAGTCCTCGTCACTTGGGACCAGATCGGGCACGCTGTTGAGATCCGAAGGCGGCGTAATCACCACGGCCTCACCCATCGCCATACCCGGCGATGCGGCCACACCCTTGAACATGGTCTGCCCGCTGGGCAGCGCGCGGCGGTTAATGTTGCCCGTGGCCAACGCATGCGCCAGGACGCCGGCCAACTGCGCCGCCATGGTCACCAGAAACGCTTCGTCTTCATCGTCATACTGGCGCTGCTCGGCTTGTTGCACGACCAGCACGCCAAGCATTAAACGCTGGTGAATAATGGGCACACCCAAAAAACTCGAATAACGCTCCTCCCCGGTCGCCTCAAAATAGCGAAATTGCGGGTGGGATTGCGCATCCTCTAAATTCAACGGCTCACTGCGCTTGGCCACAAGCCCAACTAGACCTTCGCCTAGCGGAAGTACCACCTGCCCAACGGCCTGGGTGCGCAAGCCGATGGTTTCCATCAGCACCAGCGATTCAAGCTCTTTATCGTAAAGATAAAAGGAACACACATCGGTGTGCATCGCTTTACGAATGCGCCTCACCATGGTGGCCAATGCAGCATCCAGGTTGCGCGCGCCATTCACTTCCTGAATAACGCGTCGCAGAACCTCAAGCATGGACGTTTTACTTTTCACTGTTATTTGCCTCGCTGAGGAATGTCTTGGCCGTCAACCACCACCCTATCGCAGGGCGGCGGTTCACTCATCTATTAATGCCAATCGTTGAACGCGGGGCGATAGCTCGCGGAGCGCACGGCGATACACTTCACGCTTGAACGGCACGACCTGACCAAGAGGGTACCAATAGCTCACCCACCGCCACCCATCAAACTCGGGCTTGGGCGTCGCCGTCATGCAGATACGACTGTCCTCGCAGCGGATCTGGAGTAAAAACCACTTCTGCTTCTGGCCAATACACACTGGCCTCGAATGTGTGCGAATCATGCGTCGTGGCAGACGGTATCGCAGCCAGCCCCGGGTGCAGGCGACAATATCAACGTCATTGGCGGTCAGGCCAATTTCTTCGTGAAGTTCACGAAAAAGAGCTTGTTGCGGCGTCTCGCTTGATTTGATGCCTCCCTGGGGAAACTGCCACGCATTCTGCCCTACACGACGCGCCCATAGCAGCTGCCCCTGGCGGTTGGCGATAATAATGCCAACATTGGGGCGAAAGCCGTCAGCGTCGATCACGGACATCACCTTATAAACTTTGAATTGTGACCATTTTTCCACAAGGACAACAAGCGTATCAATACAATATAGCGTCAAGTTACCAACGCAGCGCTACATGTCGGTGTCAAAGCACCTGCGACTCTGCGATAATCCGGCGCTTCATGCCTGGCTGCAAACGACCATTATCAACCATAAGGGGAGCGCCGTGAGTCTGGCCATTTTCGATTTGGATAATACCTTGCTATCCATCGATAGCGATCACGCCTGGGGCGAGTTCCTGCTTGAGCAGGGGGCGGTAGACCCTGTTGCCTACCGGGAAGCCAATGACCGTTTTATGGCCGATTACCAGGCGGGCACGCTCGATATGGCCGACTTTCTGGCCGTCGCGCTAAAGCCGCTTGCCGACAACACTCCCCAACAGCTCGCCGCCTGGCATCAGCAGTTTATGGCCAGCAAAATCGAACCCCACATCCTGCCGAAAGCCGAGGAATTGCTGGCCCGCCACCGTACCATGGGCGATACACTGCTGATTATCACCGCCACCAATCGCTTCATTACCGGGCCAATTGCCGAACGCCTGGGCGTTGAACATCTGATAGCCGTTGAACCCGAATGCATCGATGGTCACTACACCGGCCGTGTTCAGGGTGTGCCTAGCTACCGCGAAGGTAAAGTCACTCGCCTGGAGCAATGGCTGGAAGAGCAGGAAATGACCATGGACGACGCCTGGTTTTACAGCGACTCCCACAATGACTTGCCGCTACTGGAGAAGGTCGAAAATCCGGTGGCCGTCGACCCTGACGACACCCTGCGCCACACCGCTGAAGAGCGCCAATGGCGGATCATGAGCCTGCGAGACTGATAACCATAGCGGGAAGTTTGAAGAGCGGCGCTTTGCGCCTGTAAGAAGGAAGAAGGAAGAAGGAAGAAGGAAGCACAGCCAAGTTCACTGAAGATAACGATCGAGTAGGAAGGGGAGTCGCCTCCCCTGTCCTCTCACACCACCGGGCGTACGGTTCCGTACCACGGCGGTTCATGAACAACGGTTAAGCCATCTTACCGTATCCAGTACCGAGATCAGCCC
>JAIVHM010000119.1 GCA_020201095.1 Halomonas sp. | reverse complement strand
ATCAAGGACACCATGGCCTACCTGCGGCTGCTGATTAATCCCGCCGACGACAACGCCTTTTTACGCATCGTGAACGTGCCGCGCCGAGAAGTCGGTCCCGGTACCGTCGAGAAGCTTGCCAACTATGCCACCGAGCGCTCGATTTCCTTGTTTGCCGCCTGTCACGAGCTCGGCCTTGAGCAGGTACTGCCGACCCGGGCCGTCGAGCGGCTGTCGCGCTTCACCCATTTTATCGACGGTGTACGCAAGCGCATGGACCAGGGCGATGCGATTGCCGCGATCCGCGACATGCTGCGGGACATGGATTACGAGGCGTGGCTGTACCAAAACGCCAGCGCGCCGACCGTCGCCGAGCGGCGCATGGCCAATGTGTGGATACTGATCGACCAGTTGGAAAAGTCGCTCAACCGCGACCCGGAAGACGATACCTCATCCACTGAAACCGAAACTGACGGCGTGGAAGCGGCGATCTCACGCCTGGTGCTGCGCGATATTCTGGAACAGCAGGCCGAAGAAGACGACTCCGACCGGGTACAGCTACTCACCATGCACGCGTCCAAAGGGTTGGAGTTCCCCCATGTTTACCTGATGGGCCTGGAAGAAGATCTGCTGCCCCACCGCAATGCCATTGAAATGGACACGGTGGAAGAAGAGCGCCGCCTGGCCTACGTGGGCATTACCCGCGCGCGGCGCACGTTGACATTGACACTTGCCCGCCAACGCAAAGCTTACGGTGAGTTGATGGACTGCCAGCCCAGCCGCTTTTTGGACGAATTGCCAGCTGAAGACTTGGAGTGGGAAGGCCGCGCCGATAAGGAAGACCCGGAGAAAAAGCAGGCCCGGGGGCAGGACGCCATTGCCGGGCTACGCTCTTTGCTGGGCTGATGATTCTCAACTGGGCCGGTGGTTCTCTACTGAGCCAAAAAACTATCCACAGACGGGTTTACATTGCACCTGTGGATAATATGAATAGTCGTCAAGGCTATTCTGCCTCGGCAATCATGTAATCGACGACCGCCTCGATTTCTTCGTCAGAAGCGCTACTGCCACCGCGCGCCGGCATGGCGCCTTTACCTTCAAACACGCTTTGATAAAGAGCCTGCGTATCTTGCTCAAGACGCGATGCCCACGCCTCAGCGTCCCCTAGCCCCGGCGCACCCGCCGCGCCGCTATCGTGGCAAGCCGCACAGCCGGTACTGCTATACAGCGAGGCGCCATCCAACTCACCGCCACCGCTTTCAGCATTACTTTCGGCATCTGCTTGCGCCGCCTGGGTGCCACAATCCTGACCCTGTAAACAAACGCTACCTACGGGTGCCAGCCGCTCTGCAATCGCCTCCCGGGAGGCATCGGCGACTGCCCCCGACCCGCTCAACATGGCAACCCCAAGCGCAATACAACCTTTTGCTATCTGCTTAACGTTCACTCGCACCACCTCTTATTTATTATTGTCGGCGTCTGGGCGGCTGAAGATCAGAGGCTGCCAATACGCCTGCTTAATGAATATTAGCAGTATAGTGGTAATTCAAAGTGCCACAAAACCCGCCATTCCGGCTGGGTCAACGCGGCAAAGACGCCCAAGCTGTTAGCCGCGCCAGGCCATCACGCACTGCTGTGAATATTCACTGAAGCCAGCGCGCCTGTAGAGGTTAAACGCCGGCGAGTTTTCATGGTCCACCGAAAGCAATAGCTCCGAGGCGCCCGCCTGCTGGGCAAGCGCCAAGGCATGGTTGAGCATATGACCGCCCAACCCCCGGCGTCGCCACTCAGGCACCAGCCCCATCAGCATCAACTCCCAACGGTTAATACTGCTCCTCGGTGCCAACAGCAAGGCGCCAATGGGTGACGGCGATTCATCCACATACAGCGCATGCCAGTGTGTGGGCGCTTGAGGATCTTGCTCGTAGAAACCTGCCAGCAAGTCACTGACCGATAAAATGTCACGCAACTCACGACAATCCAGCGAGTCGTGCCCAACCTCGGTTATCAACGCATGTTCCTGAGCCGTTGTCAGTTGATCCCATGGCGTCCAATGGAACTGGGTGAACGGCTCAGCGGCAGGAAAGCGCTGGTCCACGCTTGCTTTTAAACAGTACAGCGATACGAGGGGCTGCATGCCATGGGCAAGTAATTGCGCCCGCTGCTGGGTCGCCTCGGGCAATAGCTCGATGTGGCAAAGCGTTAAGCGTTGCTGAATGACCCAATGTCGCGCTGTCTCGATCAATGCACTTATATGATCACCTTGCGCATTGGGTAGCCACAGTTGCGCCATATTCTGGGGTAGCCGCTGTACCCAGATAACCCCATTGATACCCCCTCTATCCAGGCTCACCCATAAGCTCTGCCAAGCCGTCTCCGGCTCCTTCAGCATCGGCTTTAATGCTTCGGTCAATGCTTTTTGGCCTATCGACGATTGCGACTCGGCCAGATGCATAAGTGCCTCGCGGCGGTGTTCAGGCGGGCATAGGATAATCTTTGAGGTATGTGCCATAGACGCTACTATCGTTTCATTCATTGTTTTCATCTGACCGTCGTATTCATCTGAATAGCTAAGCTC
>JAIVHM010000118.1 GCA_020201095.1 Halomonas sp. | reverse complement strand
CCGCACGCTGGGCGTGGATCTCGGTGGTGTCAAAAAGTGCGACCGGCGTATCGCTCTGGTTAATCAACAAACCAATCTCGGTGCAGCCTAGAATCACGCCTTGTGCGCCCCGCGCTGAAAACGTGGCCACCACGTCCAGGTAAGCTTCTTTCGAGGCAGGGTTGATCGTCCCCCGGCACAGCTCCTGGTAAATCACGCGATGAATCACCTCACGCTGCTCGGGCTCAGGCACGATAACCTCTATCCCCCGCGCCTCCAGTCGCTGCCGGTAAAAAGGTTGTTCCATGGTGAACTGGGTACCTAAAAGGCCAACGCGATCCACCTGCTGCTGGGCCAGGATATCAGCGGTTGCCTCGGCAATATGCAAAAGGGGCAGGCCTGATGCTGCCTCCACCTCGGTAGCTACTTTATGCATGGTATTTGTGCCAATCACCAGAAAATCCGCTCCCGCTGCCGCCAGCGAGCGGGCGGCATTCCCCAATATAGCCGCCATGGACTCCCAGTCACCCTCACGCTGAAGCGCCTCGATCTCGGCAAAATCCACGCTATAGAGCACTATTTTCGCCGAGTGAAAGCCACCCAGCTTCTCCGCAACGCCTTGATTAAGCATACGGTAATAGGTCTGTGTGGACTCCCAACTCATGCCTCCCAGCAAGCCGATGGTTTTCATAGCGACCTCTTGGCTTTTGCCCTGTTCAAATACTTCCTGTTTATATACTTGAATGCACGCGTGCTGCCGGTACTTGATCGTCCAGCCCACCGCCGTTAACGCATCAGCATGCTAAAATAACAGTAGCACGAGCCCTAAACCGATAGGGAGTGCTTGGAACGATAAGGACGTTTCCCGCCATCAACAGTCAGGAGGACACTATGGCAAGCTCTACGCCCGACCACCACGATGCCATCAGCGCATTTGCTCGCATGGGCTACGCTTCTCGCGGTTTAGTTTACGTTTTGGTGGGGGGACTAGCGGCGCTTAGCGCCTTTGGCCAGGGTGGCCAGGCGGAAGGCAGCCGCGGCGCGTTGGAAGCGGTGCTGAGTGCGCCGTTCGGCAAGGTGATGCTGGGCATTATCGCCGTGGGGCTGATTGGGTACGCCATGTGGCGCTGCATACAAGCCTTCAAGGACCCCGATCATCACGGTACCAGTGCCAAAGGGCTGGTGATTCGTGCGGGCTTGTTCGTGAGTGCCGTTACCCACACATTACTGGCATTTTTTGCCGCCAGCCTTGTCTTCCGCTTTCTCTCGTCTAGCTCTTCAGGTGGCTCAAGCGGCGGTTCGGAAGGCATGGTCAGTTGGCTGATGCAGCAACCCTTTGGCCGCTGGCTGGTGGCTGCCGTCGGCATTGCCATTATCGGCGCGGGTATCGCCCATGCCGTCAAAGGCTACAAAGCCAAGTTCGATAAGCACTTCGCCATGCCCACGCGTACCCAAGCATGGGCCTATCCGATATGCCGTTTCGGCCTGGTTGTCCGTGGGCTCGTCTTTGTAATCGTGAGCAGCTTTTTTATCATCGCCGCTTTTCAATTCGACCCCAACGAAGCTGGCGGCACGGCGGAGGCGTTTAACACCTTGCGCAGCCAGGCCTACGGGCAGTGGCTGTTTGGATTTGTCGCAATTGACCTGCTGGCGTTTGGTTGCTATAGCGTATTTGCCGCCATTTACCGCCGCGTCGACCCTTCATAGCGCCAGCAGGAACGTTTAGGCGTCGTCTTTTGGCGTATCGGATGTAGGTATGTGCTTGGCTTTCATGTCCTTGAAAGCCTCCATAATGTCCATGGGCAACGGGAAGAAAATCGTCGATGCGTTCTTGTTGCTCATATCACTCATGGTTTGCAGATAGCGCAGCTGCAGCGCGGCGGAGTTTTCCTGCATCACGTTGGCCGCCTCGACCAGCTTCCTCGAGGCTTGCAGCTCGCCCTCGGCGTGAATCACCTTGGCGCGCCGTTCGCGCTCTGCCTCGGCCTGACGGGCAATGGCGCGGATCATGCTCTCGTCCAGGTCCACGTGCTTGATCTCGACATTCGCCACCTTGATGCCCCAGGCATCGGTTTGAACGTCGAGGATTTCCTGGATATCGTCGTTGAGCTTATCGCGCTCGGAAAGCATCTCATCCAGGTCATGCTTACCCAGCACCGAACGTAGAGTGGTCTGCGCCAGTTGGCTGGTCGCCTGGGTGAAGTTCTCAACCTGGATAATCGCCTTTTCCGGGTCAATCACGCGGAAGTAAAGCACAGCGTTGACCTTCACCGTCACGTTGTCCTGCGAGATCACATCCTGCTCGGGCACGTCCATGGTGATAACGCGCAGATCGACTATCTGCATCTTTTGAATGGCCGGGATTATCATGACCAGCCCAGGGCCCTTCACCTTCTGGAAACGGCCGCCCAGGAAGAACACCACGCCACGTTTGTATTCCGGCAAAATGCGAACGGAGGCGGCAATCAGCAACACCACCAGCACAACGGGCACTAAATAAGATAACAACATAGGACACCTCGTCTAGCGATTGATCAGTAATAAGCAACACGCGGCAGCCAGGCGTTTACGGGGGTGATACGTAGACCGTCAAGCCATCAAGGCGCTCCACTTTCACTTCATCGCCTTGCTTGATCGGCACATTGCTCACCGCGTTCCAGCGCTCGCCATGCAGCCGCACGTGGCCGTGAGTCTCAAAATCTTCCAGGGCAATGGCGCTTGCGCCAATCAACTGGTCCATACCTGTGTGGGCTGGATGCCGACGCAGCGTTGCAAAGCGCGTCAGCGTCCACAGCATCAGCCCGCCGGATACCAACGCCACGCCACCAATCAGCGGCAGCGAAATGGCGAGGTGCTCGGCATCCATCAGCATGATCGACCCCAGCACAAAGGCGACAATACCGCCGGCCCCCAGCACGCCAAAACTGGGCATTAACGCCTCGCCCACCATCAGCGCCAGCCCAACGACGATAAGCGCCAGACCCGCGTAATTAATCGGCAACATCTGAAAGGCAAAGAGCGCCAACAGCAGCGAAATAATCCCAATAGTGCCAGGGAACAGGCTGCCAGGGCTCGAGAGTTCGAAGATCAGCCCGTAAAAGCCGATGATCAGCAGAAAGTAAGCAATATTGGGGTTGGTAATCAGCGAAAGCAGCTCTGTGCGCCAATCCGGGTCAAAGCGCTCGATAGCAAGGTCGGCCGTATCAAGCGTCAGATCACCACCCTCCATGACCACCGTCGTACCGTCTATTTGCGCCAGCAAGTCGCTTACGTCCCGCGCAATCACGTCGATCACATTCTGCTCCAGTGCTTCACTGGCGGTTAGGTTGACCGCCTCGCGCACCGCCGC
>JAIVHM010000117.1:4170-6735 GCA_020201095.1 Halomonas sp. | reverse complement strand
GGCCAGGTTGAGCGCCAGTTCGAAAGGCTGGGAGAGCGCTTCGCGGTGAGTGAAGTCGATTACCGCGATGTCGTCAACGCCGGGGAGCGTTAGGGTGAATTGTAGACCCGTCTCTCCCGCCCCTGTCCTTTCAGACATAATGCCGCTCCCTGGATCGTTATCTGCTAATAAGAAGCGATCAGAATAGCGAGCCAGAAGCGAAGTGCAACCCTTGGAGGGCACGTCACAGCGATCTCTTACACGTGTACGAAATAGCTTACAAGACAGGCAAAAATTCGCCCGATTTATCGTAATAAAAAGCCGGAATAGCTACTTGATCAACTGCACCAACCCATGCCGCACGTACCACACCTGCTCAGCCTGGGCGGTGGCGTCTTGAGTAAACCAGCCATTGAGGTCACGCAGGCGGCGCTGCTCGGGTTGCATGGGCACAATTCCCCGGCCAGCTTCATTGGCAATAATGATCAGCGGCACCTTTAGTTCGTCAGCACGCTGGCAGAGCTTTGCCATATCACCCTGCCACTGTTGGCGCAGGGCATCGTTTTCCGCGTTTGCTAAAGCGGCTTCGAGCCACTCAAGCACGCCGGTTATCACCAGCGGGGTGTCGGCAACCAGCGCTTGCTGGCACTCTTCCAGTCGCTGACCCGGTGCTAGCCCGTGCCATAAAGCGTCGGGAAAGCGAGCCGTTACGGCGTCGCGTTTACCAGCGCAGGCACCGCCGATGAAGAGCTGCATTGCCAATCTCCTTTGCCATTCGCATCGGTGTGATAAGTGAGTGTCCAGCGCCGACCTTGGGCCTGGCTCACTGAGCCATCCCAGAAGTGAATGGTTTCAAAACGGCGGCGCAGCTCGCGAATCACGCCGCCGTGGGTAACGGCCAGGATCTTACCGTGGCCGCCCTGCCGAGCATTGACCGCCACATCATGCAGCCAGGACTCCAGACGCGCGCGCAGTTGAGCGGCCGATTCGCCGCCGGGGATTTGCAGCTCACCGACGCTGTCGATCCAGGCGCGGTAATGGGGCAAGTCTTTTAGCTCGTCGTAGACCTTGCCTTCGTACTCGCCAAAATCGAGCTCGCGCAGACGCGGCTCAAGCGCAACCGGCACGCCCTCTTTCGCTGCCTGGATCCACTCAAGCGTCTGTTGGCAGCGGTTCAAGTCGCTTGAGTAGATGGCGTCAAAACGCTCATCCACCACGGCGTCGCGCAGGGCGATCAACCCCTCTTCAGCCTCAGGAAACAGCAGCGCAATATCGCGCTGGCCCTGATAACGGCGCTCTAGATTCCAGGCGGTAATGCCGTGGCGAACTGCCACCAGCTCCACACTAAGATCAGTAGCCAAACTTCTCCTCCTTCGATGGTGGCACCGACCATGTCGCCGTTGATGCCGTTAAACAGGCGCAGCATAAGCCAGCGCATCAGTCCCACAAAAACGATTGCTGCAATCAGCATCCCCACTAGTATGGGTGCCAGCAGGGCTATCACCGCGAGCGGTACCAGCGCCAGCGCCACATCCTGGCCACTAAGCGACTGCTGCCAACTCCAGGCCAGGCCCTTCGGCTGGGCGCAGGGGGTCAGCGCCAGCAAGGCCACACCGGCCCAGCGCCCGAGCGCGGGCACCACCAGCAGCCACCAGAGCGGCGCTTGATAGGCAAGCAGCGCCCACAGCAGCACGCCCTTCCAGGCAAGCAGAAACACCAGCGCCAGCATGCCGAAACTGCCGATTTGCGGGTCTTTCATGATCTCCCAGCGGCGCGTCAGCGGCTGATTGCTGCCCAGCGCATCGGCGATATCCATGACGCCATCAAGGTGCAGCCCACCGGAAAGCGCGACCCAAAGGCTAAGCAGCGCCAGCGCGGTGATCGGCGTGGGGACGTTATGCATACCTAGCGCAAGCAGCGCCAGGGCGCTACCGATCAATAGGCCGACCAGCGGGTAGGCTCGCACAGCCCAGCGGCGGGTTTCAGGCGTCCAGGGGCAAGTGACAGGAATCGGGATTCGGGTCAAAAACTGAAGAGCGAGCAAGAGACCGAACAGAATGTTTTTCACCGCACCTTCATTCACAGCACCCTTTTTCGCAGCATCTTCTTTCACAGAACCTTCCCGTCGTTTTTCCATTCGATGGCACAGCCTGCGACCACTTCCAGCACCGAGTCCGCCTCTGCCGCTACCCAGCGGTGGGCACGCTGAAGAAAGGCCAGGTAACGCCAGGTTTCGGCATCGCTGGGAGGTAACGTTTCGTTGATATCGTTAGAGACAACCACTAGATGCACGCTGCGCGCTTGGGCATCTGCGAGCGTGTCTGCCAGCAACGCCAACCCTTCGCCTTCGCTAAGCTCACTGGCATACAGCACCTGACTGGCCCAGAGGGTCAGGCAATCCAGCAGCACGGCACCGCCTTCTGGCACGCTGGCAATCGCTTGATCAATGGCCAGCGGCGCTTCCAACGTCAGCCACTGCGCGTCCCTGGATTGCCGATGGCGAGCAACACGCGCAGCCATCTCGTCGTCGTACACTTCCGCGGTGGCCAAATAGTAGCAAGGTGAAAGGGCCGCCGCGTCAAGCAC
>JAIVHM010000117.1:0-4080 GCA_020201095.1 Halomonas sp. | reverse complement strand
CCGGGTAAAGGCGTCATCTGCCAGCAGCGGCGCCACCAGTACAGCCGCCAAGTGATTAACGCTCCAGGGCGGCTGGTGGCTCTGTGCCGCTTGAATCGTGGCCGACTCCGCCAGCATGTAGCCTAACCGGAGCCCTGGCAGGGTATAAAACTTGGTCATTGAACGCAGCAGAATAAGATGCGGATAGCGATCCAGCAGAGGTACCAGCGACACCGCATCATGCGTTTCGCCGACCATGTCCACAAAGGCCTCATCCACTACCACCCGGCAGCCCGTCCAAGCCGTGACATCCAGCAATGTCTCCATGACTGACGTATCGATAAGCGTCGCCGTGGGATTATTGGGCCGACACAGAAACAGCACATCAATACCAACAAGCGCTGCCAACAGCGAATCAATATCCAGCGTAAAATGCGGCGCGGGCAGTGCGATCTCAGCGACTGACAGCCGGTGGGCGAAACAAGCGCGGGCATACTCGCCAAAGCTTGGCGTTATAATCGCCGCCCGCTGCCAAGCGTGTAGCGCGGCGGCAAGAAAAATCGCCTCCGCGCCGCCGTTGGTCAGCAGTACCTGTTCAGGCTGAAGTTGGTGATGGCTGGCGATGGCGCGGCGGGCAGTGGAATAATCCGGCGCCGGGTAGTGCTCAAGGCCTGCCAGCTGTTGCGTTAAACAGTCTCGTACCCAGGCGGGGGGCCCCAAGGGATTCAGATTGGCGCTAAAATCGTACAGCCGATGCTCTAATGGCAAGCCGAAGTGGGCTAATAGCGCCTCGGACTGGCCACCGTGGCTGGGCCATTCAGGTGTACTCATACAAACCTCGGAAGCATCAAACTCAACCCCACAATCAAGACAGCTGACAGCACCATAAATAGCACCCAGCCGCCGTGCATCAAGCGAATCGTTGCATCTATATGGGCAACCCGCAGCGCCTCCAGCGGCTCGCCCAGCGTCGCACGGTGCGATGCCTGACCGTGATAATAATTAGCGCCGCCCAGCTGTACACCGAGCAAACCTGCCACCATGGCTTCTGGCCAGCCGGCGTTGGGGCTGGGGTGGCGCGGCGCTTCGCGACAGGTGTCACGCCATGCGCCCCGCCAGCGCAACTGTAAAACACCCGAAACATTTAACAGCAGCCCCGCCAACCACAGACACAAGGCCGTCAAGCGTGCCGGCAGCCAGTTGGCCACGTCATCCAGCTTGGCCGAAGCGTAGCCAAAATCGTTATAACGCGCGTTGCGGTAACCGACCATCGAATCCAGCGTATTCACCGCCTTGTACGCAAGCGCCAGGGGGGCGCCGCCAATCAGGGCAAAAAACAGCGGTGCGGTAATGCCATCGACGGTATTTTCCGCCACGGTTTCCACCGCCCCGCGGGTGATCTCGGCCTCATCCAGGCCCTGGGTATCACGCCCCACAATCATGCCCAGCGCTTGCCGAGCGGCAGGCAAATCGCCTTTGGCAAGCGGCACGGCCACAGCACGGGCCGCATCGCCCAACCCTTTAATCGCAAGCGTAGTGGCTAACAGCCATATCTCGGCGGCAACGCCAAGCCATGGGTGCAGCGCGGTTAACAGTGCCAACACCAGCCACGAAACGCTAAAAGTCCCCAGCACGATAACGGCAGTGAGTAAAAACCCCAACCGCCATCGACGCTTGGCAGCGCCCTGGTTTAAGCGTTTTTCCAGCGCACTGATGGTACGGCCGATCATCACCACCGGGTGCGGCAGCGAACGCGGATCACCGACGATCAGGTCAATCACAATCGCCACGGTCACCCACAAAAGAATAGCTGGAAAATAGTCGCTGAACGGCATCATTGGCTGGTGTTATCGCTAACGCCCGCATCGGCGAAGGTGGCCATCTCATTGAGCATCCCGGCAGCCGCCTGGAGCAGCGGGAATGCCAACGCCGCGCCACTGCCTTCGCCCAGCCGCATGCCAAGCGCCAGCAACGGTTGGGCATCGAGTGCTTCCAGGGCCATTGCGTGGCCGGGCTCTTCTGAGCGATGACCAAACACCAGATACCCCCGCACCGCCGGGCATAGGCGACACGCCACAAGCGCTGCCACCGTGGCGATGAAACCATCAACAATAGCGGGCAGCCGATTCGCCGCAGCGGCTAGATAAGCGCCGACCATGGCAGCGATTTCCAGTCCGCCGACTTTCCCTGCCTCAATCGCCGCCTTGGCTTCCTCACTTTGCATGGCGTTTTCGATTGCCATATTGGCCGTACCCTGACGCACCTTGGCGTGGGTCACGCCAGGCATGGTTAACTTAGACGCAACGCCTACATCGACGATCTCGACCTGCGCGCCAATCTGCCGGGCAAACACATTAATCGCCGCCCCGCCGCGGGCGAAGTTGGCCACCATCTGGGCGGTCACGGCCTGGGGAAACGCCGACACGCTTTCTGCCGCCACGCCATGGTCGGCGGCAAACACCAGTACGCTGGGAGGCGTTACCCTGGGCCTTAGCTCACCGGTAATGCTGCTTAGCTGAATCGCAAGCGTTTCTAGCTGGCCAAGGCTGCCCGGCGGCTTGGTGAGCGTATCAAGATAGGCGCGAGTGCGCTCACCTGCGCAAGCGTCGACCGGCGCGATACGCTCGATCATCGACAGGGCAACATCAGGGGGCATGGTGGCTCCAAAGCGTTCAACATAATGGAAGGAGGAATGGTAGCAAATGCAGGCCTGCTATACTTGCGGTTTACGCCTAGAAAGCGGCCAACGACCGCTATGGTCAACATGCACGCTTTAGCGCCGATTATTCAGCGCGATAGTCGTCATCAATTAGGGTAATAAAACTACAAATAGTGATTTTATTGCCGTAAAGTCTCTCCCATCGCCACTAAAAAATGTAAAATAACTACAGGTTTGACTCACCGTCTCTACCACGCAGAGGTTTTTATGCCGAGCTCAACACACGCCCCTTTAAATCCCACCGTTGCCGAGGTTACCCAACGCATACGTGAGCGTTCTGCCGAGCGGCGCGCCCTATACGAGCAGCGCATGGCCGACCAGCACAAACGCGGCGTGCATCGCGGCGAGCTCTCCTGCGGCAACCTGGCCCACGGCTTTGCTGCCTGCAACCCGCAGGACAAAGATTCCTTAAAGCTGATGAACAGCGCCAACCTAGGGATCATTTCGGCCTACAACGACATGCTCTCGGCCCACCAGCCGTTTGAAACCTTCCCGGCCACTATCAAAGCCGCTGCCAACGCGATGGGGTCAACGGCCCAGTTTGCCGGTGGCGTACCGGCCATGTGCGATGGTGTGACCCAAGGCCAGCCGGGGATGGAGCTGTCGCTGTTTTCCCGCGATGTGATTGCCATGGCCGCCGCCGTAGGGCTTTCCCATAACATGTTTGACGCTGCACTTTACCTGGGCGTGTGCGATAAGATTATTCCTGGGCTGTTTATCAGCGCCGCGCGCTTTGGCCACCTGCCAGCGATGTTTGTGCCAGCAGGCCCCATGCCCAGCGGCCTGCCCAACAAGGAAAAGGCCCGCGTTCGTCAGCTGTACGCCGAGGGCAAGGTGGGTCGCGATGCGCTGCTGGAGGCGGAATCCGAGTCATACCACAGCCCCGGCACCTGCACCTTCTACGGCACGGCCAACTCCAACCAGCTGATGATGGAAGTCATGGGTCTGCACCTGCCAGGCACCTCCTTCGTCAACCCTGGCACCGAGATGCGCGAAGCGCTGACGCGCTACGCGACTGAGCAGGCGATTCGTAACACCGAACCTGGCGGCGACTATCGTCCGTTCTACAAGCAGATCGACGAGCGCGCCATCGTCAATGCCGTCGTTGGGCTTCTCGCCTCAGGCGGTTCGACCAACCACACGCTGCACCTGATCGCCATGGCCGCCGCTGCGGGCATCACCCTCAACTGGGACGACTTCACCGATCTTTCTGCGGTTACGCCCAGCCTGATGCAGGTGTACCCCAACGGCCAGGCAGACATCAACCACTTCCAGGCAGCTGGCGGCATGAGCTACCTGTTCCGCGAACTGCTGGGCGCTGGCCTGCTCCACGGCGATATTCCCACCGTGTTCGGCACCGACCTGACCGCCTACACCCAGGA
>JAIVHM010000116.1:2643-3937 GCA_020201095.1 Halomonas sp. | reverse complement strand
CCCCAGGATAGTGACTCCTGAGGCGTGTAACGCTTCTTGCTTGTTAAATGGCGTGATTATCTAAACGATCACTCCACTTCATGCGGGGCGTCCCAAGCGTTTAGCTCGGCATCGCTCCAATCCCCGTACGTTGCGTTGGGGAAAACAATCCAGTCTTTGCCAAAGCGGTCGGCATTTTCGTCGACCAATGCGCGCTGCTCTTCCAGGTTCGCCTCGGCAAACTCACCGGCAAAGTCGTGCAGCGAATCGCCGAGTTGCATCACCAGGGTATGCCCGTCCTCAACCTCGGCGCGACGCTCCGACTTGGGTGGCCCCAACAATTTCACACTGTCTTCAGAGACCTGAGGGAGTTCCATTGCCTCAAGCGTGGCCAGGGTGTCGGCTTTATTTTCCTGGTAGCGATCAGAAACGTAGTAGATCGTCACGTCGTGCTCGTCGGCAAATTCCAGGAAGTCTTTTGCGCCGGGCATCAAACGCGGATTACCTTCGCGCTCCCAGTGTTTCCAGGTATCCCAGGTGGTGAAGTCGTGGCAGGCCCGCATGTCACGCACCAGCAAGGCGCTGTTGTCCAACACTGTTTCGTCAAGATCGGTCATGATCGCCAGGTCTGCATCGTCGCCATGGGCTTCGATCTGCTCTTCAAGGCGATAGGTGGCCAGCTCAAACCCCTGACGCTGCAAGGCAATGGCTTCGGCGGATTGCTGCTGAAAACGCAGCCCCATGGCGTATTCAGCCTGGGCGCAATTCGTATCATCGTTCGCCACTGCCTGCCCCGCGAGCGGCAGACTCGCCAAGCTTGCCAGGGCCGCCAGGGTGGCTACATTGCGGTAACGCGATAGTGTCATTAGGCAATCTCCTTTTGTCGGCAATCCTGAAGCAGCAAGAATACCCCACCGCTCGGATTACCTTCGTTATCGATAGAATGCATTGCCACCGTATTTTATTTTGATTGGTCATTCAAATAATATTAAGAAAAACATAGATCACCTTATGCGGTATCTCGGGATTCAGTGATCAGCAAAAAGGCAGCCCCCAGCAGATGGCATGGGGGCTCGATTAACGAGAAGTTGGGAAAATTGGCAAGCCTAAAATACTTAAACAGTAAAGGGCGATGTATCCCCGCGTCCTTCACGGACGATCTTGGGCGGCAGTTCGCGCAGATCGATGACGCTGGTGGGATCCAGGTGGCAGGCGCCGCCGTCAATGATCAGATCCAGGTGCGCGCCAAACCGCTCGCGGATATCTTCGGCGTCGCTCATCGGCAAGTCTTCGCCGACAGGAATCAGGGTAACGC
>JAIVHM010000116.1:0-2599 GCA_020201095.1 Halomonas sp. | reverse complement strand
GGCCTTGAGCAGCCGGAACACGTCGTTATCGACCTTGGCGTAGGTGCCGATCTGCGACAGATCCGAACACACCAGGGTGAAGTTGTGCTTATCGTCCAGCGAGCGCAGCCATTTGATTTTCTCGATGGCTTTTTTCTCGCCCAAGTGGCAACCCAGCGCATAGCCGGAATCGGTGGGGTACGCCACCACGCCGCCTTTGCGGATAATCTCGATAGATTGGTCGATCAGGCGTTTTTGCGGGTTTTCAGGATGAATCTGAAAGTATTGGCTCATGGCATGCTCCTGCCTATGGGTGTTAGTGGTCCATACCGTCTACCTTAGCTTATGCAGCGGCCAGAGGCCCAGCCGGTGCATCTAGCAGGTGGCGTAACCGCGGATGCTGCCAGATGGGGGGTGCCGCGGTGCGCGGTATCAAACTCATGCTGCCGGGGGCGGCGTGGCTACCGGGAAAGTGAAAATCGCTGCCCATCGAGGCGTATAACTCGCGTTCTACCAACTGGCGCGCCAGATCGCGGGTGCTGTCCGGGTTTTGATGGCCGCTGACCAGTTCCACCGCTTGCCCACCGGCTGCCTGAAAGGTATCCATCAACAGACCACGCTTGCGCCGGGTCAAGCCGTGTCGCAGCGGATGGGCGAGAACTGCCACGCCACCCGACGCGACAACCCAGCCCACCGCGTCGCTGATTTCCGGCCAGTGGGCCTTTACATCGCCTTTCTTGCCACTGCCCAAAAAGCGTTTAAAGGCGCTGGCCCAATCGGCCACCATTCCATCTGCCACCAGGGCTCGGGCAAAGTCGGGGCGACCCAGCGGCCGATCGCTTCCCGCCTGCTCGCGGGCTTTTGCCAGGGCGTCGGTCAGGCCGGCTTTTTCAAGCCGCTCGGCAATCACGTCAGCGCGTTTGATGCGCGCCTCCCGCTGATGGATCAACCCTTCCACCAGCGGGCCTTGGAGGCCACCCGGCATCAGCGCCACCATGTGAATATTGATACCCTGCCAGCGAGTGGATAACTCGCAGCCAGGCAACAAGCACACGCCCGCGGATGCAGCTGCCTGGCCCGCCTCCGTGACGCCATCCATGGTATCGTGATCGGTCAACGCCATGTGGGCCAGGCCACGTTCGGCGCACAGCGTGACGAGTTGCGTCGGCGTCAAGGCACCGTCGGATGCCGTCGAATGCATGTGCAAATCAACGGGGTAACGCTGGTCGGTCTCGAACGTAGCAGGAAGTCGGGGCATAGGCATGACGCCGTGTGGCGAGTTTGTCAGAATAAGGATGGGTTTGATTCGATATGGTGCTCGCTTATACCAGTCCGGTCAATTGAAGCCGTCGTTGCCCGCCCTTTTGTTCCTATTCCATTCAAGGAGTTATGCACATGCTATATGCCATCATCAGTGAAGATACGGCTAACAGTCTGGAACGCCGCCTGGCCGCCCGGCCCGACCACTTAGCGCGCTTGGAGGCCTTGCGTGACGAAGGTCGCCTGGTACTCGCTGGTCCCCACCCGGCCATTGATGCCAACGACCCTGGTGAAGCGGGCTTCAGCGGCAGCCTCGTGATTGCCGAGTTTGACAGCCTGGAAGACGCCGAAAGCTGGGCCGATGCCGACCCCTACGTCATCGCCGGTGTTTACGCTCAGGTGACCGTCAAACCGTTCAAGAAAGTTTTACCTTGACCCTGTCGAGTGAATATGGAGGGTCCGTCGGCTTCTTCACAGAGGCTGTGGAAAACTCTGTGAAAACACGGCGGACGCATTTCCCTAAGCCAGGAATAACGCCCTTATTCACAAATTGGTCATTTTTTAACCATCTTTTTGCAACACGGATGACTGCGTGACGCAACGCCCTTACCCTTTGCCGCCTCTGTCGGCGCTAACGTCGCCGTCGCTCACCTGGGACAACGCGGCGCCGCACTCGGACGCCTTCGACGACGTTTATTTTTCCCGCGATAACGGCCGCGCTGAAACCGAGCACGTGTTTATCAACGCCAACCACCTGCCCGCCCGCTTCGCCGAGTGGCAGCAGCGGCGTGCCTTCGTGATCGGCGAGACAGGCTTTGGCACCGGGCTGAATATGCTGTGTGCCTGGGCCTGCTTTGCCGCGCATGCCCCGGCCAATGCATGGCTTCACCTGTTATCCACAGAGAAGTTTCCCCTGGATCGCGCATCGCTTATCCGCGCGTTGAGCGCCTGGCCCTCGCTTGCCAGTTATACACAGGTGCTTTGCGACCAGTGGCCCGAAGCGGTCAGCGGTATCCACCGTTTGCACCTTAGCGAACGCGTGACGTTGGATCTGCATTTTGGCGACACCACCGAGCGCCTGTCGCAGTTGGATGGCCAGGTCGATGCCTGGTTTCTGGATGGCTTTGCGCCTTCCAAAAACCCTGAAATGTGGCAGCCTGAGCTGTTTAAGGCCATGGCAGCGCGCTCACGCCCTGGCGCATCATTCGCCACCTTCACCTGCGCCGGTATCGTCAAGCGCGGGCTAAAAGCCGCCGGGTTTGAGTGGCAAAAAGTGCCGGGCTTCGGGCGCAAGCGGGAAATGCTGGCAGGCGCGATCGCCGTGCCACCCAGCGACACGCGTCGCCGCGCCACGCCATGG
>JAIVHM010000115.1 GCA_020201095.1 Halomonas sp. | reverse complement strand
CCCCAAGGTGTTCAGCTGGCTCCGTTTTACGATCTCATGTCGACGACAATTTACAGCGGCCTATCCAAGCGCTTTGCGTTTCAGGTAGGAGGTGCCGACCAACCCGGCAGTATTGGGCAATCGGATTTGGCATCATTGGCGAAGGCACTGGGATTCAAGCCTGCTTATTTCATACGGCAGGGGGTAGAGCTCGCGGAGGCGTTGGTCACCTGTCTTCCCGACGTGGCAGGAGGGCTAGAGACAGTCGCAAAACCTGGCACCGAGCAGGTTTTACTCGAACGGTTATGCCAACGTATTACCCGCAACTGCCATAAGATGCCCAGACGTTGGCAGGCCACCTAAGCGTGGAAGTAAAACGGCGCTACAAGGTGTAGCGCCGTGTATGCTGAGTTGAAGTGCCAACGTCGCTTATTTTTTATCCTTGCCCGGCGTCTGGGGCGAGTCTTTAGACTTGGGGTTTACGTGATGCGTATCCGGCATCGGGTTGGCTTCGTCATGATGCTTTTTTGGGGCTTGCTTGTCGTTTTCGGGAGTTTGCTGAGTCATCGTTTTTTCCTCACTCGCGGTTAAGGGTGTGCGATTAGTGCCCGACCCTTGAGTATTACCAGAGGGCGTATTCGAGCCCGCTAATCCTGAGCTATGCCGCTCCGTATCTGGACGTTCAGTAGAAGGCGTTGGTGAGCTTTTTACATTCGTGTCGCTATCCTGCTGAGATTGGCTCTTAACTGATTCGGCTTTCTCATGAATCTTATGCTGAGCTTTATCCGCTTCCTCTTGCCCGGTTTCGGCGGCTTTATGCAGGACGCGGTCGCGATACTCGCCGAAATACTCATCCTCTTTCTTCGTCGCAGGGAAAATACCGCCCAAAGCCGCGCCAAGCGCAAACCCTAGTGCGCCGACCACTAACGGATGTTCCTGAATAAAATCAGACGACTGGCTTTTCACTTGCCGCGCACGATTTGACATGTCATGCATGCTGGATTGAGCGCCGTGCTGAAGGTGAGACGTAGACTCTCGTACGCTATCGCCTAGATGATGCGCTCTTTCGCCTAGGTGATGAGCCTTCTCTTTTGCTCCATCCGCCATTCCTTTTAGATGCCCCTGACCAGCGTCATGGGTGTCTGACGAACCAGATTGATTGGGAGCGACGCCCGAACCATCGCCATCAGGCTGAGTACCCTCGTGAACAGGAATACTGGGCGAGTTGTGGGTCTGCGACTGGGGCTGTCCCTGATTAGGGTAGCGTTGCGATAGCATCATCCAACCCAGTCCCGCACTCGTCACCAAGAAGGGCAAAGGATTTTGTTTAATCGTCGTACCCAAGTTTGCGAAAAACTCATTGGCACCACCGTGGCGCAGGTACTCATAAGACGTATTCAGCATTTGCTGAGGAGAAAAGCGCGTTTCGATTTCATGTAAGGTGGAATCAAGCCGGCTGCGAGACTGGTTAATGTCTTTTTCAATTTCTTCGGAATTGCGTTGTTCGTTATTTTTGCTCATTTCAAGTCCTCCTTGACCTTCTGCTGGTGCTCCTTAGCAGCCACTTTATCGTTATGCAGACTGTTCATGGTGCGATCGAGCTTCAGATTGCGCGCCTGGAGTTTTTTAAGCCCTGCCTTGAGCATGACGAAGCCAATAAGCGTCACCACAACGCCAACAATCACAGCGGAGAGCCAAGGCGTCATCTCAGGCGGCAGCACCTCGTTGAGCAAAAAAACCACTGCTGCTAGCAACGTCAAAAAACCGCTCAACAATATCGCGCCAGCAATGGCAATTTCTGCAATGCCCGTCATGGCCTCATGAGTTTTTTCCGACATTTCTGTCTTGGCAAGTTCGACTTCATTGCGCACAAGAGACGTTAATTCATGCGTTATCGTCGATAAAAGCGAACCAATCGATGCTCCCTGCGTCTTGGTTTTATCTTCCGTATCCATTCTTTGCCTCCCTGCTCTGATAGTAGAGCGCTTTAGTTGCTGAGTTAACATGCCAATCAGCATTACCAATCACCATTGTGATTACCATGAATCACGCCCATCAATACTTGGCTTACCAAAACTACCGGGGCCATTGGTTGGGCTTTCTGTCAGGCTAGAGGGTTGGCTGTACGAAGGGCTATGCGGCGCGCGATTAGTGTCATTGTTGGCACCTGTTGCGTGGTTGTCAGCATCCGAGGAGTGGTGGCTTGAACTGCGCAGAAAACGGGAAACTAAAAAGCCCGCGGCAATCACGCCACCTATAAACAATGCGGGTTCACGGCGACTGAAACTGCGCGCATCATCGCACACGCTGCGTAGGTCTTTATCGCGCCCTATATTATTTCGAAAACAAATAATCAGAAAAATCATAACTAATATTCATTTTTGATATTAAAAAAATACATTTCAAAGAGGTGTAAAAGCTTTATTGATTGAGCGTATATTTCTCTACATTTTCAGTTTACAAAAACCCCAGCGTGAACCAGGGCAAAAATTTACCATGATGAGAATATGAAAATTAAGTTTTAGCGCGAAGGTTCTCATCCTCCCGTAGTAAATATTGATGAGTAACATCATCAAGGTGCTGGCTAAGCCACTCGGCCATCGCTACTTCTTCTTGAAGGATTTCGTTACATACTTGAGATATTTCAGGTTGTGAAGCCATATCAGCAGCTTTAATAATTGCTTTATAACTCGCAATCTCAAAATTTTCGAATGCGTAACTAGCAATGCCAGCTTTTACTACTTCATCTTCAGCCATCATGCCACCTATGGCCTGACCAAAAGCCGTCATTTGAGCACCTAGGTCTTTTATTGTAGATGCATCAGTACCTAGCAAGCCCATGCAATGCTCAAGCTTTTCAACCTGACGCTTTGTTTCCTCAATATGCTTAACAATGCGCTGTTCCAACTGGGGATAATGCTCTAATCGGCTCGCCTGAGCCTTCAACATTTTCTCAGCCTGCTTTTCCATTGCATGTGCATCTCGCAACCAATCTATCAAGTGCTTGCTTTCCATTGCAGTTTCTCCTTATCCAGCCCATCTTAATCGACGTGACTAATGGTATTCACATTTGCTCATTTTGAGCGCCAGTGTTTGGTTTTGCTTTGCCTAATGTTGGCTCCTGACCTTCGGGAGCAGGCTGATTCACTACTGAAAATTCGCTTTTACCGTCAAGAGAAGTGCCTGCAGCCCAACGGCCTTTTGGGGCTTCTTTATCAAGCAGGGTATTAAGGTAATAGTATGAGTGTTGCATTGCCTCATGCTCTTCGGGAGTCGAATTAGGAATTGGAAGCTGCGCCTGCATACCGCCAAGCTCCTCTATAACGGCCAACCACTGTTGTTGGTGGTAGGTATCTCGTGCAATCAGGAACGACAAGAAATCTTTCATGCCATGATCATCGGTCCAGTTATATAGGCGTGATGCAAGTACTCGTCCACCCGCTTCCGCAGTTACATTAGCCAACATGTCGGCGCCAATATTGCCTGTGGCATAAACATGACTCATATCAAAAGGCACACCATTCGCATTCACTGGCATCGCCGAAAGACCTGAGGATAATAAGTGTCGCGGGTTGGCGCCTCCCAGGATGGCATTCATGACGGGGTCTTTTGCAGTTTCGTCTTGATAAGAAACTGGCGCACCTTCCAAATTAAGTGCGACGGCATGGCCGAGCATTTCGATATGTGATAACTCTTCTGTTGCTGTCGACATCAACATATCGCGGATACGATCATCACCTCGTGCCCCCATCGCCTGGAAGAAATACTGCATTGCAACGCGTATTTCACCCTCAATACCACCGATAGCTTGCTGGAGTAGCATCGCGAATTGGGGATTAGGCTTGTCAACCTTCACGGGGTATTGAAGTTTTGCGGAATGATGAAACATATAATTCCTCCTTGTAAGAAAGCTGTCAGGAATTCGTTTAAACGACAGCCATCAAAGCACTTATCCTTAAGAAACTTTGTTTTTTCCTGGTAAAATTCGTTAAGAAATTCATCTATATGTGGCTAACACAGGTCATACTGAGACTATTTTTGCAAGCCTTCGCAGCGTTTCAAAAAACACCTTGAATGATTAGCAGTCATAGAATTTTTACCGAAAAAAACTACCTTTTGAGGGCCATCACAATCCGCATATAATTCAAGATAGCCATCTTTTCTTTAACTTCAAGCCGTGTGAGCAAGACAGCTAACCTTTATTTTTTTATTTAAGATAAAAGTTAATAAAATCAACCATCCAGAAAAAACTGAATTTTTAGGTGATATTCGTTTTATTC
>JAIVHM010000274.1:4373-6607 GCA_020201095.1 Halomonas sp. | reverse complement strand
GCGCTCGATTGCGGTCGAGGCGGCGACAAAACCAAACACCGCGGTGACGGCCACGCTGGAGCCGTAGCCATAGTTGCAGTCCAGCGACAGACCGGCAACGCCGGGTTTGGCATAACCCACTTTGCCGTCCGCTAGCGGGTAACGCTGCTGCTCGGTGGAATAGACGCAGGGCACGCCGAAGGTATAGCGTTTGTTGCGGGTGAAGCCGTGGTTGCAGCGCAGTTCGGAGCGCACTTTGGCCGCCAGCGGATCATTCCAGGTGCTCGATAAATCCGACACCTGAATTTGCGTAGGGTCGAGCAAGCCCCCCGCCCCGCCAGTGGTGATGACCGGAATTTTGTTGCGTCTGCAACAGTAAATAATGGCGGTTTTGGACTTAAAGCCATCGACCGCATCAATTACGCAGTCATAGCCGCGTTCGAGAATGTCACGCAGATTCTCGGCATTAATATACTGCTCGATAATCTGCACCTCACACTCGGGATTGATATCCAGAATACGCTGCTGCATGACCGCCGCTTTGGATTGCCCGAGGGTTGATTCAAGGGTATGAATCTGCCGGTTGGCGTTGCTGCGCGCGATAGTATCAGCATCGACCAGCGTGATTTTGCCCACCCCCGATCTGGCCAGCGCCTCCGCCGCCCACGACCCCACGCCGCCGATACCCACCACACAGATATGTACCGCAGCCAGCATCTTCACCACCTCGTCACCGTAAACCCGTGACAGGGAACTAAATCTTTCTTCGTAATCGCTCATTAAAAAACTCAAGTTGCAGCAGCCCGGAAAAACACAGCGGCCAGTTTGCAGTAAAAATGTTTAGCCGCCTGGCGAAACGACCGACTGCCGGGCGGTAACTAAGGTAAAATCGCGCCATGAAATCTACCCCTGAAAATACCGCGCCTCAGCGCGCCAAAAAAGTCGGCTTCGTCAGCCTCGGTTGCCCCAAGGCCACCGTCGATTCGGAGCATATTCTCACACAGTTGCGCGCCGAAGGTTACGACATTGTACCTACTTATGAAGACGCCGATCTGGTGGTGGTCAACCGCACCCGCAGGTGCTGGCGGTGACCGGCCCGCACGCCACTGCAGAAGTCATGGACGCGGTACACCAGCATCTGCCGCCGAAACACGATCCGTTTATCGACCTGGTGCCGCCGCAGGGCGTTCGGCTCACGCCGCGCCATTACGCTTATCTAAAAATTTCCGAAGGCTGCAACCACCGCTGCACCTTCTGCATCATCCCCGCCCTGCGCGGTGATCTGGTCAGCCGCCCGGTGAACGAAGTGCTGGCCGAAGCCCAACGCCTGAAAGACGCCGGCGTGCAGGAACTGCTGGTGATCTCGCAGGACACCAGCGCCTACGGCATCGACGTCAAATACCGCACCGAATTTTGGGAAGGCCGCCCGGTGAAAACCCGCATGACCGAACTCTGCGAAGCCCTCAGCAGCCTCGGCATCTGGGTGCGGCTGCATTACGTCTACCCCTATCCGCACGTCGATGAAATTATTCCATTGATGGTCGAAGGCAAAGTACTGCCCTATCTCGACATCCCCTTCCAGCACGCCAACCCGCGCATCCTGAAAGCCATGAAACGCCCGGCGTCGAGCGAAAAAGTGCTGAGCCGCATCAAAAAATGGCGCGAACAGTGCCCCGAACTGACCCTGCGCAGCACCTTCATCGTCGGCTTCCCCGGCGAGACCGAAGCAGAGTTTCAGGAACTGCTCGACTTTCTCGATGAAGCCCAGCTCGACCGCGTCGGCGCTTTCACCTACTCCCCGGTCGAAGGCGCCGTCGCCAACGAACTCGGCACAGCCATCCCGGAAGAGATCAAAGAACAACGCCTGGCGCGTTTCATGGAGAAGCAAAGCGAAATCAGCACCGCACGCCTGAAACGAAAAATCGGCCAGACCATCGAAGTGCTGGTCGATGAAATCGACGAAGAAGGCGCCATCGCCAGAAGCATGGCCGACGCCCCGGATATTGATGGTCTGGTGTATATCCTGGAACCGGGTGATTTACAGGTAGGTGATCGGGCGATGGTGCGCATCGAGCATACCGATGAGCATGATATGTGGGGCGTGTTGGTTGGTTAGCTTGTTTTTTTCCTGTACGTCATACCGGAGCAGTGGTGCATGGATGCACCGTCAACGAATCTAAGGACGAAATCCATGTTTGGGCCTTTGTGAAACTATCAAATCTTAATAATAATTTTTAACATGGCGGGTAGTGGGT
>JAIVHM010000274.1:0-4337 GCA_020201095.1 Halomonas sp. | reverse complement strand
CAACTTCCAACTTTGCCTACGCGTCGGTTGGATTGGCCGTCCGGGCCAACCAACCTCGATTTGCCATCCATGGCAAATCGCCGCTACCAAAGTTGGAAGCTGAGGCAGGTTGTAAAGGGGAGTTAAGGTCAAAAGCTAAAAATCTAAACACCAAGTCAAAACCCGCGTAGGACAGATTAGCGAAGCGTAATACGCCGAATGTTTTCTGTGACCCGGCCCCGTTTTTCCAGCTAAATTAACAAAACCCTGTCATTCAGCACAGCTGGGTTAAATTAGAAATTACTTCCACTGCTTGATCATTGACCAAAACCCTGCGAATATCAGGCCTGTAATTCAGTAGCCCACTTCTGAGGGATGGCGATTTATGGAAATGACCGGATATTTAATCAACAGACATTCGTACGATTACGCTACGGTAATCGTGCATGCTATCTATATTAGAGAAAACTGTGATACGACCCCGATTTTATGCAAGCACCTAACCCGGCGCTCAACCTCGCTCCCTTCGGTCGCTGGACGCTGCGCGATAAAGCCGCGCAGCGCCGGTTAGCTCAACGTTATAAGCCATCGAGTATCGTATCAAACTGAGAATTTATTAATGGATTTAAAGAAGCAAGCATTTTTACGAGATGTAGGAAAAGAGCTCACTGAAGAAAATGTAGCGGTTTTTGCAGGTGCAGGGATGTCAGCTGGAGCAGGTTTCGTTAATTGGGCTGAACTACTTCGGCCCATAGCTGATGAGCTCGGCTTGGATGTCGACAAAGAAAATGATTTGGTAGCTTTAGCTCAATTTCATTGCAACGATAATGCGAATAACCGAAGTCAACTTAATCAGAGGCTTATAGAAGAGTTTTCAAGAGAGGCTTTAGAAACAGAGAACCACAAAATTCTATGTCGGCTTCCAATACGGACTTATTGGACCACAAATTACGACAAGATAATTGAAACTGCTCTAGATAAGTCTGGAAAAATAGCTGACGTTAAATATACAAAAGAGCATTTATCTACAACAAAGCCAAAGCGTGATGCTGTTGTGTATAAGATGCATGGTGATGTCGATCACGCTAGTCAAGCAGTTTTAACTAAGGATGACTATGAGCGATATCACGTCAAAATGGATCAATATTTAGCGAATTTAAAAGGCGATCTAATTTCAAAAACATTCATATTCATTGGGTTTAGTTTTACTGATCCAAATTTAGATTATATCCTCAGTCGAGTTCGGGTCGCGTATGAAGGAAATCAAAGGCGCCATTATTGTTTTATAAGAGGAGTTGAGCAAGACGAGGGTGAAGAACTTGCTGATTTTGAATATCGAAAGAGAAAACAAGCTTACTTTGTGAAGGACTTAGAAAGGTTCAATGTAAAAACGATACTTGTTGATGCCTTTTCTGAAATAACAGAATTGTTGAGGCGATTAGAGCAAAGTTACAAGGCTAAAACTATTTTTATTTCTGGCGCAGCCCTCGAATATGGACAGATGGGAGAGCGCGAAGCTTTAGGATTTGTATATAAATTAAGTCGAAATCTAGTTTCCAAAGGTATGCGCGTTGTTTCCGGGTTCGGTTTGGGTATCGGAAGCTCTGTAATTTCAGGAGTCCTTGAGCAAACGTTCACTAGCCCAAAAGCGAAAGTAGAGGACCAGCTTGTATTGCGTCCTTTCCCTCAGTCAACGGAAGGAGGGCTACCCCTGTCAGATTTGTGGACAAAATATAGAGAAGACATGATTAATCATGCAGGTATTGCATTATTCTTGTTTGGTAATAAGGCTGGCGAAGATAATCTTGTGTTATCTAATGGCATGCGTGAAGAGTATGAGATTGCCAAAAATAAAGGACTATTTTTGATCCCAATTGGGGTCACAGGATATATGGCCGAAAAGCTATGGGAAGAGCGAAACGCTGAGGTACAGAATAATACGGATATTTCAATCGAAATGAAGCAGCTTTTTTCCAAGCTTGGTGATAGTGAAACCACGGCTGATGAGCTAATTGATGCAGTAACTAAGATTATTAATTTAATGGACGGAGAACAATAGATGGCTAGACAATCATTTTTCAGCTTTCGATATAAAGCTGACAACTGGCGAGCAGCAAATATACGAAATAGCTGGGTAACTCAAGATAGGAAGGCATCAGGGTTTTTTGATACTGCCAAGTGGGAAGAAGTAAAAAAGAAGAAAGACTCTGATATCAAAAAATGGATTGATGAGCAACTAAAAGGAACTTCGGTTACTGTAGTTCTAATCGGTTCAGATACGGCAGGTAAAAAGTGGATTGATTACGAAATAACCGCAAGTCATAAGAAAGGTAATGGAATGCTGGGTATTTATGTCCACAAGAAAAAAGACAGTAAAGGAAACACGAGTACAAAGGGGAAAAATCCTTTTGATAACTGGAAGTTTGAAAAGGCTGGGAAAGTTATTACTTATTCAACCTATGATTGGGTTGATGACGATGGCTACAACAATATGGGCGATTGGATCGAGACCACGATTAAAAGAGTAAAGAGAATAAATAATCGTGGTCTGTCCCTATTACATGCAAAAGCGCGCAGCCCCTTACTTTTACGTTAAGCATATAAACTGATAAATCGAGGAATTAAGGCATGAAAACAATAACATTACTTTCGCTGGCTTTTTTATTGATAAGCTGCTCCTCTTTGCCTGGAATGCCCGGGTATATAGAGGTTACTAAATCGAGCTTTGATAATTCGATTCAATTGAGTATGGAGCCAGCATTAGTATACCGAAGTAATGATGGTTTTAGTGGCAGCGATCTGCAAATGTCTTTGTTGTGGCGTTCATCCATGAACAATAATGACGTGGTATTAATCGCCCAAGTGACTGGTGCCAAAATTATTGCTCGGGGCGAGTCTCTTCATTTTAATATAGACGGAAAAGTTGAAAGCCTTAATTCCATAGATGATCTTACGAGTATTGATTATCAACCAGGCGTTTATTCAGCTGCACGTGTTCCTGGTCAAAATATATCATCAAAACGTTATGTGGTTTCCAAAGAATTTATCGACAAAATTCTTAATGCTTCTAGTGTTAAAATTAGACTGGATTTGTCCAAAACCTTTGTAGAAGGTGTCTTTACAGATTCAACATCATCATCAGCATACAAGGCGTTTAAAGATTTTGTAAAAAAGGCTAAGCTCAGTGGTTATTAATGCTTAACAAGGCGCTGCACACGGACAAACATCCCAACTAGGGTGCAAGATGGAAAATGACATTTATGAGTTCGACGTGGATGAAAAGCTACGTCCTTCAATTGAGAGAAAGTTAACGGGTACTACAAAGACCGACGCAAAAATTGCTGCCCTTGAATTACCAACAAAACCATTAATGGTTAAGTGGGCCGTGTTGTTTCTGAGGTTATACCGACGCATCGTCCCTGGAAACGTTCGCAATAGATGTGTGTTTGAACCTAGTTGCTCTCATTATAGTGAGGCGGCATTTCGTAAATATGGCTTCCTTGGTGGAGGCATTAAAACAATAAAAAGACTTAACCGCTGCAAACCAAGTAATGGCGGGGTAGATTTACCATAACCAAAGGAGTGTAAGTAATGCATTATAAAATAGAATCGATTGGTGCAGAGTTTTCTAATAAAGCTATTTCGAGTCTTGAGCAAAGGTTTTCTGCAAAGGCTTCAGAGGGGTACAAATTCCACTCTGTCTTTCAGATTCAACAGCCAGGCTGCCTTGGTATTGGTAAGTCAACAATCACATACCTTGCTGTATATGTTAAGGAATAAGTAACTATTCAGAAGAGGAAAAGCGTAGGAAAAGGGGTCAAGTATCATATTGACGCTTTAGATATTTTGATAATCAAAAAAAATCGATAAGAACAGACTTGATCGATTTTAGATTTTTCCAAATAAACATGAGCCATTCCAATATTCGTAGTGCTCCGCCGTTTTTTTCATGCGCCAGCATGAAATATAAAAGCGCTTTTAAACTCCCCTTTACAACCTGCCTCAGCTTTCAGCTTTGGTAGCGGCAATTTGCCAGGGAAGGCAAATTGAGGCTGGTCAGCAGGGACGCTGATCCAGCCGGCGCGTTGGCAAAGTTGGAAGCTGAGGCTTGCCCGTAGGGCAGGTTGTATTGGGCGGCATTTTTCTCGTTAGTCTTTTGTTGCTGTAGACAAAAGAGTAACACGCCCGTGGGTGCGCGAACCCACTACCCGCCATGTTAAAAATTATTGCGAAGGCTGGATATTTTACAAAGGCGCAGCCATGGATACCGGCCTACGCCGGTATGACGGAACGAAAGACATTAGCGTATAAGTCAGTTCATGAGGGTATAGGAATCCACTACCCATGCAATATCAGAT
>JAIVHM010000114.1 GCA_020201095.1 Halomonas sp. | reverse complement strand
GCGACCTATTTTGTCAGCGGTGACCAAGTTCCCCATGTGGCCCAGCGGCAAACGCAGAGTCGTGCAGGGGATCAGGATAACGACGACTAGCGCGTCTCCTGATCCCGCTTTATTCATCACGCCGACGGTAGCACCACTATTTAGCGCCTTGTGACTCCTTGAGAAGCACTTTGAGGCTATCTGACGCCTTATTGGCCTAATAACAATGCAACATCGTTTTCTAATGCCCCGTTTTTATCACGTTTTGGCATCAACAACCGGCACTTACCCACGGTACGCTCTCAGCCTTTGGCCGATGGTGATGCTTACGCTGTTGAACCGACTCATGATGTCAGTCGGGAAGTGGCTGCAGTCGTCGGATACCGGGAAGTAGGCGGGGCCACCACTTATTGGCCGCTGCACCAAGCCGTACCCGGATCTGGCGGGCTTTTATCACGAAGACTGCCGCGACTTTCAATACCTGTTCACGCAGTTTTATCAGGCGCCAGCCATGACCGGTATGTCGCTCCATCAAGCAACGGACACTGTGCAATACCTGGTAAGCATAGAGGCTCAGCAGCAGGTTAACCTGATTCCGGGCCATGACGTCCTGCACCGTTAAGCGCCCCCGGTCTGTTGAGGATAAATGGAGATCAAGCGCCGACTTGAGTTCACCCATGTGGGCCTCTGCTTTGCCGCGCTTGCGATAAAGGGCCAGCACTTTTTCCGGCGAATAAGGGTAACGGCTTAGGTTCGTGACCAGGAAGAAGGCATGCGGCAGCAAGTCATCGGGTTTTTCCTGGACGACCAACACCACACGCCGAGGCGACTCCCAACTGCCTGCCTGATAGGCTAGGTCATGGCACCACTCACGCGGGGTCTCTGGCGGTCGCCCGGGTGGGTTTTTGAGATAGGGGGCCGCCAGGGTCAGGAGCGCTTTGTTACTTTTTAACCGCCCCAGGTAAGCGATATCCTGTGAGTCAAGCGCGCGTAGCGTTTCGCCATCGGTAAAGCCCGCATCCAGGCGTACGCGGAACTGATCCACATCGCGATTTGTGCCTTCCATCAGGCGCTGAACGAGGTGAGGGATCCAGGTATCTGCGTTTTCCGCCGGGCCGGCATTCCCTTCTCGAAGTAAGCCGCCCACCATGTCACCGGTCTCGGCGATGGAGGCGATAAGCGGTGAGTAAATCCGGGCACCGGCATAACCGTTATAGGCACTCCCCCCTTGGTGCCCAAAGACCTCGATGGGCAGCCCATCGATATCGAGGGTTATCGGCGCCTTCGCCGTATAAGGCGTGACGTCCGGCAAGCTGTTCAAGCGCCAGATAGCCAACCGCAATAAACCTTCGTGCACCGTGTCAAGATTGTCTGGATGACTCAAGCAGGTGATCAAGCGAGAGAGGGTGGCTTGTGACGGGCGTGCTTCCTCCAGTGGCACCAGGCTTCGTGCATCGCTACAGGCCAGCTGCCAAAGCGGATCGTGACACAGTAAGTCGGTATCGCTTAAGTCGTCCCACCCCATGGCTTTCTGCAGCACGACGGTGCGGAGTTGGCTGGCCAGCGAATGGCGTACGCGCAACGGATCACGCGGATCCATCAAGTGGTCCTCAAGCGCATCAATCACCCCACTGATATCGAGCGCTTCGCGCAGTATCAACCCACCGGCGTCGCTGGTGGTGGCATCGCCGCTTAATTGCACATGGACAGAGCCATTGCAGATCGGTGACCAGGAAGGTAGTCTTTCACCCATAGCGGATGGTCCTCTTGTATCAGGTTCTTGTCGGAACGTTCTGATTTTAAAAGAGAATACCACCCGCTATTTTTGTTTTCAGCCCTGCGTCATGAATAAGGCAGGCTGATAGGTATGCGCGACTTTTCACGCTGTCGCTTCATCCCAACGCCTGCCCACAAACTGCCTACCAACGGGCAAGCCTTCTGAAAACTCGACCGGTACACTCATTGCCGGGTCATCAACCAATTATTCCGGATACCAAAAAACTCTCCCCCTACTCTTTCATCTCGAAGACATGGGAAAGCCTTGTAGCAGCTACACTAATGTTGATAAAAAATGTAGGGATAATGGATTGTTAAAAATAGTTTTATCGAAGATATACGCATTGATCAATGCGGTGCCAGCACTTACTCGACAGGGTCAGTCTAAGGCGGCATAAGCCACCATTTCTATCAGCATCTCTTCCCGCGCGAACCCAGAAACAATAATGGCGGCACGATTTGGATAAGGCGCGGTTACGTACTCTGCATAGACGCGATTGACCGTGGCCAAGTCGGCGCGTTGGGTCACATAGATCAGCACCTGGGCAAGCTGTTGCATACTGGCACCAGCGCTTTCCAGAGTATGCTTCAAATTGTCTAACGTCTGTCGGGATTGAGCTTCAATTCCCCCTTCGACCACAGCGCCATCCGCACCGATGGGAATTTGTGCTGTGAACAGAATACCGTTGCCAACCACGGCCCACTCCAATGGCGCTTTTGCTGCATAAAGGTCTGTTTTTACCGGTTGTATCATTGCCATGCTCTCGTTAATCAATCGTTATCATTGTCGCCAGCTCCGGCACCGCTACGAGAAGCGTCGGAGGACTCCACCAACATTCGGTAGGCCAGCGTTTTCAAGCGGCCCCATAT
>JAIVHM010000113.1 GCA_020201095.1 Halomonas sp. | reverse complement strand
CGACCCGTCAAAAGCGCTGCCACCGATGGCCGGCGCCCTGGTTAAAAACGAGCAGGACACCCAGCTGCTCGAGCGCCTGGCGTTTATGCTGCGTCGCCAGAAAGGCAGAGGCCGCTAAGCCATGTTTATCGGCCTGTTTGAAACATTAAAACGCGCAGGCGTGCCGGTCTCGCTGCGCGAGCTGCTAGACCTTCACGCGGTGGTGGAGCGCGGCGTGGTATTCGCCGATATGGAAGCCTTCTACCAAGTAGCCCGCACGGTGATGGTCAAGGACGAGCGCTACTTTGACCGCTTTGATCGCGCCTTTGCCGCCTGGTTTAAAGGCCTCGAAGACATGGACGCCGCCATTGAGGCGCTGATCCCTGACGACTGGCTACGCCGTGAATTCGAGAAACAGCTGACGGACGAAGAGAAAGCCAAAATCGAATCCTTGGGCGGTCTCGAAGAACTGATCGAGACGTTCAAAAAGCGCCTGGAAGAGCAGAAAGAGCGCCACGCAGGCGGCAACAAATGGATCGGCACCGGCGGCACCAGCCCCTTTGGTGCCTATGGCTACAACCCGGAAGGCATTCGTATCGGCCAAGATGGTTCACGCCATCGTCGCGCCACCAAGGTGTGGGACGAGCGCCGCTTTCGCGACTACGACGACTCGTTGGAGCTGGGCACCCGCAATATCAAAATGGCGCTGCGCCGCCTGCGCAAGTTTGCCCGCCAGGGGGCGCTTGAAGAATTCGACGTGGATAGCACCATTCGAGAAACCGCTAAAGATGCGGGGCTACTCAACGTCCAGATGCGCCCAGAGCGTCACAACGCGGTGAAGGTGCTGCTGTTTTTGGATGTCGGCGGCTCAATGGATGATCACATTCGTGTGTGCGAAGAACTGTTCTCAGCCGCCCGCTCAGAGTTTAAGCACTTGGAACACTACTACTTTCACAACTGCCTTTACGAAGGCGTTTGGCGTAACAACCTACGCCGCGGCAGCGAGCGCATCCCGACGATGGATGTGTTGCATACCTACGGTGCGGATTACCAGGTCGTGATTGTCGGTGACGCTGCCATGTCGCCCTACGAAGTGACCCACCCAGGGGGAAGCGTGGAGCACTTCAACGACGAACCCGGCGGCCTCTGGCTCAAGCGCCTGTGTGAAACCTTCCCGCGTTTGGCATGGCTAAACCCCATGCCGCCAAGGGCCTGGGAGTATACTTATTCCACGCAGCTTATCCGCGAGATTATCGACGACCGCATGTACCCCATGACCATGGAAGGGCTGGAAAACGCCATGCGTGAACTGGCGAAAAAGTAGCCGCCCAGTCGCTGCGAGGCTGGTGTTTAAAAAGCCTCTGGGAAATGTGCCAGGCCATCAACAAATAACACTTTAGCTTGTTCAAACGCTGCTGGGTCGTGCTTGAAGCGGCGTAAAATCAGCCCCTCATCAAGGGTCACCGTCGCAGTGAGCTCTTCGATGGAATTGGCCGGGTGGCGGGCGCTTAACCCGATCCGCTGCCCCTCGGCGCCGTCCAGCCAGCGCTTGACACCACACTGCTGATAAAACGCTTCCTGTTCAGCGTTGCTAGCGTTAACACGCAGCGGGGCTTTAAGCGCCAGTTCGCTTACCAGCCACGCCTTGGCCTGGGGCGCCTCCAGATCGCAGGCGTGGGTCAGCGTCACCCCTTCGCCCTTTTCGTCCAATACCAGCAGCGCGAGCGCCTGAGGCTTGCCTTCGCCGTCAACGGCTGCCACCAAGCGCGCTGCTTCTTCGGCCAGGAGCACATTGCGTGTACCGGTAAATACCACGAGCGGCGTCAGCCCGGCGGATTGACCATAAACCTCTGCGCACAGCCGTGCCAGGCAAGCATCTTGCTGTGCTGTCTGGTTTATTTGGATGACTTTCATGAGGTCTCCCGCTCGCCAAAAGCGGCAAGCCTAGTGTAAACAAAACTATTTTAACAGTACCGCGCAACATGAACCTAGCGCGCGCCTGTTTGTCAGAACGTTACGTTGGAACCATAAAAGGATGATTATGACGACGTTTAATAACGACCCCACCATGCCCACGCCGAGCTTCCCGGGTAGTCATATGGTGATTGATGATCGCTATGTGTTTATTTCCGGGATGACGGTTTCTGATCTATCGAATGGTCATGCGGCTAAAGGTGACGTCAAGGAAGAAACCCGGTTAGTGATGCGTGCGATTTCACGCATGCTCGAAATGGAAGGCGGCGGCCTCGCTGACGTGCTGCGCGTGGATGTTCATTTGACGGACCTGAATACCATCAGCGATATGGACAGTGTCTATGCCGAGTTCTTCGAGCCGGGCCGCTACCCCGCCAGAACCTGTACCGAATCGCCCAATATCTGTGGTGGCTGCCACGTCGAGATTACCGTGATGGCGACGCGCCAGCTCCCAGAAGACTGATCACCGCCTCGATATCCAAATGGGCTTCTAATGTATCGGCCAGGCGATCCAGCTCCCGCTCGCGATGGGCACGGTAGTCCACGGGTTGTGGTGCCGCCAGCCCCAGACGCGCTAATAACGCCTGGCAAGCCTCGGAATGATCAAACAGGCCGTGCAGATATTGTGAATCTCGTAGCCCGTGATGCTGGCCCCGTCGGCCACCGTCACGCCACGCACATTGCGCAGCTGCTTGCCCGCCACCATGCGTGTGGTGAGCGATAGTAACCCCAACCCCATGACACGCTCGGCCTTGCCCTCCAGGCCGTCAGGGTCTTCCACCCACTCGCCCAGCATTTGAAAACCACCGCAAATACCCAGCACCTTGCCACCGTAGCGCAGGTGACGCTGAATGGCTTTATCCCAGCCCTGGCGCTTTAACCACGCCAAGTCGCTAGCGGTACTCTTACTGCCCGGCAGGATAATCACATCGGCCGCAGGAATCGGCTCGTCTACGCCGACAAACGTCAGTTTCACCTGAGGATGCAAACGCAATGGATCAAAATCGGTGTGATTGCTGATACGCGGCAACGCGGGCACCACGACGTTAAGCGATTCACCCTGGGTTGACGCGTGAGTCAGGCCGATGCTGTCTTCAGCATCCAGCAGCAGCCCTTGAAGATACGGCAAGGTGCCAAATACCGGCTTGCCGGTGTATGCCGTCAGCCATTCGATGCCTGGGGTTAGCAAGCTCATATCGCCACGAAAGCGGTTGATCACAAACCCTTTCATGCGCGCCTGTTCGCTTTCGCTTAGCAGCGCAAGCGTGCCCACCAACTGGGCAAACACCCCGCCTCGGTCAATATCGCCCACCAGTATCACCGGGCAGTCAGCCGCTTCGGCAAAGCCCATATTGGCAATATCGCCCTTGCGCAGATTGATTTCGGCGGGGCTGCCCGCGCCTTCGGCAATGATGACGTCAAAGCGGTTTTCCAACGCCTGCCAGGCAGCCATTACGCTCTCTTTGGCGGTGCGCTTGAATGCATGGTAATCCATGGCATCCATATGACCGTAGACCTTGCCACGCAAAATCACCTGCGACCCGCGGTCGGTTTCCGGCTTGAGCAGCACTGGGTTCATATCACTATGCGGCTTAACGCCCGCGGCCTGAGCCTGCAGTGCTGTGGAACGGCCAATCTCGCCGCCATCTTCGGTGACAGCGCTATTCAGGGCCATATTCTGCGGCTTGAACGGCGCCACCGAGATACCACGTCGCTTCAGTGCACGGCAAAGCCCAGCCACCACGGTGCTTTTCCCCGCATCCGAGGTGGTGCCCTGAATCATCAATGTGGCCATAGTGACGTCTCGCCCAGGTGGATAAGAGCGAAACTGTAGCGGGAGGGCTTGGCTAGCGCAACGTGACTAAACAGCGAAGGTGGTGGTTAACTCACTTCAAACGCAGGCGTCGTCGTATTCAGCTGCGCCAACTCCCATGCTTGTACCATCTGCTTTTTCGCCACGCCCCAACGGTAGCCGCCTAGCGCGCCACTTTGTTGGATTACCCGATGGCAGGGAATCCACAGCGCGATGGGGTTGGCACCCACGGCATTACCCACCGCCCTCGAAGATTTTGGAGTGCCCAGTGCCTGGGCAATGTGCGAGTAGCTGGCCAGCTGGCCTTCTGGAATGGTCAGCAGCGCCCGCCATACGGCGATTTGGAAGTTGGTGCCGGTCACATGCAGCGACACAGCGGCAGAGGCATCGCCTGACCTGTTGAACAGCGCCTCCACCGCAAAGCGCGTGGCGTCAGGATCGTGATGAAGCGTGGAAAGTGGCCACTCTTTGGCAAGCCGGGCCAATAACTCGCCGGCACTGGTGGCATCCACAAACCCCATCCGGCAGATACCCCGAGGCGTGACCGCCACAAACAGGCTGCCCAGAGGTGTGGCGTGAACGCCATAAGCAATCTCGACACCCTGCCCCTGGCGCTTGTGCTCTCCCGGTGTGACCGCGTCCAGCTGCACAAAGTGATCATAAAGCCGCGAGCCACCGCTAAGCCCCAGCGTATGGGCGATATCCAGCAGCGAGGTGGAGGACTGTATCAGCTGCTTGCCGCGCTCTAGCGTGAGTGCCTGTAAAAAGCGCTTGGGGCTGATCCCCACATAACGGCAGAACAAACGCTGAAAGTGAAAGGCGCTCAAATGAACGTGAGCGGCCACCGCTTCCAGCTTGGGCTGCGCGGCCGCATGGGCCACCATGTAATCCATGGCTTTCTCGATACGCTCATAGTCGTTCATTGTCGTCTCTCACATCGTCGTATTAACTACCGCTAAACGTTACCTACACAGCCTAAGCGCTCACGGGCGAGTTGCCGACCCGAATATTGCTGACTGCTATAGCAGACAGCGCCAGCATTTTTCGCTAGGGTAATGACCCGCCTCAACTGACGGTCACGATACGCCCATGCAAGCCTTGATCGACGACATTGCCGCCACCATGGCGAAAGCAGAGGAACGTGGCAAAGTAGCGGATTATATCCCCGAGCTCGGCCACGTTGATCCACAACAGTTTGCCATTTCGCTGGCCACCGTGGACGGCAAAGTGTATTCGGCAGGCTGCGCGACCACGCCCTTCTCTATCCAGAGTATCTCCAAGGTATTCACGCTGACCATTGCGCTGGGGCAAGTGGGTGATTCGCTATGGTCGAAAGTGGGCCGCGAACCATCGGGCGACCC
>JAIVHM010000175.1 GCA_020201095.1 Halomonas sp. | reverse complement strand
CCAAGGCGCTGGGTAAAACCGCCGTGCCGGTAGGCGATGCGCCTGGCTTTGCGGTCAATCGCTTGCTGGTACCGATGATCAACGAAGCGGCGTTTATCGTCCAGGAAGGCACTGCGACGCCGGAAGCAGTGGATGACGCCATGAAACTCGGCGCGGCTCACCCCATGGGGCCGCTGGCACTGGCGGACCTGATTGGCCTGGATGTTTGCCTGGCAATTATGGACGTGCTCCAGGAAGGCTTTGGCGATCCTAAATATCGCCCCTGCCCGCTGCTCAAGCGCATGGTTGCCGCGGGCTATCTAGGCCGTAAAAGCGGACGCGGTTTTTATCATTACGAGTAGCTTTCGCTTCCGTGATGAGCGCTGCATCAATAAGTCATTGCCACTCAACCAAGCGTTCGCTAGGGTTGAGCGGTATCCATTTTATTGTTCAATAACAACTAAGGAGCCCGCCATGAGCGAAGCAGTGATTGAAAAGGTTGATAACGATGGGATGGTGCGTCTCACCATCAATCGCCCGAAGGCACTAAATGCGTTGAATAGCGATGTGTTGTTAGCGCTGGAAACGCACTTGGTGGCGCTTGAAACACACCCGAATTTACGCGGCGTACTGCTTACCGGCGCGGGCGAGAAATCTTTCGTGGCCGGTGCTGATATCACCGAGATGCGTGATAAAACACCCGAAGAAGCGCGGGCCTTCGCCAGTCAAGCGCTGCGTACTATTAAACGCTTAGAGACATTACCCGTGCCGGTGGTCGCGCTGGTGAACGGGTTTTGCCTTGGCGGCGGCTGCGAACTGGCGCTGGCCTGCGACTGGGCGGTAGCCAGCGACAACGCGGTGTTTGGGCAACCGGAAGTATTGCTGGGCGTCATCCCAGGCTTCGGTGGTACACAACGCCTGCCACGTCGCGTTGGCCCTGCGATGGCGATTGATTTGGTCACCACTGGGCGCAAAATTGATGCCCAAGAGGCGCTGCGCATCGGCCTGGTGAACCGGGTAATGCCCCAAGCTGAGCTTGAGAGCTACGTTGAAGAGCTCACCAAACAGCTGAAAGGTAACGGCCCGCAAGCGGTGCGCGGTGCCAAGCAGGCCGTTCACGACGGGTTGGACCAAGACCTGGACAGCGCTCTGGCGCTGGAAACCAGCCTGTTCGCCTTCTGCTTTGCAGGCGACGAGCAAAAAGAGGGTATGTCTGCGTTTGTCGAGAAGCGCAAGCCGAACTTTTAAGCGTTTGCTCATTCAAGATTTGCTGATTTAGGGGGTGGCGCTTGCGTCACCCCCGTTTTATGCTCGATTAAACACGTCGTTTGATGAATGTCCCTGTTATCGACACTGCAAGGAGCGCTGCATGTTTGATCTGTATATTGCCAACAAGAACTACTCCTCCTGGTCATTGCGCCCTTGGGTGCTGATGAAAGCGCTGGAGATTCCGTTTAACGAACATCTTATGCCGTTTGAGGGTGGTTTCGGGGCTAGCTATGAGGCGTTTAAGCGGTTTTCGCCCTCGGGGCTGGTGCCCTGTTTAGTCGACGGGGAAACGGCCGTGTGGGATTCATTGGCGATTGCCGAGTACCTTGCCGAGCAACACGCTAACGTTTGGCCGAGTGACAAGGGCGCCCGCGCCTGGGCGCGCTCTGCCAGCGCCGAGATGCACAGCGGCTTTGGTGCGCTGCGCGATGACTGCTCGATGAATTGTGGTATGCGGGTGGACTTGAATAGCTTATCGTCCAAGCTCAACGCCGACATGGCTCGCCTGGATGCGTTGTGGCAGCAAGGACTCGAGCGCTTTGGTGGGCCGTTCTTGGCAGGTAAACACTTCACTGCGGTTGATGCATTTTATGCCCCAGTGGCGTTTCGCGCACAGACATTTAACTTACCGCTCAGTGGTGCTTCCCAGGCGTATGTGGAACGCTTGCTAGCGTTGCCTGCCATGCAAGCCTGGTATCAAGCTGCCTTAGAAGAATCATGGCGTGAACCCATGCACGAAGCCGAAACGTTGAAAAATGGCACTCTCAAGGCCGATTACCGCAAATCATAGCCTGCCATACACATGTATCAGGTACACTTGCGAAAATTTTCGTTTGGAAACAGTAATGGCTCTTAGCGCAACGCCCTACAAAGTGGATATTAATCTGACCGACCTGGATCGCGGCGTGTATGAGACGCTGCGCTTTACCGTGGCACGCCATCCGTCAGAAACCGAAGAACGTATGACCGCGCGCTTGCTTGCCTATGTGCTTTGGCACAGCGAAGCACTTACCTTTGGGCGTGGTCTTTCTGACGTGGATGAACCCGCGCTTTGGGAAAAGAGCATGGATGGCCGTGTGTTGCACTGGATCGAAGTCGGCCTGCCGGATGCTGAGCGCCTTACCTGGTGTTCTCGTCGGGCCGAACGCGTATCGCTGCTTGCCTATGGCCGTGTCGATATATGGGAAGGCAAAGTATTGCCAAACGTGTCGTCACTAAAAAATGTGCATGTGGCGGGGCTGCCTCAGGAGGCGCTCGCGACTATTGCTAAAGACCTGCCAAGGGCGATTAACTGGGCCGTGATGATCAGCGAGGGATCGCTGTTTATTACCGATGAAAATGGCCAACACGAAATTACCCCACAATGGCTGCTGGGAGAGCGTTAGTGTCTTTGCTTTTCCAGATAGGTTAGAACAGACAGGGGTAACCGTTGGGTTACCCCTTATTTTTTAGCTGTCCGATTTTTTTCTGCCATTGGCAAACAAGATTGCTTGCTATCTTTCTGCATAATTACATACAATCAAGGATGTTTGTAAGTAGATGTCTGTCTTAACGGCGGCTACCTCGCCTCTTCATTCAAGGAATGAAAATGAAAGAATCTTCCCCATTGCGTCGGCAATTTGTCAGCCTGTTTGTTTGCGCTAGCTTACTGCCGAGCTTAGCCAGTGCTGCTGACGATAATGTACTGTCGATGAAATTCGAAAACGACAACTTGGCCAGTAGCGACGATGGTCATTTCACCAGTGGCTTTGAGCTTAATTGGACGTTTGAACCTGACGCTGAAAGCTGGACCCAGCGCCTGGCCACTGCGCTCCCCGATAGCATCATCAGCAACGCCGACAGGGCTTCTTCTCGCTTGGTGCATCAGATCTACACGCCGAACAACATTAGGCAAAGTGAGCTCATTGAGGATGATCGCCCCTATGCAGGCCTTGTCTACGGCGGCATGTCACTTTATGAAGATGTGCCGATGGGCAACTGGCAGCAGGCGACTGATCTGCACCTGGACGTTGGCCTGGTGGGGCCGTCGTCGCTTGCTGATAGCATCCAGCGCGAAGTGCACCGCGTCACCGACAGCGAACGCCCCAGCGGCTGGAGTAACCAGTTAGGTGATGAGGCGATTGTCAATGTTGCGATGCGCCGTCAGTGGTGGCATAGCACACCATTAGGCGGCAAGCAGTTTGCCCATGGTCCAAGCGTCAGCGGTGCTCTAGGCAACCTCTACACCTACGCCAGCGCCGGTTACAGCGTGCGCTGGGGGGATGAAGCCAAAGGCATTCCCACGCTGACCCCTAACTCCGGTAGTCGTCATCATATGACCGGAAAACAGGGCTGGCAGTGGTATCTATTTGCCAGCGTAGACGGCTATTACATGGCCCAAAATCTGACTCTGGATGGCAATAGCTTCCGTAATAGCCATTCGGTCGACCGCGAGGAGTGGGTGGGCGATATCTCGGGTGGCCTGGCGCTCGCCTGGGAAGATTGGCAGGTAACCTATGCTGCCGTTGCGCGCTCGCGAGAATTTGATGGTCAGGAAGAGCAGGATAAATTCGGTGCGCTGACGCTTTCAAAGCGTTTCTAAATCGGGTGGTGGGCGAGTCACGGGCGTTTTTGACCTCTATTGTCTGAATCCTGCGCCAGCGGCGTTCACCAAGACATTGTTGGCGCTTTTTTGGCGCATTGCCTTACCGCGTTGACAAGGAGGTTCCTGGTCTTTATCTTATTAAATAATAATCTCTATCATTGTTATTAATATTAGCTCCGGGAACTTATTTTCATGCATAACCCTGCCTTTCAAATGCGCAAGCTATCCAGCGCGATTGCGTTTACGTCTATTATCAGTGCACCGATGCTGGCTTTCGCCCAGCCAACCGACTCCGCCAGTGACGTCGAACTGGAGGACATGCAGGTGGTCGGCACCGCCATGGACGCAATGGGCTATATCGAAGCCGAAAAACAGCCCAATGTGGGCAAGCTGGACGTTGCGTTAAACGAGCAGCCATTCTCCATCTCGGTGGTGGACGAACAGTTCATGCAGGATACCGGCAGTAAAACGATTCAAGATGCGCTGCTGTATACCCCGGGCGTTTATGCCGGTAATTACGGGTTTGACACACGTATTGACGGTGCATCGGTACGCGGCATTGAAGCGGGCCGCTACCTCGATGGCCTACGCCAGCTATATGGCTCTTACAATTCAGTGCGCACCAATCCCTATGCGTTAGAAAGCCTTGAAGTGCTTAAAGGGCCGTCCTCCATGTTGTATGGTCAGGCGGATTTGGGTGGTGTTATTAATGGTGTATCCAAGCTGCCCGAAGAAGAGCGTAGCGGCGAGGTTTGGGCGCAGTACGGCTCCAGCAATCGCAAGCAGGTGGCGTTTGACGTGACCGGCGCGGCCGATGAAGACGGCAAATTGCTGTATCGGCTGGTCGGCCTCAAGCGTGACAGCGATACCCAGGTGGATCACGTCGAGGACGATGGCTATGTAGTCTCGCCTTCACTGACGTGGCGGCCAAGTGACGATACCGAAATTACCCTGCTGGTTAACCGTCAAGAGAATAACGGTCAGGTGTCCGCACAGTTTCTCCCCCAGGCGGGCACGTTAGAGCCGGGGTCTCAGGGCTTTATCGGCTCCGAGCGGTTTGTCGGCGAGCCTGGCTGGGATCGTTACGACCGCGAGAAAACGGAAACCACGCTGTTCTTTGACTATCAGATCAACCGCGACTGGGCGTTCTCAGCCACGGCACGTTACACCGACTCAAGCACTGAAACCCGCGAGCATTGGGTGGACATCCCCAGCCAGCCGGATGCTAACGGTGAGGTCTCGCGAACGATCTTTACCGATGATTCATCGACGCAAATTTTCAATATCGATGCCCGGCTAGAAGGGGCGTTTGAATTAGGCGTTACCCAGCATAACCTGATTGCCGGTATTGATCGTCAGGATGCCAGTTGGGAGCAGGATAACTATTCATCGGTAGCGGGAGGCGGTGGCACGATCGATATCTATGATCCGCAGTACGGTAACTTGCAGCTGGATTCACTTGACCCTACAGACCGACCGGGTAACGACATCGAGCAGGTGGGTGTTTATCTGGCTGATCATATCGAAGTAGGGCCGGTTGTGGTATCGGCCGGGTTACGCAGAGATTGGGCTGAAAATAATGGCCCAGATCCTGCGACAAGCGAGCCATCCTCTAGCGATGAAAGTGCCACCACCGGACGTCTTGGCTTGATGTACCAGTTTGATAACGGCGTCTCGCCCTATGTCAGCTATTCAGAAGCCTTCACCATGAACTTAGGCACCGATGGCTCGGCCAACCCAAGTGCACTTGAGCCGACTACTGGCGAGCAGCAAGAGGCGGGTATCAAGTATCTGTCGCCGGATAAATCGCTGGCGATTAGCGCGGCATATTTTGATATTACCCAAGAAAATCGTATCAACGATGGCACGACGCCTGGTGGTGTTGAGCAGACCGGTGCGGTGATTGATGGTTGGGAGCTACAAATCAACAAACGCTGGCAGGACTTCGAAACCCAGCTGGGTTATACCAATATGAACGCCAACAACGACAGTACGGGCGAGCGCTTATCCGCCGTAGCGGAAAAGCAGGCATCCTGGTGGAACAAGTTTTATGTGGGCAATAATTGGCGGTTAGGCGCCGGGGTACGCTATATCGGTGACAACGTAGGTTCTGGTGGTGCGCCTAAAGTGCCATCTGAAACCCTATTTGACGCCATGATCGGTTATACCGTGGGGCAGTGGGATTTGAGCCTAGACGCTAAAAACCTGACCGACGAAGAATATGTTTCCTGGTGCCGTTACGAAGGCGGTGATTGTGGCTACGGCGAGCGGCGCAACGTGACGGCCAACGTGCGCTACCAGTTTTAACGTCTTACGATGAGGGCATTGATAGCAAGAGGGGCGGCATAAGCCGCTCCTTTTGCGTTAGCTATGCGGCTTTTTTACCAGCATCGCCACCAATTTGCGCACAATAGGCAGCACCAAGTTGATCACTGGCAAGGCGACGACAAAAGCAAACAGCCATGCCTTGAGCCAGATCATCACAATACCGTCGATGACGCCGACGTTGTATAGCGTAATCACCAGCGACATGACGCACGACATGAACAGCGCCATTAAAAAGGTAAACAGCAGTTGGCTGTATTTAGGGTCGATCATCGAGCGCCTCTTTACTGCAAATCAAAACGTAACCAAAAACGGCCCGCCAGGGCCGTTTTTGCTAGCGGTGAAACGCTATTATTGCTTGTCTTGAGTGCGCAATTCAAAGTCGCTGGCATCATGGCGTTCATGTAGTTGCTCGTGGGGTTCGCCAAAAGTGCGGTTGACCATACGGCCACGTTTAACCGCGGGACGCTCGTCAATCTCTTCCGTCCAGCGCAGAACGTTCTTGTAGGTGTGGGCTTCTAGGAACTCTGCTGCTTCATAGACGCGATTTTTCACCAGCGCGCCGTACCAGGGGTGAATCGCCATATCGGCTATCGTGTACTCATCCCCCGCCATAAAACGGTTTTCGGCCAGGTGGCGGTCGAGCACATCGAGCTGACGCTTTACTTCCATGGTGTAGCGGTCAATCGGGTACTGGTATTTCTCAGGAGCGTAAGCATAAAAGTGCACGCTGGGGTGGGTTTGTACTGTGATCCATCAGCGCGGGAATTTTCGAGTTAGGGTTCACCTCGACAAAGCCACTGCTGAACTGGTCGCCCTCGCCAATCTGAATCAGGTGGGCATCGTACTCCGCCTCTTGAATGCCTTTTTCCAGCAGCTCTTCGAGCATTACGGTGACTTTCACCCCGTTGGGCGTTGCCAGCGAATAAATCTGCAGCGGGTGTTTACCGACCGGCAGCGGCTTATCGTGGGTGGCACCCGCCGTTGGGCGGTTAATGTTGGCAAATTTACCGCCGTTGCCAGGTTCCCACTGCCATACGCGCGGTGGGGTGTAGGTGTCTTCGCTCATCGTGTCCTCCTGTAAAGGAAGCCACCGCGCCATTTGACGCGGTGGCTGATGGTTCGCTGACTATCGACTTTATATCAGTGTCAGCGTGACGTCGATATTACCGCGTGTCGCGTTGGAATAGGGGCAGACCACATGTGCTTTATCAACCAGTTGCTGGGCAGTCTTTTTTTCAAGCCCAGGTAGGCTGATTTTCAGCTCTACTTCAATGCCAAACCCAGTCGGAATAGCCCCAATGCCGACGTGGCCGTCAATCTGGGTGTCGTCTGGTAGCTTAACTTTTTCTTGGCTAGCAACGTGTTTGAGTGCGCCTAAAAAGCAGGCTGAGTAACCCGCAGCAAACAGCTGTTCCGGGTTGGTGCCGTCGCCGCCTGGGCCGCCTAGTTCTTTGGGCGTACTTAGCTCGACGTTCAACGCGCCATCAGACGATTTGGCATAACCCTCACGGCCGCCGGTGGCAGTTGCGTGGGCACGGTAAACAATTTTTTCAATCGACATCGTTAATACTCCATGAATATCTTGATAATGGCTTCGTCCGACTTGTACATGATCTAGCCGTGATATTAATTTAGTGCAGCTTTAGTTTGCGCGCAAGGTAAATGGAGAAGCGTTTTGTATCCGCAATGGCTCAGAGGCGGCTAGTAAGGGTTTTGCAATTTATCGCGAAGTTTGACCAGGTCGTCTTTGAGCTGGGTCAGTGCCTCAATGGACTGATCGCTGGCATTGACGACGCAACTGGGGATATGGCGTGCCTGTTCGCGCATCGACCGGCCACGCTGGGTCAGAAACAGTTCTACTACCCGCTCATCCTGGTGGCTACGCTTTCTGATCAACAGCTGGTCGGCTTCGAGACGTTTAAGCAGGGGAGTGACCGAGCCGGGGTCAGTGAGTAAGCGCCTGCTTAGCGTGCTGACGGTAATGCCGTCTTCCTGCCAAAGCACCAGCATTGCAAGGTATTGAGGGTAAGTAAGCCCTAGCTCTTTGAGTAGTGGCTTGTAAACCTTGGTCATCATCAAGGATGTGGAATAGAGCGCGAAGCAAAGCTGGTTATCAAGCTCCAGTTCACCGCAGGTCGGGGCGTCGGGCATGATGCCTCCCTCAGAAAATACTTGACCATAATGTAGCGCGATCGGCCACTGGGTGGCTAGCGCCCTATACCTTGGTCGCAATTTGTCCGTTTTGCTTTGACACCGTGCCAGTAGGTAACTAGCCTTTGACGGTATTAAGTTACCGGTAACATAGACTGTCGCTTCGGTACCCTTTTAATTACTGAGATGTGCTTAAAAAAATGCTTTCAACTCTTATTCTTGGCGTCGTTACACTGCTCAGCGCAATCTTTTTCTTCTTGCAAACGACTGATTTGCCAGAGCGCTCCGCTTTGTTCCCACAGTTGATCTTGTGGGGTCTTGGTGTGGCGGGAGCGCTGCTGGTTTTTCAGGCATTTATAGAACGTCGTCAAGCGACTGTGAATGGAGTACGCGAGACACAACGAAAAGAGCGGCATCAACTTGCAAGCATACTGTTCTTTCAAGTGCTTATTCCCGGTAGCTTAATGCTTATGGCATATCTGATTCTGCTTGCTGTGGGGTTTTATCCGGCATCAGCCTTTCTGGTATTCACCGTCTACTGCTACCACAATTATCGAATCAATAGCACAAAGCTCAAGCCCCGGACGCTTGTAAGATCGGCGATGTTTGCGTTGATCATCACAGTTTTTATGTATCTCGTATTCACTCTTCTGTTGGGGCTTCCTGCTCCTTCAGGAAACTTCTTCTGATCGTAAGCGACAGAAGACACGCCAACCCATTGAGGTAATGACAATGAAAATGAAACTAGCTGTATCACTCGGCGCACCCCTGGTATTAGCGTTGACTGGGGCCGCACAAGCCCAAGATTTTCCAGATAAAAATATCCAAATTATTGTGCCTGGCTACACTCTGGGTGTCTTTGGTTATCCGGACAACTTTGTTCTGGAGCATACCCGCGACACTGACTTTAGTTTCGATAGCCTTGAGTATCTGGCGGCCTTTGATGAGATGCCGATGGGGATCTTTGCTTCTCCAAATAGCTCCATCACAAACTTGGATGAGCTGATCAGCTTTGGGCAGGAAAACCCAGGTGAGCTGGTTGTAGGTGAATCTGGTGCGCTTGGGCTACTGCATGCACTGGCGTTAGCTGAGCGCTCTGAAATGGAGGTTTCTCCGGTACGTTATTCAGGCGGCGGTGAGCTGATGAATGCGCTGCTCGGCAACCACATTGAGTTGGCTTCAACCTCTTCCATGAGCCATGATCCGATTGTTGATTCTGACGGCAAGCCGATTGGCTTTGCAGCTGAAGAGCGTATGGATATGTTCCCTGATGTGCCGACGTTCAAAGAACAGGGTCTCGATCTTGTGATGGGTGTATCCCGTGTGCTGGTAGCCCCTGCTGGGCTTCCCGATGATGTACGAGATGCGATTACCTCGGCACTCGATGAAATCAGCAATGACGAAGAAATGATTGCGAATTTTGAAAACTCGGCAATTCCTTATCGTTACCTCAATGATAACGATGTTAACGATATGCTAGAGCAATCGAATGAAGTGTTGATGCCGGTGATTGAAAGCAACCTTGATAAAATTGACGATAATTAAGATTGCTTATGTCTGGGGCCAAGCGCCCCAGCTCCCCCATTAAATGCACGAGTTGTGTCCATGGATATACTTTCGATCCTTGTTAATTTATTTACCCCAAGTGTTTTTTTGGTGGTTTTTGCCGGTGTGATGGTGGGCATCGTGGTGGGAGCCATCCCTGGACTCAATGGGGCTATCGGAATTTCGTTGTTATTACCGCTGACCTTTGCGATGGAACCTCAAAACGGTCTATTGCTGTTAGGTGGTATTTATATGGGCGGTATGTATGGTGGTTCCATTACCGCTATTTTAATCAATGTACCAGGCGATGTCGTCGCCGCACCTGTTGCAATGGAGGGTTATCCCTTAACTAAACAGGGGCGGGCGAAAGAAGCGCTTTACTACTCTATTTTCTCTAGCATGTTCGGTGGTTTTATCGGCGTGCTGATTTTGATTTTATTTACACCACCGCTGGCGCGTTTTGCGTTACAGTTTGGCCCGGCAGAAATGTTCTTTGTTTCATTGAGCGGCCTTATTATTGTTGGTGCACTAAGTGGAAGCATCTTAAAGGCTGCGTTTGCCGTGTTATTTGGCCTATTCATTAGCACCGTGGGTGTCGACATGATAACCGGGTCTGAGCGCTTTACTTTTGGCAGTATTGAGTTGCGTTCAGGTATATCGGTTGTTCCTGTGGTATTGGGGCTTTTTTGTTTTGCTGAAATGTTTTTAAACATCGGTAAAAAAGCCAGTGAGCAAGTACAGTACCGTGATCAGAAAATTACGCGTATATCGGTAATTAAAGATATTTTGCGTCAACGTTTTCTGGTTTGGAAATCTGGTCTTATCGGGACATTAGTGGGGTTGTTGCCTGGTGTGGGTACAACACTGGCGGTCTTCATGTCTTATGGCGATGCTAAACGCGTTTCGCGGCGAGATATCCCGTTTGAGCAGGGGAATCCCGATGGCATCATTGCCGCCGAAAGTGCCAATAATGCGACAGTAGGCAGCTCGATGGTACCGCTGTTGGCGCTGGGTGTACCCGGAAGTCCTACCAGCGCTATCATTGCGGGGCGTTGGTGATTCACGGTATTGTGCTTGGCCCGAGCTTGTTCGTTAATCGTCCTGATGTGGCCTTTACATTTTTATACGGAATGCTGCTGACGGTTGTGGCGATGACGATTATCGGCGCAGTGGGTATCAAGTACTTCTCGTATATCTTAAAGATTAAGATGGAATACATTGTTCCAACGGTGTTGGTATTTGCTCTATTTGGCGCTTATAGCCTGCGCAATAGTTTGTTTGATGTGTTTATCGCCATTGTTTTGGGTATTGTCGGTGCTGTTTTCAAGAAAATTCATGTGCCGCTGGCGCCGATTATTATCGGTGTGGTGCTTGGGCCATTGATTGAAACCAATCTTGCTCGGGCTATGCGCATTTCCGGGGCGCGCGATATGCCATTATGGGAGTATCTGTTGGCATCGCCTCTCTCTAAAGGTCTGGTGGCGCTTGTCATCATCATGCTGCTGGTCGTTGTTCGCATGCGTCGCAAGGAAAAAGCAGCCGCTAAGGAGACTAAAAATGTGTAACGTGCCCAAGTATCGTAAAGTGGTCGTTATGGGCGTTTCTGGATGCGGTAAGAGCTTGATTGGTGCACAGTTGGCGACCAAATTAAGCGTTCCTTTTTTCGATGCCGATGATTTTCACAGCGAAAGCAATATACGTAAAATGGCTGATAGCATTCCTTTGAACGACGATGATCGCAAGGGCTGGTTGGATGAGTTGGGCAAACTCCTGGCTCGAGAGTCAGCGCTAGTGCTAGGGTGCTCTGCCTTGAAGCAACGTTACCGTGAACGCTTACGCCAAGCTGAGCCGAACGTATTGTTTATCTACCTGGAAGGTGATTTCGCGACGATCAAGCAACGTTTGGCGGGAAGGGAAGGCCACTATTTTAAGGGCGATGATATGCTGCACAGTCAGTTTGCCCAACTGGAGCCTCCAACGTCTGATGAAGCGGTCGCAGTGCCCATTGATCAGCCGCCAGCAAATGTACTGCGTCAGTGCATGGACGCGATTGATTGATGTGTTTTCAACCCATTGATACCTGAGTCGACTTGAAGAAAAAACGCCCCACCTTGCAGGATATTGCGGATCGCGTTGGTGCCACCAAAATGACGGTGAGCCGCTGCCTGCGCGATCCTGACACGGTGTCGGAAGGCTTGCGCGAGCGCATCTTTTCGACGGCGGAAGAAATTGGCTATATCCCTAACCGTGCGCCCGATCTGCTCTCCCGGGCCACCAGTCACTCGATAGGCGTGTTGGTGCCGTCGCTCACCAACCAGGTGTTTGCCGACGTTATTGTTGGTATTGAAACCCTGACGGAGCCTGCTGGCTACCATTTGATGCTGTCTCACTATGGTTATAGCCCCGAACTTGAAGAGCGCAGCTTGGCGTCGTTGCTTTCCTACAATGTTGACGGCGTGATTCTCTCCGACCGTGATCATACCGACCGAAGCCTGCGTATGCTGGAAACCGCGGGCATCCCGATTGTTGAAATCATGGATACCCACCGCACGCCGCTTCAACAGGCGGTGGGCTACGACAACGTCAGCGCGGCTTTCGATATGGTCAGCGAGATGATACGGCGCGGTCGGCGACAGATTATTTACCTGGCAGTGCGGCTTGACGAGCGTACCCGACAACGCGAGCAGGGTTATCGCGATGCCATGCAGGCCCATGGCCTGTCGCCGGTAACGCTTTACAGCACTCAGCGTTCGTCCTATACCGTGGGGGCGGCACTGATGGAGCAGATCGTGGCCGATTACCCCTCCGCCGATGGGGTCTTCTGCACGAACGATGACGTCGCGGTGGGGGCTTTTTTTGAATGCCAGCGGCGTGGTATTAGGGTACCTGAACAGATGGCGATTGCCGGTTTTCACGGCCATGACGTCGGCCAGGCGATGACCCCAAGGCTTGCCAGTGTGATTACCCCCCGCCAAGCCATCGGTAAGGCGGCGGCTGAGGCGTTGTTAGCCCGCATCGAAGGAGCACCTGTAAAACACGAGGTGGTTGATCTGGGCTACGCCATTGAAGCCGGCAACACTTTGTGAGCTCCCACGTCTGGCGAAGCGACGGGCAACTGGCTAAAGTGTGTTTTTTGCTTTGAGGCGTACCCCATGAAAGTTGTCCGGCTTAACGTTTACCCGGTTAAATCACTGCAGGGCATCAGCCTTGAGCAAACCCGGCTATATACGCATGGGCTGGCTTGGGATCGCCGTTGGATGCTGGTCGACGCTCGGCAGCGGTTTGTGACCCAGCGTCAGTTGCCCGCTTTGGCGACTATCGGTGTTGCGCTGACCGATGAACACTTGGTGCTTTCGCATCCCGACGTCGAGCCACTGCGCGTGCCGCTGGCAGAACCTGAAGGCAATCTGCGCATAGTTAGTGTCTGGGATGATCACTGCAAAGCGCTTCCGGAAGGCCCAGAGGTCACTCACTGGCTCGAGTCTGCGCTCGGCGAGAAGGCCCAGGGGATCAGCTTGGTGCGCTTTGCTACCGAGTTTAACCGTGCCGTCGAAGAGGATTTTCTAGAAGGTGGCGTGGCGCATACCTATTTCTCTGACGGCTATCCTTTTTTACTGACCACCACCGGCTCGCTTGACGCCTTGAACGAGGCTTTGACAGCAGGTGGCCATGCACCGGTGCCAATGAGTCGCTTTCGTCCCAATGTGGTGATCGATTGCGAGGCCCCCTGGGCCGAAGACCGTTGGGCCACCTTAAGTGAGCCTACGGGGACATTTCAGTTTACGCTGCGTAAACCCTGCCAACGTTGCAAAATCACCACCATTGACCAGCAGACGGCGGCGATTCCTGAACCGGCCGAGCCGCTAAAAACGCTGTTGGCGCTGAATACCCAGCCTGCCTTGAAAGGCGCCCACTTTGGTCAAAATGCCACCTTGACCGGTGGCGAGGGTGCAATTATTCGGGTGGGGTCGGCGCTTGAGGCACGCGAGCGCGACGCTTGAGACGCAACAGGCGCGTGGCAATCGCGGTGCCCAGTAGCGTGATCAACATCCCCGCGATAATTTGCAGGCTGAGCGTTTCCCCTAGCAGCAGGTAGCCCCAAAGCAACGCGCTGACTGGCACCAAAAACGTAACGGTGGACGTCGCAGTGGCACCGGCGCTTGCAAGTAGCCCAAAGTACAGCAAAAAAGCCAGCGTAGTGCTTAGCACTGCCAACGCCAGTGCATTACCCCATGCCAGTGGAGAAATAGGCTCGCCAGGCCATAGTAGAATACCGGGTATCATCAGAACGGCGGTCGACATTGCACAGCTTCCAGCCGCCAGTACGCGGCTGGGTAGATGGCTTAGATGGGTTTTCGAATAGTTGCTGGCAATGCCATAGCAGAAAGTCGCCCCCAGTGCCGCCAGGATAAACCAGCCGTCACCGCCGACTGCGAAGTCGAGACGGTTGGCCGACAGCACGTAAACGCCTGCCAGTGCGAGTGCGAGTCCCAGGTATTGCTGGCGGATGATCGGCGTGGCAAAACATAATGCCCCGATAAGCGCGGTAAAGATCGGCGTGGTGGCATTGATCAGCGAAGTGAACCCGGCTTCCAGACGCGTAGTGGCCAAGGCCAGCAGCGAGAAAGGAATAACATGATTGATAGTGCCGAGTAACAGTAGCGGCCCTTTGTGCTGCCATATCAGGTGCAAATAGTGAGCGCTGAGCAGAAAAGGCAATAACAATAAAGCGCCTATCCCCATACGCACTAATATAAGCGGAATCGGGCCAAACTCGGGCACGGCGACGCGCATAAAAATAAACGATAATCCCCAGAGAGAGGAAAGTAGCACTAATTTCAGCGCATCTGCCGACGACATGGCGAGTCCTTTCACAAAAAAGTTGGCATCGAGCCATTAGCTTACGACCGTCTTACCGGCAATGGAACCTGGGCTGTCGGCAGGGCGACAAAAATCAGCTACGCTGGTGAAGTAGCTACCGTTATCGGTGGCTCCATCAACAACCTGACATTTGACGCGAAAGGAGCTATCCATGGATCGTAAAGCAAGCGCACGTTGGGAAGGTGGACTGAAGGACGGGCGTGGCCACGTTGCCACGGAAAGTGGCGTACTCGACGCCAGCTATTCATTTAAAAAACGCTTTGAAGACGAGAAGGGCACCAACCCTGAAGAACTGATCGGCGCTGCCCACGCCAGCTGTTTTTCCATGGCACTTTCGATGGTGCTGGGTGAAAAAGACTTAACCGCGACCTCTATCGAGACCAGTGCCAAAGTGACGCTCTCCCAGAGCGATGCCGGGTTCGATATCTCGAAAATTCATCTGGATGTTGAAGCCCAGGTGGACGGTGCCGACGATGCGACCTTTAAAGAAGCGGCAGAAACGGCCAAGGCCAATTGCCCGGTCTCCAAGGTGCTCAATGCCGAGATCAGCATGACGGCGAAACTCAAACACTGAGCCTCCGCTGACAACGAACTGGCTAAGCTGATAGCTTAGCCAATGATGACTGTCTCAGATATTAACGCCTTGGCATTTGCCAGGGCGTTTTTGATGTGTATGTGTGGTTTATCGCTTAACGCGCTGGATCCAAAACGCCACCCACTGATGCATTGCGCCGGAACCAGCCGGCGATGCTGGCCCGTGGTTGTTGGGTGGGGAGCACTTCGTGGGGGATGGTGTCCGACATGAAACACGCAAAGGTACCCGCTTCCGGCACCACGCGGGCGACTTCCTGGTTGGGGGCATCCGGGTGATACAGCACCATTTCTCCGCCGCCATTAACGGGCCAGTCAGGGTTCAGGTAGCCAACCGTTGAGATCACGCGGTTGGCGCGCCCACGAAAACTGTCCACATGGCGCTGGTAAAATGCGCCAGGGGGGTAGTGGGCGAAATGGGCTTCGTACTCGAACAGCCCCAGGAACAGCGATTGGTTGAGCACCTGCTGTAAATCTTCCATCGCCATCAAGTAGCGCCGCTGAGCCTCGCTTTCACGATCGAACCAATGGATCGCGTCGCCACGAACGTCTTTGCGCAGGTGATGCTGCTTTCCTCGGCCGATTCCCGCTTCGTCCAACGCGTTATGCGCGGCCATATGCTGCAGCTCTTGATGAAGGGCATGGCACAGTTCCAGGTCAATAACGCCTTGGCCGACATACCAGCCTTGTTCAACCAGGGCATCCACCAGTTCTACCTGGGTGGCTGATGACAGAGCTGGTGGCGATACATGCATGCTAGAGGTCATTCGTTGGTTCCGAGCGGTCTTGAAGGCGAGGTTGGCGAGTTACGTTCCGGATAATGACGTAATGCGCCAACCGGGCGCTGGTAAAGGTCTATTGGCATGTTAAAGCCCTCGGCCAATAACTCTACCAGCATCATGGCGGACAGGCCCCAAATGATATGGCCATCAACCTGATAGCTGGGCACGTAGTGGGCGACGCCATCGACGGTAATGACATCGGTATGTGTACGCCGGTCGTCAAGGAAGTGGCTTAACGGCACCTCAAAAATCGCGTCCAGCTCGCCGGGGTCGGCCACCAGCGGCAGGTCAGGCGGAATAATGCCTACCCAGGGCGTTACCCGAATGCCGTGCAGGGAGACCACATCGGATAAACGGCCCAGTGCCGTGACGAGACCTGGATCAAGGGCAATCTCTTCCTGGGCCTCACGCAGCGCCGTGGCGTAGAGGTCGCGGTCGTAGGTTTCGCGCATACCGCCGGGAAAGGCCACCTGGCCACTGTGGGTGCTGAGATGACGGGCACGCCGGGTAAACAGCAAAGTTGGGTCCGGGCGCTCGACAATAGGCAGTAAAACAGCCGCCTCGGGTAAGCCAGCGTGGCCTAGCCGTTGAGGGGAGAGTTGTTGCAGCCGATTGCGAAGTGTCTCTAACATGGAGCATCCATAAGCGTTGTTACCTTTTTCCCAGCAGCCGTAGAGAAATCGCGATGAATTTTTGCAGCCAGTGTGGCAATACTGTTCGTTTTGGCGTTCCTGAAGGCGATGACCGCCCGCGCTATCTGTGCGATGCCTGCGGCACTATCCATTACCAAAACCCGCGCATTGTGGCGGGGACATTACCCGTCAGCGGTACCAAGATACTGCTTTGCAAGCGCGCCATTTCTCCGCGTAGAGGGTATTGGACCCTGCCAGCCGGCTATATGGAGAATGCTGAAACCACCGAGCAGGCCGCGACTCGCGAAACCCGCGAAGAAGCCTGCGCTGAGGTGGCACTGGCCAATCTCTACACGCTGATTGATTTGCCGCATATCAACCAAGTTTATATGATTTTTCGGGCGGAACTGACCGGTGGCTTCAACGCGGGGCCGGAAAGTCTCGAGGTGGCGCTCTTCGAGGAGCACGAAATTCCCTGGGATGAGCTCGCGTTTCCGACCATTGAGCAAACACTTCGCCACTTTTATGCTGACCGCGTGCGTCACGAGTATCCACTGCATATCAGCGCCATCAATCCTGAGGATCGTGAGCGTTATGCCGGTAGTGCTTGAAGCTTATAAATCGGCCAGGGCCCAGACATCATAGGCGACTTCTTCATAGGGGTGCGCCAGCTTCAACGCGGCGATGGCCGCCTGAATATGGCTGTCTTCGCAGACCAGTTCAACTTTCAGCTCATCCACGAACTCAAGCTCGCCTACCTTGCCAATATGCGGGTCAGCTCCGTCCAGCGGGCGGAATTGGCCCGTGCCGCGTGTCTGGAAGCAGCAGGCCTCGTAGTCACCAATACGCCCAGCGCCGGTTTCAAACACGGCTTCCTTAACGCCTTCCGCTTCCTCGATGGGGACAAAAAATGCCAGCTTATACATAGGTTAACGCCTCCTGATTCCACTATGGTGTAGGGTTGCGCAACATCATATTAGCGAATAGACGACTTCTGGTCGCCCCGTTCACTTTGTATGATGACGGTTTACTCATTTGGGTTGCGAGCCGGTGAATGGATAAATTCGAGGTCAAAATAGATCAGGCGGCCAGGGCCGCTTGGATGTCCTACGTTGGAGGTATGACGCAGGACGACATTGCCACCCAATTGGGCGTCTCAAGACCAGGGGTGCAACGCCTGCTGGCCTTGGCTCGTCAGGAAGGCCTGGTAAAGGTGCATATCGACCACCCGATTTCCACCTGCATGGCGCTGGGCAGTGCGCTGCGTGAGCGCTTTGGGCTGGCTTACTGCGATGTGGTGCCGGCCGATAGCCACGCGCCTGAAAGTGCCGCCTACTATCTGGCAATAGCTGGGGCGGAGCGACTTTCACGTTTTGTAGAGCGTAGCGAACCGCTGACATTGTCATTGGGGACAGGCCGCTCGGTGCGCGCGGCGGTAGAAGCGCTGAGCCGCATTGAGCGTCCACAGCACCGTTTTGTTTCGCTGGTGGGCAATGTCGCCCGGGATGGTTCGGCAAACCGCTATGACGCGGTGATGGTGCTGGCGGATAAAACCGGGGGCGAACGCTTCTTGCTGCCTGCCCCAGTGGTGGCCGATTCACTTGCCGAGAAGCAGGCCATGCTCTCGCAGCGCCTGTTCAAGGCGATTGCTGATGTGGCCCGAGAGTCGGAGGCAGCCTTTATCGGCGTAGGCCGCATCGATCGTCAGGCGACATTGTTCCAGGATCATTTTATCAGTGAAGATGAGCTCGATGAGCTGCTTGGCCTTGAAGCCGTGGGTGAACTGCTGGGCTGGCCGCTCAATCGCCAGGGTGAAGAATCAGGGGGGATGTAAGACTGTTATTGCGCGCTGCAACATGCTGTTTTTGTGATTAATTAGCGTAAAGTCTAAGAGGTTGGGCTTTGCTTTTTTTGTCTTCCGTACGATCATTTGTTCGAAAGGTGATCAATAAGATCAAATCGAAAGAAACATCCGGCGATAACAATGCCAACACAAGCCCCAAGGAGAGCTTTATGCGACTCGCACGTCACTTACCCCTTACCAGCCTAGCGGCGGCCATCGCCTTTGCTGGTCAAGCCCAAGCTGAAACCGAACTGACTGTCGCGACGGTCAACAATAACGACATGGTCATCATGCAAAGCCTCACGGATGCCTTCGAAGAGGCGCATCCCGACATTACGCTGGACTGGGTAGTGTTAGAGGAAAACGTGCTGCGCCAGCGGATGACGACCGATATCGCCACCGATGGTGGTCAGTTCGATGTCATGACCATTGGTACCTATGAAGTGCCAATCTGGGCAGATCGTGGCTGGCTGTCACCGCTAGACAACCTGCCGGACGATTATAACGAAGATGATCTGCTGACCTCGGTTCGCGATGGCCTGAGTCATGACGACACGCTTCACGCACTGCCGTTTTATGCCGAAAGCTCGATGATGTATTACCGCAAGGACCTGTTCGAAGAGGCAGGCATCGAGATGACCGACCAGCCCACCTGGGAAGAGGTGCGCGAATGGGCCGGTAAGCTCGATGGCATGGAAGATGGCTTGGCTGGTATCTGCCTGCGTGGTAAACCCGGCTGGGGCGAAAACATGGCGTTTGTGTCCACCCTGGTGAACACCTTCGGCGGTCGCTGGTTTGACGAAGACTGGAACCCCGAACTGAATTCCGATGCCTGGGTTGAGGCGATTCAATTCTATGTCGACCTGCTCAACGACTACGGCCCCTCTGGCGCGAGTTCCAACGGCTTTAACGAAAACTTGGCGCTGTTCTCGCGAGGCAACTGCGGTATGTGGGTCGATGCGACCTCGGCGGCTGGCAAGCTCTACGACGACGATGAGTCGGACGTAGCCGACAGACTGGGCTTCGCACCTGCTCCGGTTGCTGAAACGCCGAAAGGCTCGATCCAAGATGCCGATCCAACCGACTCGACGCTTGAACCCAATCCCTACATTGGCGTGCAGTTCGTCGGCATTCCTGAGTTCCAGTCGATTGGGACTCAGGTAGGGCAAACCATTGCGTCCGCGCTGACCGGCGATGCCACGGTGGAGGAAGCGCTTGAGACTTCCCAGCGCGCGACCGAACGCGCAATGCAGCGGGCGGGTTACATAGACTAATGCGGTTAACGCCCGAGCCTTGTGCTCGGGCGTTTTTTCTAGTGCATTCTGGTAGGTAATTCCATGAATAAAACACGTGCTTCCGGCCGGACTGTTGGCGGGCTGAGAACGCTGTCGCTTCAGGCACCCGCTGTCACGCTATTGCTGCTGTGGATGATTGTGCCGTTGGGCATGACGATCTGGTTTTCGCTGCAGCGCTATAACCTGTTAATGCCGGAAATGACCGGCTTTGCTGGATTCGAGAACTATGAGTACCTGTTAACAGACCCAGCGCTATGGGCCGCTATGGGCAATACCTTGCTGCTGGTCGGGTGGGTGCTGGTGATTACGGTGGTCGGCGGCACGCTGCTCGCGGTGCTGTTTCAGCAAGAGTTTGCTGGGCGGGGCATTGCCCGAGTGCTGGCGATTTCACCGTTTTTTGTGATGCCCACCGTCAGTGCCCTGGTGTGGAAAAACATGATGATGCACCCGTCCAACGGGGTGCTGGCCTGGCTGGCGGAGTCGTTCGGACTGCCTGCGCTTGACTGGTTTTCGTCGTTACCGCTGACCTCGATTGTGATCATTGTGTCCTGGCAGTGGCTGCCCTTCGCGCTCTTGATACTGCTGACGGCCATGCAGTCGCTGGATGAAGATCAAGTCGAAGCCGCGCGGATGGATGGTGCAGGCCCCGTTGCCATTTTCTTCTTTATCACGCTGCCCCACCTTAAACGCGCCATCAGCGTCGTGATTATGATCGAGATGATCTTTTTGCTGACCATCTTCGCGGAAATTTTTGTCACCACCTCCGGCGGGCCTGGGCTTGCCACGACCAATCTGGCCTACCTGATCTACATCCGCGCCCTGTTGGATTTTGATGTTGGCACGGCCTCCGCCGGTGGGGTGATCGCGATCATTCTCGCCAATATTGTCGCCATCTTCCTGGTCCGCATGGTCGCCAAAAACCTGGAAGAGTAACCGGCACGTAAGTGTCCTGGGAGTGTTGTGATGACAAGCTTACGGTCCACTAACAGCAAAAAACTGCTGCTGACAGTCTTTGGCTGGTCAGTGGCCTTGGTGATTTTTTTCCCCATCTTCTGGATGATACTGACCGGCTTTAAAACCGAGACGGCTGCGGTTGCCGATCCCACGCTGATCTTCTCGCCTACGTTGGAAAGCTACCAGGCAGTGCAGGCGCGCTCGGGCTATGCACGCTTTGCACTCAACAGCGTTGCGGTGGCCTTCGGCTCGACGCTGCTGGCATTGCTGATCGCGATTCCTTCGGCTTACGCGATGGCATTTTTGCCCACCAAGCGAACCAAGGGCACTTTGCTGTGGATGCTGTCCACCAAGATGCTGCCGCCGGTCGGTGTGCTGGTGCCGATTTATCTGATTTTCCGCGATGTTGGACTACTGGATACCCGCACCGGTCTGATCATTATCTACACGCTGATGAACCTGCCGATCGTGGTGTGGATGCTCTATACCTTCTTCAAGGATATGCCCAAAGACATTCTTGAAGCTGGCCGCATGGACGGCGCCACGACGTTCCAGGAAGTGTTCTTTCTGCTTTTGCCGCTAACCCTTCCGGGCATCGCGTCGACGGGGTTACTGTCGGTTATTTTGAGCTGGAATGAAGCGTTCTGGAGCCTCAATCTCACGTCGTCCAAAGCGGCGCCGTTAACCGCTTACATCGCCTCGTTCTCAAGCCCCGAAGGGCTTTTCTGGGCCAAGCTGTCGGCGGCCTCGACGATGGCGATTGCGCCCATTTTAATCTTTGGCTGGATGACCCAGAAGCAAATGGTGCGCGGCCTGACCTTTGGTGCCGTCAAGTAAAGGAGTTTTCCTATGGCAACCCTACAACTCAACAATATTACCAAGCAGTTTGGCGACACCGAGGTCATTAAAGGCATTGATCTTGACGTTGAAGATCGTGAATTTGTGGTCTTCGTCGGCCCCTCAGGCTGCGGCAAATCCACCCTGATGCGCATGATCGCCGGACTGGAAAGCGCTACCGACGGCGATATCCTGATTGATGGCCAGCGGATGAATGACGTGGGCCCCGCCGATCGCGGGCTCGCCATGGTGTTCCAGAGCTACGCGCTTTACCCGCACATGACGGTGGAAGGCAACATGGGCTTCAGCATGCGGTTGGCCGGTGTTTCCAAAGAGGAACGCCGAGCCAAGGTGTTGGAAGCGGCCAAGATTCTGCAGCTCGAACCGCTGCTGGATCGAAAACCCAAGGCGTTGTCTGGCGGTCAGCGGCAACGCGTCGCTATTGGCCGCGCGATTGTCCGCAACCCAAGTATCTTCTTGTTCGATGAGCCGCTCTCCAACCTGGACGCAGCACTTCGTGTGCAGATGCGTATCGAGCTGGCGCGTCTGCATGATGAGCTTGACGCGACCATGATCTATGTCACCCACGACCAGATCGAAGCCATGACCATGGCGGATAAAATCGTCGTCCTTCGCGATGGCGTGGTCGAGCAGGTTGGCTCGCCGATGGCGCTTTATCATCATCCCCAAAACCGTTTTGTCGCCGGATTTATTGGCTCGCCGAAGATGAATTTTTTCGACGTGACGCTGGTTGGCGTCAAGCCCGACGGGGTGGGTATTCGAATGCCCGGCGGCGGCGAGCGCCATGTGCCGGTAGATGGCCAGCACCTGGGCGACAACGCGACGCTGGAGCTGGGTATTCGGCCCGAGCACCTGGTGCTTGAAGAGCAAGGGCCCTTGGTCGGGAAAATACAGGTGCTAGAGCGTCTTGGCGGCCAAACCTCGCTCTACGTGCAGATGGCCGATCAGCTCGTCACCATCATGGCCGACGGCGATGTGGCCTACCGGGTTAACGATACGGTGCACTTTGGTTTTGCCCCCGAGCGGGCTCATCTGTTCGACGCCGACGGTCAGGCCCTGCCGAGTTTACAGCAGCACCCGCTGGCGGGGCTCACACGCGGGGACAATCGCGCCAACGGGGACACTGCTTCCCCCGAGGCGTCGCTATGACGGCGCTTATTTTCGACTGTGACGGCGTTCTCGTCGATAGCGAAGCCCTGGCCGAAGGTACCTTGGCCGAACACCTAGGCCGCTGGCTGCCAGACATCGATATTGAACAGTCGCTTGGCCAGGCGTTAGGCATGACCACTGCCAACATTCTGCGTCACGCCGAGCAGTTAAGCGTCTATTCGTTACCCGCGAATGCGGCGGAGCGGGTCGATACCGCCATCGAGGCGAGGTTGGCCCGCGAACTCGCCGCGATCGACGGTGTTGAAGCCGCTGTGCGAGCGGTGACGCTACCCAAAGCGGTGGTTTCCAACAGCCGGCGCTGTCGTGTATTGGCATCGCTTGCCGGTACCGGGCTGGACGCTGCCCTTGGCGATGTGCCGATTTTTACCGCGGAACAGGTCGATCACCCCAAGCCAGACCCAGCGCTTTATCAATTAGCGGCCGCGACCCTGGGAGAAGCGCCCAGTGATTGCCTGGTGGTTGAGGACAGCGTAGCCGGTGTTACGGCGGCCGCCGCGGCAGGTATGTGGGTGATTGGCTTTGTAGGCGCCAGCCATGTCGGTGACGGGCAGTCCGAGCGGCTTCGTAAGGCGGGTGCCTGGCGCATCTTGTCGCACATGCAGGGGCTCAATGACTTGGTCAGCGAGTGGCAAGGTCTTACTAGTATGGGAGGAGAACATGAAGCTAAACGGTAAGGTGGCCATCGTGACGGGTGGGGCGAAAGGTATCGGGCTGGCGATCGCCGAGCGCTACCTCAGCGAAGGGGCCCGCGTGGTGGTCGCCGACATCGATACAGCGGCCGTCAACGACGTTGTCAATCGGCTGCGCCAGGAAGCGGGCGAGGAACGGGTGCTGGGTATCGAGCTGGATGTCTGCGATGCAGCATCGATCGACGCCATGGTGTCAGAGGTTCGCGAGCGTATGGGGCGCATTGATATTTTGGTCAATAATGCCGCGATATTTGATATGGCACCGGTGCTAGAGGTCACTGAGGCCAGTTTCGATAAGCAATTTGCCGTCAACACCAAAGGTATGTTTTTCACCCTGCAGGCGGTCGCCAAGGCCATGGTCGATCAGGGGCAGGGTGGCAAAATCATCAATATGGCCTCACAAGCGGGGCGGCGGGGTGAAGCGCTGGTAAGCGTTTACTGCGCCAGCAAAGCTGCGGTGATCAGCCTTACCCAGTCCTGCGGGCTGGACTTGATCAAGCACAGCATCAACGTCAACGGCATTGCTCCGGGGGTGGTCGATACGCCGATGTGGGAAACCGTGGATGCGCTGTTTGCCCGCTATGAAAACCGTCCGCTAGGCGAGAAAAAGCGCCTGGTCGGCGAGGCCGTGCCGTTTGGCCGCATGGGGCTACCGGAAGACCATACCGGTGCAGCGATCTTCTTGGCCAGCCAGGACAGTGACTATGTGGTCGCTCAGACGCTCAACGTCGACGGCGGCAACTGGATGAGCTGAGGTGGCAATGGCATTGGCGCATAACAACCTTCCATAACGCCGCTGACACTGCCTTAACCCCTTCCATCGCTATCCGCTTTACATCACCCATCGCGCCAAGCAGCACTTGGCTGGAGAGTTCCTATGACCCGACTTAACAATCATAACCTTGGCAAGCTAACCAGCGGTGTCGCCAGGCCTGACTACGATCGCAGTACGATTACCCCCGGCATTGTACATATCGGTGTCGGCGGCTTTCACCGCGCTCACCAGGCGATGTACCTGGATACGCTGATGAACCAGGGCGAAGCGCTGGACTGGGGCATTGTCGGGGTGGGGGTGATGCCGGGTGATAAACGCATGCAACAAGCGTTGGCTGCGCAGGACTACCTCTACACCCTGGTGGTCAAGCACCCTGATGGCTGTTACGAGCCGCGGGTGATCGGCAGCATGGTGGATTATCTTTTTGCGCCGGAGGCAACTGAAGCGGTGATTGAAAAGATGTCCGATCCACAGATTCGCATTGTGTCGTTGACGGTCACCGAGGGCGGTTACAATTTTCACCCGGTGACCGGCGAGTTCGATCTGGACAACCCTCAGGTACGCGATGATCTGGCGAATCCTACCCAGCCCTCGTCCAGCTTTGGTCTGGTGGTGGAAGCGCTGGTACGCCGCCGGGAGCGCGGCATTGCACCGTTCACGGTGATGTCCTGCGATAACATACAAGGCAACGGTGATGTGGCGAGACGCATGTTCAGCGCTTACGCCCGTGCTCGGGATAACGCGCTGGGGGAGTGGGTGGCCGATCAAGTGGCGTTTCCCAACGCCATGGTAGATCGCATTACCCCGGTGACGTCGGAGGCGGATATCAGCGAGCTTTCGCAGCATTTTGAGATTGAAGATGCCTGGCCGGTGGTCTGTGAACCCTTCACCCAGTGGGTGTTGGAAGATCACTTTCCGCTGGGTCGTCCGGCCTTTGATAAGGTCGGTGTTCAAGTCGTTGACGATGTTGAACCTTACGAGCTGATGAAGTTGCGGCTGCTCAATGCGAGCCACCAGGCGTTGACTTACTTTGGCTATCTGGCGGGATATCGCTACGCTCATGAGGTCTGCCAGGACCCACTATTTGTCGACTTCCTGCTCGGCTATATGCGCGAAGAGGGCTCGCCCACGCTGGCGCCGGTGCCAGGCGTCGATCTGGAAGCCTATCGACTGACGCTCATTGAGCGCTTTGCAAATCCCCAAATCAAGGACACCCTGGCGCGCCTGTGTGCGGAAAGCTCTGACCGCATTCCCAAGTGGCTGGTGCCGGTGATTCGTCAGCAGTTGGACGATGGCGGCGAGATCAGGCGCAGCGCGGCGGTCGTGGCCAGCTGGGCGCGCTATGCGGAAGGGGTCGACGAAGAGGGCGAACCGATCGAGATCGTCGACCGTCTGAAAGCGTCACTCATGCAAATTGCCGGCAATAACCGTACCCAGCCAACGGCGTTTGTTGAAAACCGTGAGGTGTTTGGCGACCTGGCAGACCAGCCCCGTTTTTTAGCGGCCTACCTTGCGGCGCTGACATCGCTGCACGAACGCGGCGCACGCGCTACGCTTGAGGATCTGGTCTCGTCCAAAGGAATTCAGTAATGTATATCGGTGTCGATTGCGGAACGCAAAGTACCAAAGTGGTGGTAGTGGATGTAGAACAAGGCCTTATACGCGGCGAGGCAAGCCGCCCCCACCATTTGGTCGAAGGTGAAAATGGCCGCCGTGAGCAGGCCCCCAGTGAGTGGCTGGCAGCGCTGAAAGGCGCCTTTTTTGAGGCCCTGGAGCGAGCCGAGGTCGACGCCAGCCAAGTGCGCGGTATCGGTGTCTCAGGCCAACAGCATGGCATGGTGGCACTGGACGGCGAGGGTGAGCCGGTGTATCCCGCCAAATTGTGGTGCGATACCGAAACTAGCACCCACAATAGCGACCTGGTGGCTCGCCTTGGCGGCGAAGCGGGCTGCCTGGAAAAGCTCGGTCTGGTGCTGCAAACCGGCTATACCGCCTCCAAGGTGGCGTGGCTGCGCGACCATCATCCAGCCGCTTATCAGCGTATTGATAGTCTGTTGTTACCACACGATTACCTGAATTTCTGGCTCACTGGCAACCGCGTGACCGAGGCGGGCGATGCCTCGGGTACCGGATATTTCGATACGCTAAGGCGGCGCTGGCGGCTGGATGTGTTTGCCGAGATAGCCCCTGAGTTGGATGCCCAGCGTGTGCTACCCCGGTTGCTTGAAGCAAACGAGCCTGCCGGGTTCGTACGCAGTGCCGTGGCCGCTGAGCTAGGTCTGGCTGACGATGTCGTGGTGTCCTCCGGCGGTGGGGATAATATGCTGGGCGCGATTGGCACCGGCAATATAACCCCGGGGCTGATTACGTTAAGCTTGGGAACATCAGGAACGGTGTGTGCTTACTCACCGGCCCCCGTGGTCTGTGATAATGCCATGGTCGCCAATTTCTGTTCGAGCACCGGCGGATGGTTGCCGCTGATCTGCACCATGAATGTGACCTCGGCGACTACCCGGGTACGCGAACTGTTCGGTTTGGACTTGGCCGCGTTTGGCGAGCGGGTGGCCAGTGCCCCGGTTGGCGCCGAAGGAGTGACCGTACTGCCGTTTTTCAACGGCGAACGGGTGCCGATGTTGCCCGAGGCGTCGGCGGACTTCCTGGGCTTGACCAGCCTGAATACCACCCAGGCCAACCTGTGCCGGGCGGTGATGGAAGGGGCGACCTTTGGGCTGCGCTATGGGTTGGAACTTCTCGGAGACTTAACCGCGGGGGCCAGCCAGATTCGCCTGATTGGCGGCGGCGCCAAGAGCCCGGTATGGCGGCAAATGGTAGCGGATATCACCAATACGCAGGTGATATGCCCGGTAATCACCGACGCTGCGGCGCTGGGTGCGGCACTACAGGCCGCGTGGTGCGACAAGCGGGAAGACGGGGTTACCCTGGAGGCGCTGTGTGAACGGCTGGTAACGCTGGATGCTGAATCGCAGGCGGACCCCGACCCAGTACATGTGGCGGCTTACCAAACAGCCTATTCGCGTTATTGTCGTGCGCTCGAGCAACGCCACGGCAACACTCATTAATTGAAGGCACCCGGTCAACAAGGAGATTTTTATGTTGGATCAACTACAGCAATTAAAACAACACTCACTGGTGGTGGCCGATACCGGTGACCTGGAGGCGATTCGTCGCTACCAGCCGCAAGACGCCACCACCAATCCGTCGCTGTTGCTCAAAGCGTTTAGTTTGCCGGGCTACCAGGCGATGATCGATGAAGAATTGAGCCAGGTTAAGGCGTCCGGTGGTGCTCGCGAGCAGCAGGTCACCCACGCGGTGGACCGTTTGGCGGTTGCCGTTGGCAGCGAAATCGCCGCGGTGGTACCGGGGCGGGTTTCCACTGAAGTGGCAGCTCGTCTGTCGTTTGATACTCAGGCGAGCATTGCCAAGGCTCACGAGCTGATCGAGCTTTATGAAGCCCGAGGCGTGAACCGCGACCGCGTATTGATCAAACTGGCCTCAACCTGGGAAGGCATTCGGGCTGCCGAGGTGCTGGAACGCGAAGGCATTCAGTGCAACCTGACGCTGTTGTTCAGCGACGCCCAGGCACAGGCCTGTTTTGATGCGGGCGTGTTTCTTATCTCGCCGTTTGTGGGCCGCGTGACCGACTGGTACAAAAACGCCACAGGCAAAGACTATGCGCCAGAAAACGACCCGGGCGTTCTGTTTGTGCGTGGGGTTTGTGAACGTGCCAACCAGGGCGGCTACGACACCGTTGTGATGGGCGCGAGCTTCCGCACCACCGGCCAGGTGCTGGCGTTGGCGGGCTGCCCACGGCTGACCATTTCACCGGCGCTGCTTGAAGAGCTGGCCTCGGCAGAGGGTGACGTATCGCCTCAGGTTGCGGCACATACCGGCAACGGTCAGCCGTTACCTGCCTTGAGTGAAGCGGATTTCCGTTGGGGGCATAATCAGGATGCAATGGCCAACGACAAGCTGGCGGAAGGTATTCGTCGTTTCTACGATGACCAGCTTGAACTGGAAACGCTCATTGACCGGCGGCTGGGGTAAGGATCATACAATGGACGCAGCTCTTGCCGCGTTATTGGAAACGCTCGACATTACCCCCAAGGGGGCCTTAACACCGCTTAGCGGCGGTGATATCGCCGCCGTCTACAAGCTTGATACCCAGCAGGGCAGCGTCGTCATCAAGCATGACGACGCAGATCGGTTGCGTGGCGAAGCCGAGGCGTTGCGAGCCTTGAAAGGCGCGTGTTCTGTATTGATT
>JAIVHM010000273.1 GCA_020201095.1 Halomonas sp. | reverse complement strand
GACGACTTCATGCAACGTTATCAACGTGGTTTCACCCTGATCGAACTGATGATTGTTGTGGCCATTATCGGCGTGTTGGCCTCCATTGCGGTGCCGCAATACCAAAAGTACACCGCACGGGCGCAATTTTCTGAGGCGCATGTTCTGCTAGGCGGTGCCCGTATTGCCGTGCAAGAACAAGTGGATACCGGCCAGCGAGGCTTTACACTTGATGATTTAGGCTTGGGAGCAGAGGGGCGTTATGGCAAGTTATTAGAACCCAGTCGTGTTCGTGATGGTAGTTACCAGCTTACTTATAAGTTCAAAGCTGAAGATAGCGATGTTAATTCCAATCTATCAGGGAAAACAGTCACCTATAAATATTACCCACAAAATACACGTGGCAATGATCGTGGGTGGTCGTGTTCTACAAATGTGGATCCGCAATACGCCAGCCAATGTAACTTTTCAAGTGAAACTGCAACTAGACTCGACAATCGAGTAAACATATAACTTTGCAGTTTCTCGTTGCGCACCTGTTTTGACTTAATCTACGAGGATCGGTTGGCACCGTCACGTCAGTTGGGCAGCATCAATGGGCTGTTTCATGGCAATCAAATGCAGCCGCAATTTCAGCGAAGCTGGATTTAGCGCATGGCAGTCGGCTCAAGGAGGAAAGGAGCATACCGGCACCCCTTTTCCCCCACCATTTTTAGCCAAAAATGCCTCGTTTAAAAACTTACGATAAGGCTCGTAATCTTGAGTTTCGGGCGCTCAGGCATAAAAAAACCGTTCAAGGCAGGCCTTGAGCAAAGCGTTAGCAAATGACGCTGTGGCTTTTTGTCATATTTCAAGCAATCTGCATATTTATGATAATTGGCTTTTATAATTTTTATTCCTAGAGAGCCACCATGAATTCACGCTTTACCCGTCTCCCGATAGTCATTGGTATTGCCTTTGCAGCGACTGCCACAGCTAACGCTCAGGCAAATACATTGATTGTTGAAGGCGACCGTACGCTAGGAGGTGAGACGCAATTGTCACCTTTGGCGTCACCTGCACCGGCTGCAGACGCAGCCGAATGGCTGAGACGGCTTAATGGTGTTGAGGCCATTCGGATGGGAGGTCATGGGCTTGATCCCGTCATACGGGGCCAGCAGGGTAATGCGCTGAATGTACTGATAGATGGTGGCTATGTATTTGGTGGATGCCCCAATCGTATGGACCCGCCCACGGCATACGCGCCTCTACAAAGCTTTGATCGCGTCATTGTTAGTCGTGGCGTTACTACACTACAACATGGGGCAGGGGGGAGTGGCGGCACTATAGAGTTTGTACGTGAAGCACCAACGCTGACGGCGGATGAAACGTATCAAGGGAATGTAGGCGCTAAATATGGAGAAAATGCCGATAGTACAGGCGTATACGCGAATCTTTCGGCTGGAAATGAGACGGGCTACATACGCTTTTTTGGTGAACGTCAGACGGCAAATGACTATGAAGACGGCGATGGACGGCGCATCCATAGTGGCTTCGAAACTACGAGTGGAGGCCTAACGCTTGGTCTGACACCTCAAGAAGGTACCGAGATCGCATTAGGCGTTGAGAGTGTACGTGAGCGAGACGTCAAGTTTGCAGGGTCAGGCATGGATTCACCCAGAAGTGACAACGATACTGTGCGTTTGCGTCTGGATCATGCTTTCTCTGATACCTTGCGCGTTGAGAATCGGCTGCAGTACACGCGCATAGATCATGTTATGGACAACTATTCGCTGCGCTTACCGCCCACGATGCCCAATGGCATGCCAATGAAAATGCGCTCTCCCACTGAGTCTGATACGTTCACGCTGAAAAACATGTGGGAGCAGCAATTTGTTAACAGCGATCTGCGTTTAGGGATTAACGTACTGCAAAATAAGCGCGATGCTTTTATAGTCAATGATTCCTCCAACACAGTTATCTTTAATTCCTGGCCAGATGTAACAACGCAACAAAGCGGTGTTTTTGCTGAGATGGATCATTATCTCAATCAGGATATAACGGTGAGTGGCGGTCTTCGCGTCGATTATTCTCAAGCTAGTGCTGATGCGGCCTATAGCGCTACTGAAGCAGGTAATGTGGCGGCCGATTTTTATCAAAACGCCTATGGAGTTGAGGGAAATCTAGATAACGATAGCGTGTTGTTGGGCGGCTTTTTGCGCGGTGAATTACAGTTAGACCCTAACCGTATCCTTTACGCGAGTCTTAGCCGTGCAGAGCGCGATGCTGATGCAACAGAGCGCTATTTTGCCAAAAGCGATTGGGTTGGTAACCCATCACTTGATGCAGAAACGCATCAACAACTGGATATTGGCCTGGTAAGCCAACAGGATAATATGCGCTGGGAAGTATCGGCATATGCGGACAGAGTAAATGACTACATATTGCGTGACCGTCAGACAATTCCTGGCATGAATAAAGGCAATCCGGTGAGCGTTTACCGCAATATTGATGCCACTCTTTACGGGATAGAGCTTTCTGGTGAGTGGCGGTGGGCGCCGACTTGGGAGACCCGTGGCCAACTGAGCTTGGTGCGGGGCGATAACCTGGATAATGGCGGTACTCTCGCCAATATTGCACCACTGCGTGGTCAGTTGGCTCAGTTTTATTT
>JAIVHM010000174.1:12264-17550 GCA_020201095.1 Halomonas sp. | reverse complement strand
CGTTGCAGGACGTCCACCAGGTAGGCGTATGGATTGATGCCATGCAGTTTGCAAGTGCTGATCAGGCTCTGGATGATCCCAACATGTTCAGCACCCAGTTCGGTCCAGCAGAATAGCCAGTTTTTGCGCTTATGCTGAGCTGGGCATAAGCGTAATTATGCGCAGTCCTCGATTATGTGCAGTTGTACCCTCAGGCGCCACTGACGAGACCGCAAGACACGCTTTATTCTATTTGCTCCGGAGACCATAACTGCGCATAACAATGTGGGTACATCCCTTGATGCACGATTAAGGAGAGTACCCATGTCCAAGCATGTTCACAGTTGGGATTCAGTCAATACCCCGTCTAATGTGGACGAGCGGATTGCGCTGATTCAGGAGTTTCATTCGTACCTCGTGAGGCGAGGTTACGCTGACCGAACGCTTCATCTTTACTGCTCTGTGGCCGCGCATTTTTTGCGCTGGCAACATGAAGCGGGCAGCGCGCGACATTGCATCGATGCCCCGGGCGTGTCCCGCTTCCTTTTTGAGCATGTACCTGCTTGCTGCTGCGGACATTCCGGCAGCATGGATTTCAAGAGCATGCGAGCATCCCTTAACCAGCTACTGCTAATGCAGGGCGAGAACCGGCTCAGACCATCCATACCTCTGGCATCTCCCTCCATTGAGACAACGGTGACGAGATTCGATAGCTATCTGGAGCAGGTATGTGGATTAACGGCGGCAACTCGCTGGTACCACCGTCGTTACGCTCGTGCCTTTCTCCTGGAATTATATGGAGGTACCCCAGTGGATCTCAGTCGGATAACGGCTGATGCGCTTCTTCAGTTCGTGAATGACCAGGCCCGCCGTCTGTTACCCGCGAGCGTTGGAGTCCTTGCCTATTCGTTACGTACATTTCTGCGCTTTCTCCAGCTCCAAGGCCACGACAGCACGAACCTGATCCCCGCCGTACCCAGGTCCGCGACCTGGTCGTTGGCTTCACTGCCACCCAGCCTCAGCGCTGCCGAGCTCAAGCGTTTCTGGCATGCCTTTGATCGCCATACGCCTGCTGGGCGGCGTGATTACGCCATGGCCCGTTGCTTGGCGGATCTTGGTCTGCGATGTCAGGAAATCGCGAACCTAAGTTTGGATGATATTGACTGGAGAAGTGCGACGATCTGCCTGCCCGGTAACAAGAGCCGTCGGGAAAGACAACTGCCACTGCCACAGCTGACCGGCGGCGCACTGGCTGATTACCTGCGCCACGGGCGCCCGGTAATCCCTACCCGCACGGTATTCGTTTTGCATCGCGCACCTGTAGGTCAGGCAGCCACCAACACCACGGTGCGCGGCGCCATTCGCCGAGCCTTCGTGCGTGCCGGATTACCATGGTCTGGCACCCACATTCTGCGACACACGGCAGCCACTCGCATGGTACAAGGCGGTGTCCCACTCAAGGAAGTGGCCGATGTGCTGGGTCACCGCAACATCGACACGACTTTAATTTATACCAAGGTAAATTTGCCTCAGCTTGCTCACGTGGCTCTTCCGTGGCCGGGGAGGCAGCCATGAACCGCTGGTCGACGATGCAAGAGCGAGTTGCGGATTACTTAACGGTGCGCCGCCGACTCGGCTTCGTTCTGCGTATCGAGGGGGAGCAGTTGCAGCGGTTTGCCTGTTTTGCCGATGCACAGGGACACAACGGGGCTATCACCATAAATCTAGCGCTGGCCTGGGCCTGCTCCTCCCAACGAAGTGGGCCGATAGGCCGTGCCCGCCGGTTGGAGATCGTTCGCGCCCTGGCTAAGTTTTGTGTGCCGTTCGAGATCGAGACCCAGGTTCCGCCCGCCCGATTGCTCGGGCCTGCTCATCGTAGGCTTTCACCCCATATCTATACCGATGAGGAACTAACGCAGCTATTGGCTGCGGCCGCAAATCTCGAACCCATTCAGGGACTGCGCCCAGCCTCCATGGAGTGCCTGCTGGGCCTTTTGGCGGCCACGGGCCTCCGGGTATCCGAAGCCCTACATCTACAGCAAGGAGATGTCGACCTGGATCAGGGCCTGCTGACCGTACGCCAAACCAAGTTCCGCAAGTCTCGCTACGTGCCCTTGCACCCCACGGCTCTTCAGGCGATGAGCGCGTATGCTTGTCTGCGCGACCAACTTCTACCGCCACCGCGAGCCCCCGATTTTTTCCTGCGCGATGATGGGCGGGCCCTGTGCTACACACATGTTTTACATGCTTTCCAGCGTATCCGCGCTCAGCTTGGTTGGGATCGAGAGTTGCAGCCGCGCCCGCGGCTCTATGACCTGCGCCACACCTTCGCCTGCAACCGACTGCTCAGTTGGTATCAGGAGGGCATCGATGTTCATTGGGCCATGCCACTGCTGACGACCTATCTTGGCCACGTCAGGGTGACAGACACCTATTGGTATTTGACCGCCATCCCGGCATTGATGGCTATCGCCGCCGAACGCTTTGAGAGCTTGGCGACGCCTAGTGACGAGGAGGTAACGTGTTGCGCTTCGCTGAGGCTCATGCTTGCAAGCCGGTTTCTCAACTATCGCTCTCCGACCTCAAGGCATCTCTGGTTTTGGCTTTTCTGGATGATCTGGAAACTCAACGGCACAATACTGTGCGCAGCCGCAATGCGCGGCTCGCTGCAATCCGAGCCTTTCTGAATTATGCGGCGACCGAAGAGCCTGCTGCACTGCCCGTGATTCAACAGGTACTGGCGATCCCCATGAAGCGTTTTGACCGGCCCTTGGTCGGTTTCCTTTCACGCGTCGAGATGGAGGCAATCTTGCAGGCACCAGACAGCCATACCTGGAGCGGGCAACGTGATCGCATACTATTGACTACGCTCTACAATACGGGGGCGCGTGTTTCAGAAATCATCACAGTGCGCCGCATGGATCTGGAACGCGAACACGGCCGGGCCCTGCACTTGCACGGCAAGGGACGCAAGGAACGAGTGGTGCCATTGTGGAAACGCACGTCCCGACTACTGCGCGACTGGTTGCCCCGGATCGGGCCAGAGCCTCAACAGCCGCTCTTTCCGAACCGCTACAACCAACCTATGACGCGGTCGGGTGTCGCTTCCCGTCTGCGCGAGGCCGCACATGCCGCTGCCGTGAGTTGCCACTCCCTTAACGACAAATGTGTTTCACCTCACACCGTTCGGCATACGACTGCCATGCATCTACTTCAGGCCGGTGTAGACATTACGGTTATCGCACTGTGGCTGGGACACGAGAGCGTGGTGACCACCCACCAATATCTGGAAGCAGACCTTAAGATGAAGGAGCATGCTCTGGCTGCACTTCAACCACCAACGGTGGCGACGGTTCGCTTCAAGCCATCCAAGGGATTACTCGCGTTTCTGGATGGCTTGTGATTATGTGAAGTTAGCTCAGGGCCCCGGCAGTCCTTGACTGCTGTAAATCTTGAGCTCAGCGCCGCTGGCCTTCTTGCCCGGCGGCGCAACTGCACATAATCGAGGACTGCGCATAATTACGCCCCACCACGAACGGGCGGATGGCGTTCTCAGCCGCGTTGTTATCCAGCGGGATCCGGCCATCGTCGAGGAAGCGGGTCAGGCGTGGCCACTGATGGTCCAAGTAGTGCAGGGCTTTCCCCAGTGCGCTTTTGGGCAGCACCTGTGTCAGTGACTTGTCGAGCCATTGACGCAGTTGATTGATTAACGGGCGGCTCTTCTGGTCACGCAGCGCTTGGCGCACTTCAGGATCGAGGGTCTTGGCCTGTTTCTCTAGGCTATACAGCTTACGGATCTGGTTCAGCGCCCAGTCCGCCTTGCCGGTTTTGCCTTTGGGCTGCACTTTCTGCGCCTCGACGAACTTGCGCCGGGCATGCGCCCAGCAGCCTGCATGGGTGATCCCATTACGCCGCACAACCTCGGCGTAGCCTTCATAGCCATCGGTGACCAAGCGACCCGCATAGTCACCCAGCAGGCGCACGGGCACGCGCCCGGCACGACTGGCGTCATAATCGAACAAGACCACCTGTTGGCCTGGCGGCCCACCGCGCTGCACCCACATATACGAGGTGGCGCTCGCCTTACGATCCGCTTCTTGATTCACCTGGAGCGTCGTCTCGTCCATGTGGATCAGCGGGGCGGTGAGCAGATGATGGCGTAGTGTCTCGATCAGTGGGGCGATGCGTTCCCCCGCTTGCACCATCCAACGCGCCAAGGTGTTGCGGGGGATCTCAGCCCCATGGCGGGCAAAGAGCTGGCTTTGCCGATACAGCGGCAAAGCATCTTGGTACTTGGCGGTGGCCACGTAGGCCAGCAGCGTGGCGCTGGCATTGCTTTTGGGCAGTAACTTAGCGGGGGCGGCGGCGATCTTGACGCCGTCTTCGCAGGTTCGGCACGCGTATTTGTGTCGCACATGACGGATGACTTCAACCCGGGCGGGCACCACGTGCAGTTCCTCGCTGACCTCTTCGCCGATGACTGTGAGCGCGGTGCCATCGTCCTGGCAGTGGCGCGCCGCCTCAGGTAGCTCATGCACCACCTCAACCCGTGGAAGCTCCGGGGGCAACGCTACCCGGCCACCCCGAGAGCGGCGTTTCTTCGACGGCTCGGCCGCGGTGTTATCAACAGCCTCGTTGTCCGCTGCGTCCGTGTCGCCGTCTTCCTCGTCAACTGCCACTTCGGCTTCGTTGATCAGCAAGTCCTTCTGATCCACCTGATACTTCTCGGTGGAAGGACCGAACTGACGCTCCAGCGCCAACCGGAACTGTTCAAATAGCGATTGTTTGGTGGCTTCCCACTGGGCTTCTTTTTTCTCCATCAACGCCAACAGCCGCGCATTTTCAGCGTCAGCAGCGGCCAGCTTGCGCTCAAGCTGGGGGATCGTTGGCGAGGAAGAATCGGCGTTTTTCATACCGCCTAGTCTACCAAAAACGCCACTGAAACGGGAGCAAAAATGCTAACCAACCCGCTGAAAATCCAACGCTTTATGGGGTTGCATGGCTTTAAGATTAACACCATCCAGCAGCCAATTAAGTTCCTGACCGGTTAAGGTAACGGTGTCGCCTTCCAGGTGCGTTGGCCACTTGAAGCGTTCGCGCTCTAGGCGCTTGTACCACACCACAAAGCCGTTACGTTCCCAGAACAGCAGCTTCACCTTATCGCGTTGGCGGTTACCGAAAACAAACAGCGCCTGATCGAACGGGTTCAAGTCCATGGCCTCCTGAACCAGCAAGGCCAACCCATCGATTTGCTTGCGCATATCCACGGGTTCGCGGCACAGGTAAACTGTCAGATCGGTACCGGGG
>JAIVHM010000174.1:0-12228 GCA_020201095.1 Halomonas sp. | reverse complement strand
TACGCTTAACCGCTTCTCCCACATCAGCAGGTCGGTGAGGGTTAACGCCTGTGAGGCGGCATAATCACTTAACGGCATGTTCAGCGCCGAGGCATAGTAAAGATGGCCCAGCCAAAAGGCCTGGGTGGAATTGAGTTCACAACTCATGACGATCTCCAAAACCAAAAGATCATCAGTGTGATCAGCCGCTACTGGATTAGGTAGATGGGGTTTGTGGATCGCTTACACTCGAAGGTCAAAATCGTTGTTTCGCTCTCGGTGATAGCGAGCGTCAGCCCTCCCCACTAACCCTCATAACCTCCCTCGACACCGCCTCATTTAGTATTCCGCGCTTGGCTTCGATTAGCGTGAGCCAATCGCGGGCGCGGGTGATGCCCGTGTAGACCAGCTCGCGGGTGAGAATAGGGTTGATGGTGGGCGGTAGCAGCAGGGCGGTGTGTTTGAACTCCGAGCCCTGGGATTTGTGTACCGTCATCGCGAACACGGTTTCCACCGCGTGCAGGCGAGAGGGCAGTACCCAGCGGATGGGGTTTTTCGGGTCGCTGGTGGGAAAGGCGACTCTAAGTAGCGATTTGCCGGGCGTTCGTGGGTCAGGCACCGCTAGCGTGATGCCGATATCGCCGTTCATCAGTTTCAGGCCGTAGTCGTTTTGGGTGACGAGTACCGGGCGGCCTTCATACCAGCCTTTTTCAAGCGTGAAGTCACTCCCGTACAGCAGCTTTTCGTGACGCAATGTTTTGGCGATATGCAGGTTTAACCCTTCTACTCCCCACGGGCCTTTGCGCAGCGCGCAGAGCAGTTGGAAATGGCTGTAGGCTCTGATTACCGCGCTTGCCCAGTCATTGTAGGCGTCTGCACTTTCCTCGAACGATGCTCCCCGCGGGCGCTGAGCATTCAGCACGTTCAGGTAGTGGCAGTAGCCGGTGGGCGGGGCGATGGGGGCGCCGTTATGGTCGGTGCGGCCTTCGCCGCCGTTGATAAATTTGTCGGGGCTGCCGTGAATGACCAGTTTATCCAGTGCGGTGTCGTCGGTCAGCGTCAGGTGTTGCAGGTCTGGGTAGCCGTGTCGCAGCACCTGGTTTACCGCCTGGTGTTTTTCCTGGTCGCTTTGGGCGTGGCTTGGCTGGTTGATCGCCTGGGCCAGTTGGCCGATGCCGCTGTGCTCGTTAAAGCGGTGGCTGACCCGCAGCATGGTAATCGCCTGGTCGAGGGGCTGGCCGTGGGCGTCGATGTAGTCCGGCGGCAGTGGCTGGCCGGTGGCGTGTGCAAGCCAAGCGGCGGTCTCTGGCGTGTAGTGGGCGGCTTCGGCACGGCGGCACAGGTCGCCCAGTACGGCACCGGCTTCTACCGAGGCGAGCTGGTCTTTGTCCCCCAGCAGTACCAGTTGCGCCTGGGCGGGCAGGGCGCGCAGCACGGCGGTCATCATTTCGATATCCACCATCGAGGCTTCGTCGATCACCAGCACGTCCAGCGCCAGCGGGTTGGCGGCGTTGTGGCGGAAGTGGCGGGTATCAGGGCGAGCGCCTAATAAGCGGTGAAGCGTGGTCACCTCAGTGGGAATCGACGCCTTTAGCGGCTCGGTAACGGCTTCATCGCACAAGTCGGCCAGCGCCTCCGTCGGCAGCAGGCTTACCTGCCCGGCAATGGATTCATTCAGCCGGGCGGCGGCTTTGCCGGTGGGCGCGGCAAGGCGGATGCGCAGCGGTTGGGCGTCGGGCTCTGCCAGTTGCAGGGTTTGCAGCAGGGCGAGCAGGCGTACGACGGTGGTGGTTTTGCCGGTGCCGGGGCCGCCGGTAATAATGCCGAAGCGGTTGCGGGCGGCCAGGGCGCAGGCGGTTTTTTGCCAGTCCAGGGTATTAGTGGGTTTGAAGAGGACGTTCAAGGCTTGGGGGAGTATTCCGGGGTGACTATCGTCACCCATCGCCCAATGAATTGGGGTCCTACAAGTGCTATCTGGCTCGGTGCCATTCTTCCTGGTGAGGCGGTTGGCGATTTCTTGGTGCAGGGTTTGTTCGTATTGCCAGTAGCGGCGCAGGTAGAGCTTGGTGGTGTTGCCGCTGTTGCTGGCCACGAGGGGCGTATTGCCGGGGCCGTCGCTGATCAGCGTGGGGTGGTTGAGCGCGGCTTGCCAGTCGGCAAGCGTGAGCGTTTCGAGTACCTGGCTGGGTAGCGGCGGTGGGTCGTTTAGGTCGTCGCCTTCCGGCGGTAGCGAAAGCGCAAAATCCGGTGCGCTGAGCGTGGCGTTTAGATCCAGGCACACATGGCCTCGGCCTAGCTGGTGGCTGGCAAGCGCGGCACCGAGTAGCAGCAGCGGCGGGGCGTCTGGCGCTTCCATGGCGAGAAAGCGCACCAGGGCGCGGTCCAGGTCCCGCAGCCAGCCTCGCGCCACCCAGCGCTCGCATAGTGCCAGTAGTTCGGTCGTATCGCTGAGCGCAAGGTGAGCGCATACTTGCGTGGCAGCCGCCGTGGGCGTCGGCTCTCTCGCCTCTCTCTTCTCTCTTGGCTCTCTCGTTTCGGCGGCGGTGTCGTCGAACAGGTCAAACGTGTGGGTGTCGCCTGGGTGGCCGTTGGTGCGTTTGTTGCTCATAACGTGGCCTCTTGCGACGTGGTTGAAACCGGCTCACCGGCAAACAGGGCATCCAGGGCTTCGATCAGTTCGACCGGGGCGGGCTCGGCAAAGACCCCGCGCCCCGGGCTGCGGCTGCCACGCAGAAAGACCGTCATCGAGCCGCCCAGGTGCTGGTGCGGGTCGTAGTCGGGCAGGCGGGCTTTTAAAAGCCGGTGCATGGCCAGCAGGTAAAGCGCGGCCTGCAGGTCGTAGCGTTTGGTCAGCAGCGCCTGGTGCAGGGCTTCGGGTTCGTAGGCGCTGTCATCCGGCCCCAAATAGTTGGATTTCCAGTCCAGCACGTAGAAGCGCCCCTGGTGCTCGAAGGCCAGATCAATAAAGCCTTTGAGCATGCCGTTCAGGGTGTCGGCATCCAGAGCGGGGCGCTCGAACCCTGGCAGTAAGTGCTTGCTAACCAGGGCGTCGATGGCCTGGGTATTGACCTCTTTGGCGGCGAACCAGAACTCCAGTTCGACCTGATAGCTGCCAAGCTCCGTAAGCGACACGCTTGCGCTGTGGGTCAGCGGTAAGGGCGTGGTCAGCAGCGCCGTGAGCCAACCGGCTAGCGGTTCTTGCCACGCCTGCCAGCCGCGCAGTTGCATCCGCCGCCAGAGCATATCATCAAGGCCATCGCTGTCGGTGGCGGCGCTTTCAAAGCCTTCTCTGCCTGCCCATTCCAGCAGGCCATGCAGGAAGGTGCCGGGGCCGGGGCCACGCGGAAACTTGTGCAGGTGAAACGCTTCCTGCTGGGCCAACTGGGATAGCTCCTGCGGTTCATCCAGCACTTCAAACGCCGTGGCTTCCTGGGCGGTAGTGGGTTCCAGAGGCGTGAGCACGGGGGCGGTAAGGGTGCCGGAAAGGCGCAGCGCCGAGTAGCTGGCAATCCACCAGTGTTCCTTGGCGGGGCGTTTGGGCGTGCGGGCGTGCCCCAGGGTGGTGGTTTGCTGGGGCGGCGCAAGGCGCAGCGCCGTGGGCTCGGGGGGCGCATCAACACGAATGTCGCTGCCTTCCGTCAATTCCGCCAGCTTGGTGGTGAGTGCCCCCGGGTCGAGGGTCTTGCCGCCGTTTAACAGGTGGCCGATGGCGCTGTTTTCCAGCCCCTTGAGCGGCGCCAGCCCCAGCCAGGTGGCGTGGCGGGCGCGGGTGAGCGCGACGTAGAGCTTGCGCAGGTCTTCGCCCAGGCGCTCGCGGTCGGCGGTGGCCAGGGTGTCTTCATCCGCGCTCAGGCTGAGCTGGAGGTTGCCGTGGGCGTTGTGCCAGCGCAGCGGGAGGTCCTTGTCGCTGACCGGGCGGTGGTTGGCGATAAACGGCAGAAACACCAGCGGGTACTCGAGCCCCTTGGATTTGTGGATGGTGACCACTTTGACCAGGTCGGCGTCGCTTTCCAGGCGCAGCTTGTGGCTGTCGCCGTGGCTTTCCGGGTCGGCGATGGCGTCATACAGAAAGCGAATCAGCGCGTGCTCGCCGTCCAGTTCCTGGCTGGCCTGCTGGAGCAGTTCGCCCAGGTGCAGCAGGTCGGTTAGCAAGCGCTCACCGTCTTCAAACGCCGCCAGTAAGCGGGCGGGAATGTCGAAGTCCACCATCATGCGGCGGACCAGCGGCAGGACACCCTGGCGCTGCCAAAGGCGGTGGTAGTGGCTGAACTGTTCGACCCGCGCTTCCCAGGCCAGCTCGCTTTGTTGCAGGTGGTCCAGGTCGGCGAGGCTTAGCCCCAGCACCGGCGTTGCCAGGGCGGCGCGCAGGTGGGCTTCAGCCTGGCGGGAGCTGGCCAGCGGCTCGGCACAGGCACGCAGCCAGCGCTCTACCTGCCCGGCCATGGGCGAGCTGAATACCTTGTCGTGGTCGGAGAGGTAAACGCTTTTGACCCCGCGGCTGGCCAGCGCCAGGCGAATGGCGCGGGCTTCTTGCAGGCCGTTGACCAGTACCGCCATGTCGGAAGGCTTGAGCGGCGTGAGCTGGTCGTCTTTCTGGAAGCCGCTTTCTGCCTGTTGGCCGGCGCTGAGCAGCTCGGTCATGTGCGAGGCGCAGCGCTCGGCCATTTCGGTCTGGTAGGCGGTTTTGGAAAGCGGTTCGTCGCTGGGAAGCTCCCAGAGCGTCATGGCGGGCAGCGGTTGGCCCTGGTGTACCAGCTGTTCGTCGCGGCCTTTGGCGGTGACCGGCTGGAAGGGCAATGGATTGTCGCCGCCTTCCTCGCGGAACAGAAAGGCCCCGGTGGGTTGCCGGTCAGCGTACGCGAAGCAGTGGTTGACGGCTTCGACCATGGTGCGACTGGAACGGAAGTTAGTACCCAGCGTGACGTGGCGGCCAGCGGTGTCCTGGCGGGCCTGCAGATAGGTGAAGATATCCGCGCCGCGAAAGGCGTAGATGGCCTGCTTGGGGTCGCCGATCAGCAGAATGGCGGCGTCGCGGCGGGGCTTGGCGACCTCATATACCGCGTTGAAGATGCGGTACTGGATGGGGTCGGTGTCCTGGAACTCGTCGATCAGGGCGACGGGGAACTGGCGCAGGATCTGCGCGGCCAGGGCGTCTTTGTTGGGCCCTTGCAGGGCGCGGTCCAGGTGGCTGAGCAGGTCGTTGGGGCCCATTTCGGCGCGGTGTTCCTGCTCGCGTTCCAGGCGCACCTTGCACCATTGCACGGCGTGAATCAGCAGGTCGTTGCGCGGTTCGGGTAGGGCCTTTAGTGCATCGGGTAGTGCCTCAAACGCCTCAAACGCTGGATGATTTGGTGGTGCTCCGTTCCAGATTTCAGCAATACCAGCAGGTGTAAGACGCTTCCAAACAGCAGCTTTCTTATCCATATCAGGACTGACAAGATCGCTTTCTGCCCACTCTTGGATTTTGTCCAACCATTTGCCTCGATGATCTTTGCGCATCTTATTAGCGGCAAATAGCTTAGCTTTTTGTCCATCGTCGAAAAGCTGGCGCAACTCATTTACCCAAGTAGCCCAAGGGGCTTTTAGCTCCTTGAGGCGTGCACTACGTTCGGCGTCGGCAACGCTTAATGTATCCGCTGGGTCGGGGCGTTGGCTACCGAGGGCGTCGCTTTCGGCGAGCAGCCGGGCGACCTGGGCGTGCAGCTCGTCGGGGGATTTCCAGTAGCGGGTAATGTGGCCGAGGGCCTCGGCGTCCAGCGGGTAGTAGAAGGTGCGCCAGTAGTCGCGCACCACTTCCTGTTCCAGCTCGTGCTGGTCGTTTTCCAGGTCGAGGGAGAACAGGCTGCCACTATCGAAGGCGTGTTCGCGCAGCATGCGGTAACACCAGCTGTGGATGGTGGAAACCGCGGCTTCGTCCATCCATTCGGCGGCCAGCTCCAGGCGCCGGGCGCAGGCGGGCCAGGTGGCTTCATCGTATTGGTCGCGGAGCTCTAGAAGCATCGGGTCATCAGCAGGCGGCTCGGCAGCAGGCCGACGCGAGGGCGCCGTGAACCCGTCCGTGGGGGCTACTTTTGCCATCCTTGGCAAAAGACCCTCGCTTTGGCCTGCTCCCTTCGCCTGGTCAGGCTCTTTTCGAAACACCCCGGCAGCTTCTACCAGCCGATTGCGGATGCGTTCGCGCAGTTCCTGGGTGGCGGCGTTGGTGAAGGTAACGACCAGGATTTCCGGTGGCGTGAGTGGGCGCACAAAGGCGGTGTCGTCTTCGCTGTGCTGGCCGCCCAGTACCAGGCGCACGTATAAAAGTGCGATGGTGAAGGTCTTGCCCGTGCCCGCGCTTGCCTCGATAAGGCGGCTGCCGTGGAGGGGGAGGGTGAGCGCGTTGAGCGGCGATACGCTGTTGGCATCCTGGCTCATTGGGCGGCTCCTGTGTCTTTGCCAGCGGGATTTTTTACCGCGTTGAACAGCGGGGCGTAGAGCGCCTCGGTCAGCGCGGCGAAGCTGTGCGCCTGTTCGCTGTGGTCATTGAAAAGCCGTTCGAATCGCGGCCATTGGTGGGCCAGATAGGCACTTTGGGCGACTTCGCCGGTCTGGAAGCGGCCGCCGTCATAGGCGCCTTCGGCGGCGGCGTAGGCGTCGCTTTCCCGGCCTTTTTCGTCTGCCATCTCCGGCGTGCCTTGCTTGGTCAGCCAGGCAAACGCGGCCTGGGGGGCCAGCGGCAGCGGTGCTTTGAGGCCTGCTTGCCAGGCTGCCATCTGGGTGTCCAGGTGGGCGCGGGCGGTGTCGGCGTTGATGGGATCCAGCGTAATGTTGCCTGCCTTGGAAAGTAGCTGGGTGGTCATCGGGCCACTGAGGTTGCCTGCCAGGTGCGCGACCCAGGGGCGCAGCAGGTGGGTCCAGCGGTACTGGCCGCGCCCGCTGCCCTGGCTGATCAGGCTGCTGCTGAGGAGTAACAACCGGCAGCGTTCGCCGGCCTCGTTCTGGCGCAGTTCGTTCAGCCAGTCTTCCAGCACGATGCCGTCGGCGCTTTCTACTCGAACAGGCTCCGGCGCGGGTAAGGCGATGGGCCACTGGGCCAATGCTTCTTCGTAGGCGCTGAACAGGTCGTCCATGGGTTCGGCCAGGGATTCACGCATGCGCTCGCCAAAGGCACCCATGGCGAGCACGCCCTGGCCCATAAAGCGTTCCAACTGTGCGTCGAGGGCTTCCAGGCGCGGCTCGCCGTTGTCCACCGCATGGCGCTGGGCGGCGATCAACCGGTCCTGCAGCTGCCAGTTTTGCAGGCCGTCCAGCGCGAAGGGCTCGGCGTCCAGCTCGGCGATGGCTTCCTGCTCGAAATATACTCCCAGCCGGGTATTGAAAAAGCTGCGCACCGGCTCGCGGAGAAAACCGCCGAGCTGGCCGAGGGAAAGACTGGCAGGGGCGTTTTCCAGTGGGGGCAGTTTTTCTTGCTGAGACGGTGGCGTTCTCGGGGCGTGAACGTCGCGCCATTCGTGTGCCCCACGCCATTCATGGGCATAGGTAAACAGTCGGTCGGATTCAGCGCTGTCTTCGAAATAGCGGCGGCTGAACGGTTGCAGCGGGTGCTCGGTGGTCAGGGCATCCAGCAGTGGCGCACCGTGTTCAAAGCGCCAGCCGGCGTCCAGGTGGTCGCGCAGTTGGCCGACCAATACTGAGGGCGGCAGCGGGGTGTTATCGATCTGGCTGCGGCCGACCCAGCTAATGTAGAGCTGGTCGCGGGCGGAGAGCAGCGCTTCGAGAAACAGGTAGCGGTCGTCTTCTCGGCGGGAGCGGTCGCCGGGGCGGTAGTCGCTGCCCATCAGGTCGAAATCCAGCGGCGGCTGGGAGCGGGGGTATTCGCCGTCGTTCATGCCCAGCAGGCACACCCGCTTGAAAGGGATGGCGCGCATGGGCATCAGCGTGGCGAAATTGACCGCCCCGGCCAAAAAGCGCTGGGAAAGGCTGTGCTCATCGATTTGCGCCAGCCAGTGTTCGCGCACCATGGAAAGCGGTAGCGGGTCCTCCAGCCGGGCTTCGCGGCTGCTTTCGAGTATTTGCTGCAGGCCGTTTTCCAGCTTGGTGAGCATCACGCTTTCCTGGGCGTCGTCGGTCAGGAAGAAGGTTTCCAGCAGCGTGCGCAGCCGCTCGACCCAACTGGCGGCATCGGTGGGCTGGCGAAAGGACTCCCAGGTGGCTTCGAGCTTTTCCAACAGGGTCGCCAGCGGCCCGGCCAGGCCCGCTTCCAGTCCGCCGATATCGTCAAACGGCTCGATGCCCTGCCAGGCATCGCCTTCGCCTACCGTATAGCCGAGCAACAGGCGGCGCAGGCCAAAGGCCCAGGTGTTCTGGCTAAGCCCGCCGGGCAGTTCCAGGGTCTGGCGCTGCCTGGCGTTGAGCCCCCAGCGGATGCCCGCGCCTTCCATCCAGCGCTCGAGCACCGGCAGGTCGCGCTCTTCAAGCCCGAAGCGCTGGCGCAGGGCGGGGACGTCGAGCAGGTCTAACAGGTCGCTGACGGACAGGCGCAGCTCCGGCAGGCGCAGCAGCTTTTCCAGGGCAATCATCATCGGCAGGCGGTGGCGGCTGGCCTGGTCGGAAAGCGTGTAGGGGATGTAGCGCGGGTCGTCGCCCTGTAGCTGGCCGAATACCGCTTCGATGTGCGGCGCGTAGCGGTCGATATCCGGCACCATGACGATGATATCCCGCGGGCGCAGGTTGGGGTCGGCGCTGAACGCGGCGAGCAGCTGGTCATGGAGAATCTCGACTTCCCGCTGGGGGCCGTGGGCAATATGAAGCACCAGGGAGTCATCCGCCGGGGCGAGCGCAGGCCAGTGGTGTTGGGTTTCCGCCACCGGGCGCAATTCGCGGATGTCGTCCTGAAGTTGTGTCAGCAGGCAGCCCTGTTCGCTTGAGAACGGCTCGAACATATCGATGCGCAGCGCCTTTTGCTCAAACAGGGTCTGGTAGTCGCCTGTGTCGTCGTGCTCATCCAGCAGGCGCAGGTAGTCGCGGCCCTGTTTGCCCCAGGCGGCGAGCAGCGGCTGGGCGTGGAGGTGCAGGGCATCGTCAGCGTCGCCGGTGCCCAGTACATCCAGCGCTTCTGGCATGCCGGTCTTGCGCCGATGGCGGTAGCGGCTGGCGCGCAGCAGGTCCTTGTGCTCGATGATATCCGCCCAGTAGTACTGGCAGGGGTTGTGCACGCAGAGCACCACCTGGCAGCAGCGCGACAGCGCCGCCAGGGCTTCCAGGGTTTGTTGGGGCAGCGACGAGATGCCGAATATCATCAGCCGCCGGGGCAGGCCCGGTGGGCAGGCCTGGCCGTCAAGCTGTTCGGTGGCTTTCAAAAAGCGCCGATGCACCTGGGCGCGGCTGCTGTTGAGGCCCGCATCTCCTTGGGTGGCGGCCACGTCGTCACGCAGAATGCGCCACAGTGCGGGCTGCCAACGCTGGTGGTCCGGTAGACCTGGTACTGGTCGAAGAGGTCGGCCAGCCGCTCTGCCAGTTGGTAGTGCTTGCGCTGGTCGCGATCGACTTCCAGGAACTGCGCCAGCGGGGCGAAGACCTCTTGCTCGGCAAGCGTCGGCAGCAGGCGTAAAAGCCGCCAGACCAGTCGCGACTTATCAAACGGCGAGGTTTCCGGGACGGCGTCTTCACGCTGGCTTGTGTGGATCAATACCGTGCGGTAGGCCTGCCACAGGAAACGCGCGGGCAGCATCACGTCCAACGCCGCCGCGATCCCCGCGCCGCCGTTGTCCGGATCTTCCGCCAGCGCCAATTTTAGCCACTGCCCGATACCGTTGCTCTGCACCAGAATGGTTTCATTTTCCAGCGGCCCCAGCGGGTGCAGGCGCATCCATTCCACCGCCAGCCCGCGCAAATCTTCCAGGCGATTGCCGTGAACCACCATAAAGCCGGGCGTTAGCGGCGTTTGCGAAAGCAGCGAATTGGCGGGCATGCACGAGGTTCCTTCACGGCAGTGGTGGTGGCTAAGGGTATGGTGCCATAAGTTAACGTCTTGCGGGATGCGGATTGAAAAGAGGAACTTTTACGACAAATGAGTTATCATAAAAGATAACCTTCAGGGAGCTGGGTAATGCAATGGAAAGTTGATTTCTATCCGGGAGTCGATGATGAAATTCTCGGTATGCCGCCAAAAATACAGGCCAGAATGCTGCGGTTATTGGAAATGGTTGAACAGCATGGTGCTAACCTGGGGCCGCCACACACTGAGCCACTAGGGGATGGACTTTTCGAAATAAGAGCAAAAGCCAAAGAGGGAATCGGTCGCTCCTTATTTTGCTATGTGAAGGGGCAGAGAATCATCATCCTTCATACATTTGTGAAGAAAAGCCAAAAAACGCCCCGCCAGGTATTGGAACTGGCTCGTTTACGGCAACTTGAGGTACAACGGTCATGAGCTTACAAGTATTAAAGGACAGGGCGCTCCAAAAACCCGAGGTCAAAGCGGAATACGAGCGCTTGGCGCCTGAGTTTGAATTGGCCAATACGCTGATCACCATGCGACAGCAAGCAGGCCTGACTCAAGACGAATTGGCAAAGCGCCTGCATACCCAAAAAAGTAATATCAGTCGGCTAGAGCGTGGTGACAGTAATCCCGGTTGGAAAACGCTTCAGCGTTATGCGAAAGCCTGCGGTTTTGAGTTATCAGTGCAGGCTCAGAGGCACAACACGGTCGTCTAGCAAACTAGTGAAATGAGATGTCCGCGGGAGCATAGCGTTACGTTGCCATAAGTTAACGTCTTGCGGGATGCGCGGTAAGCGCGTTAGCTATGTGCTTTCGGCCGTGAAAGCGGTTCGATGGATAGGCGCAACCCTAGGGAGTTAGCGACCTTGCTGATGGTTGAAAATGCCGGATTGCCTTCCCCAGACAGGGCTTTGTAGAGCCCTTCGCGGCTCATGCCCACGTCCTTGGCAAGTTGGCTCATGTTGCGCGCACGAGCGATATCGCCGAGTGCGGCTGCCAGAAGGGCGGGATCATTTTCTTCCATCACTGCATCCAGATAAGCCGCAATATCCTCCTCAGTTTGAAGGTAATCGGCAGTATCGTAGTGACTGAAAGTGACGTTAGTAACGGTCATGGAGTTACTCCTTCCATTGCGCGGCAATGGCTTTGGCCTGTTCGATATCGCAGGGCTGGCTGGCTTTGTCACCACCGCACAGCAGCACCACTATGACTGGCCCCTTTGTAATATAGTAAATGCGGTAGCCTGGGCCATAAGGAATCCGCAGTTCAGAAACTCCTTCGCCGACCGGCTTCACGTCGCCGGGGTTGCCCAGGCTCAAGCGACGGATCCGGGTTTCGATCTTGGCGCGGGCGCGGACATCGCGCAGCTCTCGTAGCCATCCGTCGAACACATCGGTTTTAATCAACTCGACCATCTGATAACTATAGTTGGCAGTGCTATAAGTGTCAACTTTGGTTTACACCTGATGAAGAGCAAAAGCAACGAGGAACATACTGTAAGGATGCTTTAAATGAACGTCTTGCGGGATGCGCGATATATCGCCAAGCTATGCCGATACCGTGAACAAAGCTGAGAGATATTTTCCCATGACCGAGCCAACTAACAATTCCCGCCGTCATTCTTCTTCCGTGGTCGATGGCCCAGGTAAAGCCGCCAGCCGTGCGATGCTGCGCGCCGTGGGTTTTAACGACGACGATTTCAAAAAGCCTCAGGTGGGTATTGCCTCGACCTGGAGCATGGTGACGCCGTGCAACAGCCACATTGGCGAGCTGGCTGAACATGCCCGCGACGGCGCAGACGCCGCGGGTGGCAAGGGCGTGATCTTCAACACCATCACCATTTCAGACGGCATTGCCAACGGCACCGAGGGCATGAAGTATTCGCTGGTGTCGCGCGAGGTGATCGCCGATTCCATCGAAACCGTGGCGGGCTGTGAAGGCTTTGACGGTCTGGTGGCCATTGGCGGGTGCGACAAGAACATGCCCGGCTGCGTGATGGGCCTGGCGCGGCTCAATCGCCCCAGCGTGTTTGTCTACGGCGGTACCATCATGCCCGGCGAAGGGCATACCGATATTGTGTCGGTCTTCGAGGCCATGGGCGCACACTCGCGCGGCGATATCGATCTAATCGAGCTCAAGAATATTGAAGAAACGGCGATTCCTGGTCCCGGTTCCTGTGGCGGCATGTACACCGCCAATACCATGGCCTCGGCGATTGAAGCGCTGGGCATGAGCCTGCCAGGCAGCTCGGCGCAGAACGCCATTTCCCG
>JAIVHM010000173.1 GCA_020201095.1 Halomonas sp. | reverse complement strand
ACCATTACCGACTGCAACGGCAAGCTGTTGGAAATTCTAGGCGTTGAGCGTGGCCAGCTAATTGGTGGCTGCATGCTGGCACCAAATGCCGATAAAGCGGTTGCCCAGGCGGTAAGTGACGCCTTGCGCCAAGGCACCGGCTACTACGAGGGGACTTATCAACTCCCTCATGCCTCTGTAGGCACGCCGCTGCGTGCTTTTTTCAACGGCGTGCACAGTGCCAGCCAGGAAATGGTCGGTGGGGTGGCCATGATCGAGGACTTTACCGATCGCAAGCGACACGAGGCCATTATTTACCGCCAAGCGTACTACGATGCGCTGACCGACTTGCCTAACCGGCGTATGTTTATCGAACGTTTGGAAATGCTTTGCGCTGATGATCAGTACGCCAGCGGTCTGCTGCTGTTCATGGATTTGGACCGTTTTAAACTGATCAACGATACCTTGGGCCACGCTGCCGGTGATGATTTGCTGGTCCAAGTCGCGCGCCGCTTGGAAGGCTGTTTGCACGAAGGCGATATGGCAGCTCGACTAAGCGGTGACGAGTTCGTGTTGCTGGCGCTGACGACTACCACCACACCCAAACCGCTAAATGAGTGGGCTGAGGACTATATGCAGGCAGTCCAACTAGCGCTGTCAGCGCCTTACCGGTTGGAAAGTCACTCGGTGCATGTGACCCCCAGCATGGGATACACCTGTTTCCAAGAGAGTGGCTGTGACCATGGTGAGTTGCTGAAAGAAGCGGACCTGGCCATGTACCAAGCCAAAATGGAGGGGCGCGCGCAGCGCCGGCGCTATCAGCCCTGGATGCATGATGAAGCGCAAAAACTGTCCCAGCCCGAAGCGCCTGCCGATGAATCGACGAGTTGAACTGGCCGTTGAACTAAGATGCCAGATTTTTTCGCTAAGCACTCGCAAATCGGCTAAAAAGGACACAGTCGCCGATTAATAAAAGAGGCTCGATAGCCAAGTCGGCAAAGCAGGGAACATTTCTAAATGCCAAAGTTTTTTAGCGCGACGATCTTAGCGGGTCTGCGTCGCTGGTTTGAGCGTGACGATTCCGACAACGCATGGGGCCTTACCAGTGAAAAAGTGCGCATCCTATATAATAATTTATGGCAGCCCGTATACGCCGGTATTCTCGGGGCGGTTCTGCTGGTCAGCATTATGTGGGAGGTCGTCGCTCCCTCTGTTTTAATCAGCTGGCTGGTCGCGATTATCGCCATCTCTCTGGTTCGTTTGCGGCTGGCCTCGCTGTTTCTTCAGTCCGACGCAACATCACAAGCGCATCCGAAATGGATAGCCTGGTTTGCGTTCACCGTCTTTGTGGCGGGGTGCGTCTGGGGAACTGCTGGTGTGCTGATGTTTGCCCCTGAGCGGCCTGAATATGTGGCGGCCCTGGCGATTATCCTGTCCGGTGTGGCAGCAGGCAGCGTGACCATGATTTCCGCCATCTGGTGGATCGTGATTTTATTCATATTGCCGATTGGCCTGCCCCTGCAGTGGATGTTTGTGACGTCCGTTGTGCCCACCCACACCATGATGGGCATCATCATGATAGTGTTTTTAGGACTGATGATTGTTACCAGTCGGCGCCTGGGGCTGATTATTCACGACAATATCTCACTGCGGGTCAGCACGGCTGCCCGTGAAGCGACTATTTACCGCCAGGCGAACTACGATGCACTGACCGACCTGCCCAATCGACGCATGTTTATCGAGCGCCTGGAGACGCTTTGCGCCGATGAAAAGTACGCTAGCGGTCTGCTGTTGTTTATGGATCTGGACCGTTTTAAATTGATCAACGATACGCTTGGCCATGCTGCCGGTGACGATTTGCTGATCCAGGTGGCGCGTCGTTTGGAGGGCTGTTTACACAAAGGCGATATCGCCGCTCGGCTGAGCGGCGATGAGTTTGTGTTGTTGGCATTCAATACCACGACAGCTCAGTCGCTGGACGACTGGACTGAAGCATATATGCAGGATGTACAGCACGCGTTATCAGGCGCTTATAGACTAGAGAAGCATTGGGTAAATGTGACGCCAAGCATTGGCTATACCTGTTTTCAACCAAGTGACCGTCACCATGACGATTTGTTGAAAGAAGCCGACCTGGCCATGTACCAAGCCAAAATGGGAGGACGCGCACAGCGTCGCCGCTATCAGCCATGGATGTTGAAAGAAGCGCAAAAGCTGGCTCCGTTTCGAGTGCCTACCGACGACTCAACTAGCTGAGCTGGCCGCTGAGCAACAGCCATACCGCGATCAAAGCGAAATGGCCGGGATACCAGGCCAGCCACAGACGCCTGGGCATGACCCACTGAATGGTGGGAATGCGTTGTGCGACGCCGGCTGCTATTACCAGTACGATGATACAGGTGGCGACCGTAAACGATTTGGCCATATCGGAAGCATTCATCTGGCCTGCTATCCATAAAACCGGAAAAGCCGCCAACCCTGCCCACAGGCGCGCTGAAAAACCACGCTCGGCTAGTGGCTGTATTCAACCCAAAAGCCGAGGAGATACCACAGAGTAACGCCTGCCGCCGCACCGCCTAATAGCCAGCCAAAGTGGATGCTTTCCTGTTGATAGTGCTGCCAACCCAGCCTCACCAGCGAGCCCAGCGCAAGGCCAGTAGCCAGGGTAAAGCAGATGTTGAGGATGAATGCATCAGATTCACGTGGCATCAGCATATAAGGCAGTTGCGCGATTATCCCGATAATCAGCATGCGCCGCGCGTAACGCATTGGGTTACGCGTATTAAAGAGGCCATGCCAAGCGACCATCGCGGCAAACAGCGGGAAGGCAATGCGGCCAACGGATGACCCCACCCACTCAAGGCCCCAGCCATCGGGTAATACATAACGCGTCACATGATCTGCCGTCATGGTGAATAGGGCGAGCCATTGCGCCCAGCCCGTCCAGTGTGACGAGGGTTTTGCTGATGCTGAAGCGGTGGACATGGAACCTGACCTCCTTGTTAAGAACCTTTGGTGCTAAACAGACCAATACGCTTGAGGCGAGTTCATCGAAATTAGTCAACCTGATAGATAACGTTGCCGAGCGCCCAAACTTGATCAATCTGCCAACGCTGTTCTGCGAGCACAATAAAATCGGCATCGGCACCAACCGCCAGGCGACCTTTACGGGGTAGCATCAAGGTCTCCGCCGCTGAGGTGGTCGCGCAGCGTAACGACTGTTCAATGCTGATTTTGTGCTCGTTGATACATTCGCCCAGCACCTTGAATAGGCTGTCGAGTTTACCCGGTTTCAAGCCGATAAAGCGCTGCTGTTCATCAAATTCTGGCAGCGAGGCATTCGCATCTGACGATAGACTGATCTGAGATGGTTCAATACGAGCGCTCAGCGCACGGGCAACTGCTTCAGATGCGGGTACCTCGCCCTTTGCCAACAGTGCTTGGGTAGTGCTGGTTGTGAAGTCGATTCGGCCACCCTCGCGGGCAAAGCGAAGGCCGTCTTCAAACAGTGCTGCCGTGCGGTTGATATGCGTCGGCCAGGTGTGAGTCGGCATCGCCAGTATGAATGAACACAATTCCTGACTTACCTGCGAGTAGCCCCGCCGTTCGCGCATCAGAAGCCAAGCGCGTTAACTCGTGAGTGCTGGGCTGAGAGCCTCGGTGGTCGCTAATGGCTACCTCTCCCACACCAATAAACTCATTAATATAGAGAATATCACTGGCGACTGAACCCGTTAGGGTGACGGGCGGTAACTGGTAAGATCCCGTATAGGCGTAGGCTGACAGGCCACCGGCGGAAAGCTCACGGGCCTTACCGATCAAGTTGGCTGGCGTGCGCGTCAAGGCATCAGTGCCGAGGGCACCTACCAGTGTGGTAACGCCTGAGGCACAAGCTTCGGGTAGGCTTAACTCAGCCGTTCGATTGCCAAACCCACCTTCGCCGCCGCCACCGATATAGTGGACGAGGGGGTCTACCAGTCCCGGAATAACTCGCCGTCCTTCCATGTCAACGGTGGTAATGAGTGAACCAGCAACAAAGGGGTCATTGGCGTCAAGAATAGCGGCAATGCGCTGATCGGCGATGAGCAGATGGCACAGACCACGGGGTTCTGGGGCATGAAGCTGAACATTTTTAACAAGCGTGAGCATGAGCATCCTGACGGTCGTTGAATAGAAACGCGCCGACCTGCTTGGGTCGGCGCGAACTCATTATGAAAACGATAGGGTTAAAGACTTACATCGTAGTCAAAGTAGCGATTCATGATTTCATCGTAGGTGCCGTCATCTTTCAGCGCTTCCAGCCCCTCGTTGAACTGTTCAGCAAGGGCTTCATCACGCTGGCGAAACGCCATGCCAACGCCGCGTCCAAAGATTTCTTCGGGTTTCTTGATGAAATCGCTGATGCGTTTGAAATCGCTGCCTTCGCTGTCAATATCAATTGTGGCTTCAGCAATCGGGTAGTCCATGAACGTTATGTCCAAGCGACCTGAACGAAGGTCGTTGACCACTTCATTTGCACCGGTATAACGGCGAATCTCTACCGTATCGCCATACATCTCCGTTACATAATCGTCCTGAAGAGTGGCGCGTTGCACGCCGACAGTTAAATCTTCCAGGCTACTTTTATCATCGATATCAATGTCATGCTCACGCGTGGTGATCCAGGCGCTAGGCGTGGTGTAGTAAGGTTCTGAAAACAGCACCCGCTCTGCCCGTTCGTCGGTGATCGCCATTGACGACATGATGGCGTCGTATTTTCTGGCCATCAAACCGGGAATAATGCCATCCCAATCCTGCTCAACCCAGGTGCATTTGATATCGAGATGCTCGCATACCGCATTGCCTAGCTCAATTTCAAACCCTGTCAGTTCACCGTCTGCTTCGCGATACATGAAGGGCTCGTAGGGGACATCGGCGCCGAGGCGGACTTCATCGTAGTCGCGAGCCATTGCCGAGGAAGAAACAAACGATATGGAAAAGCCAGCTGCCAAGACAGCGGCCAGCGTTAGCGTAGTAGAACGCATAATGAGTCTCCAGAAAGGGTCAGTCATTGGTATTGTAAAAGCGCAGTGCGCCAGGGTGTCAGCGTGCCATTGCACCGCTAACGGAACTCACACCTAGAGGGTGTGATAAGGCACGGGCGTGCCAAATAGGAAGGGCTATTCGTCGAACCACTCGCTCAGGTAAAAGCGTTGTATGTTGCCGCTTGTACCTGGGCGCTTGGCGATTAATCGCGGGGCGGGGTAGGGAACGTAAGATGTCATCATTAGCGTATGCCATTACCCCTCCCCAGCTAGCTGGGGAGGGGAGGTTGCTTACTCTACTTCAAAGTAACGGGCGTAGATTTCGTCGTAGGTGCCGTCGTCACGAAGAGTTTCAAGGGCTTCGTTGAACTGCTCGGCGAGCGCTTCATCACGCTGACGGAAGGCGATACCGAAGCCGTCGCCGAAGTATTCTTTCGGCTCGGTCAACATGTCGCCGACCACGATGTAGTCGCCTTCTTCGCTATCCAGCAGGGTGGACTTGCCCACCGGGAAGTCGAGGAACAGGATATCCAGACGCTCGGATTCCATGTCCAGCACCATGTCGTCAGCGGTTGCATAGCGGTTGATGTCTGCCACATCGCCATACATATCGGTGACGTAGTTGTCCTGCAGCGTGCCGCGCTGAACGCCGATGGTCATATCTTCAAGCGCTTCTTCGCTGATTTCTTCAAGCTCAGTGCCTTCTGGGGCAAACCAGGCGGACGGCGGCGTGATGTAGGGGTCAGAGAACAGCACCTGTTCACGACGGTCGTCGTTGATAGTCATGGACGACATGATAGCGTCGTATTTACGTGACAGAAGGCCCGGAATGATGCCGTCCCAGCCTTGAACAATCCACTCGCAGCTAACGCCGATTTCTTCGCAGAGGGCGTTGCCCAGGTCGATATCGAAACCGGTCAGCTCGCCGTCAGCGGTGCGGTATTCCATGGGCTCGTAAGGAACATCTACGCCGATGCGGACTTCTTCGTAATCCTGTGCCTGGGCACTGGACGCGGCAATCGCCAAGCCAAGTAGAGAAAGTGTAAGCACTTTTTTCATTATGAGTCTCCTGATGGGCGTAATTCACCAAGTGGTGAGGAACACAATCTTAGTCAGCATAGCGCCGACAACAATATTTTGTCGACGCATGAACCAACGTTTGTTTCACACTAGCCGGTTTGGGGTTGTAAATGGGCCAGCAGTTTTTTCTCCAGGTGGCGGAAGAAATACAGAATCGCAAAGGTCAGGCACAGGTAAATGGCCGCGACGAATAAAAAGGCCTCAAAGGGGGCGTAGTAACGGGCATAGACAAAGCGCGCCGCGCCGGTCAGGTCCATAATGGTGACTACGCTTGCGATCGCGCTGGCGTGGAGCATGAAAATCACTTCGTTACCATAAGCGGGCAGGGCACGCCGAAAGGCACTGGGAATGATGATCCGACGCATGGTCAAGCGCGGCGACATGCCATAAGCCCGCGCTGCCTCGATTTCGCCTTTCGAGGTGGATTTGATGGCACCGCGAAAAATTTCGGTCGTGTAGGCGGCCGTATTAAGCGTGAAGGCAATCAGTGCCGGTACAAAAGGGTCTTCCAGAATGACCCAAAGCCAGGTTTCCTGAATGCCGTCAACGAACACCACGCCGTAGTAAATCAGGTAAAGCTGAATAAGTAGCGGGGTGCCGCGAAAGACGTAGGTGTAAGCAAAGATTGGCCATTTGATCCAGGCGTGCCTGGAGCCGCGACCAATGGCGAGCGGCACCGCCGCGATAAGCCCGATAATCAGCGACAGGAAGACGAGCTGAACGGTGGTCGTCAAGCCAGCGCCATAGTGCGACAGCGTTTGCAGGGTGAAAATGCTGTTATCGGCGAGTTGGGTTTCAAGCCAAGTGAGTAGGGATTCCATTAGTCTGCCTCCCCGTACCCGATGTTATAGCGCTTTTGCAGGCGGGCAAATAACCACTCCGAGACGCTGGCAATTAACAGATAAATGATCGCTACTACAATCATGAAGGTGAATGGCTCGCGGGTCGCCTTGGAGGCTTCGGAAGCCACGCGCACCATGTCGGAAAGCCCGATAACCGAGACCAGCGCGGTGGTCTTGAGCAATACCATCCAGTTGTTAGAGAGGCCGGGTAGGGCGTGGCGCATCATTTGCGGGAAGCGGACGCGTCGGAAGACCAGTGAGTTGCTCATTCCATAAGCCTTGCCGGCTTCGATTTGGCCGTTATCCACTGCCATGAAGGCGCCGCGGAATGTTTCGCCCATGTAGGCGCCAAAAATCAGCCCGATGGTCACGACGCCCGCGATAAACTCATTGATATTAATAAAAATATCGATATCAAATTGATAGTAAAGCCAGTCTGTAATCATGTTGACGCCGATTTGCCCGCCGAAAAACAGCAGCATCATCAGCACCAGGTCGGGAACACCGCGGATAACCGTGGTGTAAAGCGTCGCGATTCGGTGAGCAAACCAGTTGCGCGACATCTTGGCACTGGCGGTGATAAGCCCTAGCACCACAGCGAGAAGTAGCGATAACAGCGCTAACTGAAGCGTCACGCCGGCGCCTTCCAGCAAGCGCGGGCCGTAACCATGAAGATCAAGCATAGTGAGCCTCGCGTATCAGTATTTAGGGGCCAGGAATTGCTGCAGGCGCGGAGACTGAGGATTGCCGATCATCTCCTCGGGCGGCCCTGCTTCTTCCACCATGCCTTCGTGAAGGTAGATCACCTGGCTTGAGACGTCCCGGGCGAAGCTCATCTCATGGGTGACCACCACCATGGTACGGCCTTCTTCGGCCAGGCCATGCATCACTTTGAGCACGTCGCCTACCAGTTCAGGGTCGAGCGCCGAGGTGGGCTCATCGAACAGCATTACTTCCGGGTCCATGGCAAGCGCCCGGGCAATCGCGCCACGTTGCTGCTGGCCACCCGACATCTGTGCTGGGTAGGCATCGGCGCGAGCCGTCAAGCCGACCCTTTCGAGCAGCGCGCGGGCGTGTTCGATAGCTTCTTTTTTGGGTTTGCCCAGTACATGAATCGGCGCTTCGATGATGTTTTCGAGCAGCGTCATGTGCGCCCATAAATTGAAGCTTTGAAACACCATCGACAGCTTGGCGCGCATTTGCACCACCTGTTTCCAGTCGGCGGGCTCACGACCACGGCGGGTCGTCTTGAAGCGGACTTCTTCTCCGTGCACGTAAAGGTCGCCTTCATCGGGCTGTTCGAGCAGGTTCATACAGCGCAAGAAGGTACTTTTGCCCGACCCTGATGCGCCAATAAGGGTGATGACATCCCCCTTATTGGCCTGGAGTGAAAGGCCTTTCAGCACTTCTGTATCGCCAAAGCGTTTTTTAATATTACGCACTTCAAGAGGAATAGGCGTAGCGGCCATGTGATTGGCTCCAATACTGGGTTGCCGCGGCAACAGTGGATGTTGGTGGCGGCTGGCGCGAAAAAAGGGGCGATTTTATCAGGCTAAGCGGCGTATGCACGCTCTCCTGGTATTTTAATGGCTCGACGTTAGTCGTAGTAAACGCCAAGCGAATGACCATCGCCAGTGGATTGTTGTTGTCATGCCTTAATCATCTGTGGGTGGCGCGCAGGGAGCCACCAAAAGCGCGGCGCGCGCGCCAATCTCAACGTTCGCATTGGGAAATACGACATGCAGTGGGCTATCACCCACCCGATATTCACCGTTTTGGCTGTCGTTGGCTAAGCACGCCCCCGGTGTAAAACGGGTGAAATTGGGGGTGTCATCGTCAAAGCTCAACGTGAAATCGTCGCCGTGGCGCATCAACTCATGTTGAACGCGGAAAAATGTTATCGCGTTGATATCGCTTTGTGCCGGTGCGGTGCCTTCGCTAAGACGACCCAGCAGTGCCAGCATCGGTGTGAGCGACGCCATGTCATTTTGCCCGAAAGGTGCTACCCGGCCGAGCTCGAAGGTAAACGATTGAGCGCCGTGATAATGCTTGCTGTAGTGAGAAAATGTCCAGCTGTGTTGATGCTGGTGCAACACGGCCTGCATATCGGCAGCGGCAAGCCATTGCCACTGTTCGTGGTCTGTGTCGCCATCCGCATAGGGCTCTACGACAAAACGCGAGAAGAGACTCGCGCGAATCGCCGTATGAAGATCATAGTGGAGCTTGGGTAATGCAGCGTTGTCGCTGAAAAAATCATCAACTTTAGCCATCAACTGGCGCGCCCTGGCCGGTTCGTCGCCGCTTGAGGTGATCCCGCGCTCAAAGAGTCGGTTGAGGTTGGTGTGGATAAAGCGCTGCTGGGCCTTGAGAGCTGGAATATTGCCAAGAATCACCAGCACGGGCGCGCCGAGCGTAAGCGTTCCGGCTTCCAGTTCGCTCAGCCAGGCACCGATCAGCTCGACCGGGGCGGTTTCATTGCCGTGGATAGCGGCCGAAAAGATACAGGCATGGGCATCCGGGCGTTGGCGATATGGCGTCAGGCGTAAAACGCCTGGGGCGGTTATTTCAAAGTGGCCGCTAGCAAAAGTGCCTTGCCGAGGAGCATCGCGCTGCTCGTCAAGCGTCCAGTCCAGCCACTCGCTTAACATGCTGGCACCTCGCGACAGGAAGAAGCGTCAGCGAAAGAACATCGCTTGGTAATATTATGTTGTGTCATTGGCAGTACAACAAGCTGATAAACATGGCCTACCTTTACCATCTTCAACCTTACCGGCAACCCTTAGCGTCGTTCGAGTGAAAAAGCGTGGTGGGATCATGAAAGAGCGTAAGACAAAACGCCTGCGAGCAAACATTGACGAAATCGATTCTCGCGGTCGAAAACATTCGCTTTTTTCTACGTGCTACTACGTTATGTTGTCTTCATTAATTCGAACATCGCTAACCATAGCGCAAAGGAGTGAACAATGACCAAAGTACTGGTGCTTTACTATTCCATGTATGGCCACATCGATACGCTTGCGGCGGCCGTTGCCGAGGGTGCCAAGCGCGTTGATGGTGTTGAAGTTACCGTCAAGCGTGTGCCTGAAACCATGCCGGAAGACGCTTTCAAGAATGCCGGTGGCAAGCAGGATTACACGACGCCTGAAGCATCGCCGCAAGAGCTTGCCGATTACGACGCGATCATCTTTGGTACCCCGACGCGCTTCGGCAACATGGCCGGCCAGATGCGTACTTTCCTCGACCAGACCGGTGGGCTATGGGCGAACGGTGCGCTGCGCGGCAAAGTGGCCAGCGTGTTCACCTCTACCGGTACTGGTGGCGGCGACGAAATGACCATCACGTCTACCTGGACCACATTGGCCCACCACGGCATGGTGATCGTGCCGATTGGCTACGGTATCGAAGAACAATTCGATATTTCCAAGGTAAGTGGCGGTACGCCCTACGGCGCAGCCACGATCGCGGGTGGTGATGGCTCTCGTCAGCCAGATGATCGTGAACTAAAAATTGCCCGCTTCCAGGGTGAGCATGTCGCCGGGATTGCAGCCAAGCTAGCGAGCTAATTGACAGTCAGTCGCTGGTCGTAAAATCCTCAGAGCCCCATCGCTACCGTGGCGATGGGGCTTTTCTATTGCGCGTTTCTATTAGCCGTTATCCGGAAATCCGTTCAGCGATGGCCTTGCCCAGGCTTTCCGTGGTGCCTTGTCCGCCAACATCTCGGGTGAGGGCTTGGCTATCGCCTGCGCTGAGCACTGCTTCAATGGCCTTGACCATCGCATCACCCGCTTCTTGATAGCCTAGATGTTCAAGCATCATGGCGCCGGACCAGATCTGGCCGATGGGGTTAGCAATGCCCTTGCCAGCAATATCCGGTGCGCTGCCGTGAACCGGCTCAAACAGGCTGGGGAAGTTGCCTTCCGGGTTAATGTTGGCCGAAGGTGCAATGCCGATGGTGCCGGTACAGGCGGGGCCTAGATCGGAAAGAATATCGCCGAACAGGTTGCTGCCCACCACCACGTCGAACCAGTCCGGGTGCAGCACAAAGTTGGCCGTGAGAATGTCGATATGAAATTTATCCACGGCGATGTCTGGGTAGCTTTTCGCCATCTCTACCACGCGCTCATCCCAGTAGGGCATGGTGATCGAGATGCCGTTGGATTTGGTGGCCGAAGTCAGCTTTTTACGCGGGCGGGTCTGCGCCAGATCAAAGGCGTACTTGAGGACCCGGTCAACGCCGGTGCGGCTCATCACCGTTTCCTGAAGGACGATCTCGCGCTCGGTGCCTTCATACATCTTGCCACCGATGCTTGAGTACTCGCCCTCGGTGTTTTCGCGCACCACGTAAAAATCGATATCGCCGGGCTTGCGGCCTGCCAGCGGGCTTTTTATACCCGGCATCAGCTTGCACGGGCGCAGGTTGATGTACTGATCAAAGCGGCGACGGAACTGCAACAGCGAGCCCCACAGGGAAATATGGTCGGGCACCTTGTCAGGCCAGCCCACCGCGCCATAAAACAGCGCATCGAAGCCTTTCAACTGCTCGAACCAGTCGTCCGGCAGCATGCTTCCGTGTTCCAGATAGTAGTCGCAGCTGCCAAACTCAAAAGTGGTGAATTCCAACGGGATGTCAAAACGCTTGGCGGCAGCTTCCAGAGCACGAATGCCTTCGGGCATCACTTCGGTGCCAATGCCGTCGCCGGCAATCACTGCAATACGGTGGGTCATAGTGACTCCTTGTTGTATTAACGTTTGGGGCAGGTTTCGTCTTGTTCTACATCAATCAGTTCGTCGGTTGGGAAATCCAGCTCGGCGGCCCGCTCGCGCAGACGGTCTTCTACCTCGCTGTCCAAGTCTGGGGTGCGCGACAGAATCCATAAGTAATCACGGTTGGGGCCTGATACCAACGCCCACTGGTAGTCGTCATCTAGTTCCAGAATGTTATAGCCGCCGTAGAAGGGGCCAAAGAAACTGACTTTCAGTCGGCCGACATCATCATCGTCGATGAAGTAAGCGCGCCCTTCGGCTTCGTCCCAGGCTTTCTCCTCCGGGTTGTAGCCGCGATTGATCACTTTGACGCCACCATCCTCGCGAAGGCTGTAGGTTGCCGTCACGCATTGAAGCCCTTCCTCAAAGGAATGATCCAGCCGGGCGATTTCATACCACTGACCCAGGTAGCGATCCAGCTCAAAGCCAGCCACCGGTTGGGTGCCGTCAGGAATGCCCGTACAGCCAGCAATGGCGGCGCTACCCAGAACGACCTTCCATGATTTGAACATTTTTACTCCTGAGATGACGGCGATACTTAGTGGCTAAGCTTACCCGTCGCCAACCGCATTGTTAACCAAAACGGTTGCTGTATAGTCATTGGCGCTCACTATGCGCATAGCCGCCCAGCGGCATTTCAATTGACTCAGAAATAAGCGCCTGCTCATGCCTCGACGTCGTCTTTTTCGTTTTGCTCGCAAGCACTGGCTGCGGCTCGTTTTCGTTCTTAACCTCGCATTGGTGGCAGGCCTGGTCATCCATCAGGTGTGGCTGTACGTTGCCGAGCCGGATTTTGAGTCGGTGCATACTCAGCAGGTCGCCGATATCCGTGAACGTCTGGCCGGGCGAGATAACTATCGGTTCGCCGTGGTCGGCAATATCAGCAACTCGGTCAACGTGTTCCAAGATGAGATCGTGCCGCTGGTCAACCAGAGTGATATCGATTTTCTCGTTTCAGCGGGGAACGCCGTCAGCGGCGGGCAGCGGGAAAGCTATCAAGCGATCTATCAGAGCATGGAAACGCTGGATGTACCGTATTTGCTGACCTACGGTGAAAATGAAGACAGCGATTTTGGCAGCTATCGTTTTTACGAGTCTTTTGGCCCCCATTTCTATTCATTCACGGCGGGCAATAGCCATTTCATGTTCCTTGATGGGACCGGGAAATCGTCCACCTCCTGGCAACTGGACTGGCTTGAGAGGGAGCTTGCAGCCTCTACTGCCGAGCAGCGATTTATCTTTATTGGCTCACCGTTACCCAATGTGGTGAGCGATGCCCCGCTGTTCGAAGCCAATAATTACTTGAATAATCCCAGGCTGAGTGAAGGTCTGATGCGCCTGGCTGAGCAGTACGC
>JAIVHM010000112.1 GCA_020201095.1 Halomonas sp. | reverse complement strand
GCAATGTGAGAAACTAATGCATCCGGTCATACGCCTGCTCGGCATTTTCGCGGTAATCATCGAGCTTAGCGCTCGCTTCATCACTGCCCGGCGCTTCATTCAGCACTTCAAGCTCGGCCACTCGCGCCTGATTCAGATCGCGGTCCGCATTGAGCACCGCTGACACCGCTGGGTTAAAGGAGCCGCTAAAGTCCGTCATGCGCTCGCGTATCGACTGAACAAGCAGGCTATCGACCACCACGACGCCCAGCAGCGACAAGGCCACCAGAATAAACGCCAGGGTGTATTTCACATTGATCTTGTGGAGTTTCTCCAGCATTGCATCAGCCTTTTAGTTGTCATATTTATTATGGTGATGGCCAACCCTGGCAGAATGTAGATGCATCCTATCTTTTGTACTATCGACCGCGACGGGGCGGGCTTTAGGGCAAGGTAACGTTCAACATTATTGCAGGTAATAAAAGATACGATGGACGGACATAAGGCTTCTGATATTTAGGCACGGGCTTGGTGTCGCGGACCTACCCGAAATCGGCAGCAAGTCGCTGGCTTCCAGGATACTCAACCGCAAGGGACGCGACCTTACCCGCCGCCATATCGAGGCGCTTGCCAAACGCTTTGGGGTGAGCCCTGCCCTCTTTTTCCAATGACCCGTTTACATTGACCTTTAGCGGGAAATGGCTCGCATGCACTGGGTTAATGTGAGAAAGCCATGGTAACCTTTTCGCAATGTTCAAAAGAGGTGCCTATGGTTGCCCACCAGCATGATACTGGCTACAAGGAGTTATTCAGCCATCCTGAATTTGTTCAACAGCTGATCGAGGGCTTCGCACCTGCTGACATTGCCGGGCTGATGGATTTCTCGACACTCAAGAACCATAGCGGCCATTACATTACGCCGTTATTCGAAGAGAAAATCGAAGACGTAGTATGGTCTGTGGAGGTAACTTGGAGATGTGTGACCCAACGGGTATTCCTGTACATTCTGCTGGAATTTCAGTCGTCGGTGGATCACACCATGCCGATCCGGCTAATGCACTATGTCGCCTGCTTCTATAGCGAGCTGCTCAAGCAAAAAGTCATCACTCCCGGCCAAGGTCTGCCACCGGTATTTCCAGTAGTGCTTTATAACGGTTCGAAACCCTGGACGGCACCCTTAGACGTGTACCGCATGATTACCCCAGAGCCACCTGGGTTTCTTCAGCGCTATCAGCCACACTTACGCTACTACTTGATTGACGAAGGGCGCTATACTGATGAGCAATTGGGACTGGTACAGACACCGCTAAGTGGGATCTTCAGTATCGAGAATGCGGGAGAGAGCTGGGAAACTTTGCAACAGGCTGTTGATCGAATTGTGGCGATTATCCAAGCTGAACCCAACAAAGAACGCATTGATAAGGTCATCACACGCTGGCTTAAGCGTCACTTGCGATGGCTAGGCGCTGACGTCAACTTGGAACAGCTCAATAGCCTGGTGGAGGATAAAAATATGTTAGCAGAAAACTTAGAGAACCTCGTCAACAAAGAGCGCTTGGAAGGACGTCTGGAAGGACGTCTGGAAGGAAGCCTGGAAAGTAAGCGAAATGCAGCCCGCAAGCTGATTACGCTCACTGAAATGAGCGACCAGTTGATTGCGGAAATTGAAGAGCTTCCAATCGAGGAAGTCGAAAAGCTGCGCGCTGAAACTAGGCATTAACCCTTATCGTCATTTAGCCATTTCTCCACTTCGTCAGCGGTTGCATGCAAGCCATTGGCCTGATGACCCTCCCAGGCTGTAGGTCGTTGGTATGCGAAGGAGGCCGATAAATGAATGCCACCCCCTACCTAGAAGAAGCCAAAGCTGTTTTCCACGCCGCGCCGTTCTTGTCTCACATCCACTCTGAGGTGGAGTATCAGGAGGCGCTGGCCATGGTCGATGAGCTGATTGACGATTTCGATAACAATATCGCCCTTGTAGAGCGCCTTACCGATGCTATCGAGGAATGGGAGAATGCCTCCAAAAAGTTCACCGAGTTCAATGTCGGCGTTCAGTCTCAGGATGCGGTGGATATGCTCAGGTTCCTGATGGATCAGCACGGGCTTGGTGTCGCAGACCTACCCGAAATCGGTAGCAAGTCGCTGGTTTCCAGGATACTCAACCGCAAGGGGCGCGACCTCACCCGCCGCCATATCGAGGCACTCGCCAAACGCTTTGGAGTGAGCCCTGCTCTCTTTTTCCATTGATCTATTAAAGTCGCTTCAAAGCAAGCATGACATCCTGACGCTCGTCGCGGTTATGCAGCCTCAGTCACACGCCGATACAGTGCATCCGGCGCAAGATCCGCCTGGTTGGGCCAGTATACGGCACCAAAATCATCCACGCGGGCTTGCGCAAAGAAGTCAGGATCCTTGAGTGGCTCGAACATAGGGCCGAAAAGACGATCACACAAGGAAACCACCCCTTGGGTACCATCATTGAAGGTGAGGCGAAGCCGATAGCCGGTCAGCGTCTCTACCTTCGTTATTCTATGCATGGCTTTCACTCCAATGGTTCAATCTTGCGCAAGGGCTGATGCTGTTCGGCCAAAAACCAGTCGTCCATCAGGGCGACATCATCCATCAACGGCGGACACTGAAGCAGACAATCCTCCAAGATTTAGATAGCAACTTTGCCATTTCTGGGAAA
>JAIVHM010000272.1 GCA_020201095.1 Halomonas sp. | reverse complement strand
CCTGATGGTTGAGGTCGAATAGTAGGTCGATGATTTGCGCGCCGGTGTCCGGGTCCAGGTTGCCAGTGGGTTCGTCGGCGAAGACCAGCTCGGGGTCGGTGACAAACGCCCGGGCAATCGCCACGCGCTGCTGCTCGCCGCCGGAGAGCTGTTTGGGCAGGTGGCCCTGGCGCTCCCCCAGACCTACGCGGGTCAGCCACTGGGCGGCGGTGTCGGTTTCCCCGGCGCGGGGCGAGAGTTCCAGCGGCAACAGTACGTTTTCCAGCGCGCTTAGCGTGGGCAGCAGTTGAAAATTCTGGAACACGAAGCCTACGCGGCCCGCGCGCAGCGAGGCACGGCCGTCTTCATCCAGGCGGCTGAGCGGATGGCCGAAAAGATTCAGCTCGCCGTCGGTGGGCGTATCAAGCCCAGCCAGCAGGCCAAGCAAGGTGGATTTGCCCGCCCCGCTTTTGCCCAGAATGGCCACACTTTCTCCGGCTGCCACGCTCAACGAAAGGTCGTGTAAGATGGTGAGCGTGCGTTCGCCACTGGTGACACTTTTGGTCAAGCGTTCGGCATGAAGCACGCGTTGGCCACCCGCCTTGGCGGTAGGCTCAGGGAAAGCATCAGAGGAGTAAGACATGAAGCGTGGCATCCTTTTAGCATGGCAAAATCATTACCGCATACTAACCCTGTGGCTGGGGGTGCTGATAGCCACCTTGGTCGCATCGCCAGTCAACGCTGAGTCTGTGGACTCAGACGCAAACGCTGGCCCCACCCTGTTGGTCATGGGCGATAGCCTGAGCGCGGCGTATAACATTGAGCGCGATGAAAGCTGGGTGGCCTTGCTTGAAGAGCGCTTGCAAGGCGATGCAAACGTCGTCAATGCGAGCATCAGCGGTGAAACCACCTCGGGTGGTGTGCAGCGTTTTGATGAATTGATAGGACAACATGCGCCGGAGATTGTTCTGCTGGAACTGGGCGGCAATGACGGCCTGCGCGGCCTTCCGCCGCAGCAGATGCAAGCCAACCTGGCGACCATGATCGAGGCAAGCCAGGCGGCGGATGCCGAGGTGTTGCTGCTGGGGATTGATATTCCGCCCAACTACGGCGAGGCCTACCGCGACGCATTTACCAACGTTTATCATAACCTCGCCGATGAATACGACGTTGCCTTGGTGCCGTTTTTGCTGGAAGGCGTGGCCACCGACGATGCCTTGATGCAAAGCGACGGCATTCACCCCACCGCCGAGGCCCAACCGATTATTTTGGAAACCGTGTGGGAGACGTTGGAAGATATCGTTGCCGCTGAAAATTAACGCCTGTTATTCCTGCTTGGCCACAACCAGTCCGAAAATCTTATTGCGAGGTTGTACGTTGTGCCGCAACGCGCCTTTGGCTGGTATAAAAACACAACCTTTTGTATTGTTGTATTGGCATTGCGTTAAGAATGCTGAGCCCTCGCCTCATACTTAGGGACAAAGTAACCTTGCATGGATTATTTATACGCTTTTAGCCGCCATCTTTATGGTTCACAATCACCGATATGGGCGATTCTTCGCTATTTATCTATTGGTTTTTCAAGCTTGATAATAGTCCTCGCAGTGCTGCTTTTCAGCACCGCCGGGTTCGCCAGCCAGCCGGTCAACCATCTTCAATTAATGGATTATCACGGCGATTTGCCACCCACCGGTGACAAATCGCTCGAAAGCGTCTCGGCCACACCACTGCCCGACCAGCAAAACATAAATCTGGGGATCAACATTGAAGCTCCTGAAACATCCACATTTTCAGCACCGATCCATCAGGTTGCGTTTATTCCTCTACTTGGCGATGAGCTAGAACGCTGGCGCCCAGTATATGAACTTACCGAACCAGGTACTTATTGGCTAAAACTTTCGTCACCCCAAGCGCTGCGTTTTAGCCTTTCTCAAACAACACTGCCTCAGGTAGAAAGCGATTGGCGCAGTTTTTTACTAGGTCAGGGGTTATATCTGGGGATGCTACTTGGGCTGATGGTTTATAACTGTGTACTTCTGCGATTTTTGAAAGACAGCAACTATTTTTGGTACCTGGGATTTGTCGGCAGCTCGGCCGTTTATTTTTTCCTGCAAAAAGGCCTGATTTTCGAGTTTGTACCCACGTTTTCACCCATGATCAACGAAGCATTGTTGTTTACTGCCCTTTCGATCGGGATTATTTCAGCACTTTCGTTTTGTCGTAGTTTCTTGATGCTGCCTGAGCAAGACCGCCTGGTAGATCGGCTGTTCATGATTTTCATCGTTTTTGGGTTACTCTGCCTGGCCGGTTCATGGTGGCTGCCGGGCCATGTTAGCGTGAAGATGTTTTCGGTGCTGGGCCTGGGGACGATGACACTCTTTTGCCTGGCTTCCTGGAGGGCGCTACGGAGACGTTTTCGACCCGCCCGCTGGTTGTTGATGGGGTGGTCTGCATTGATCGTCGGCTGCCTGGCCTTTATTTTATCGGTATACGGCGTTTTGCCCCACAACATACTGACATATTACGGATTTCAGTTTGGCTCGGCGCTGGAATCATTACTGCTCTCTTTGGCATTGGCTGACCGCATCAACCTTTTACGTCGAGAGCGAGAAACCCTAGCAAGAGAAAAACTGCGTTTTGCAACAATGAGTATTACGGATGGGTTAACCGGGTTGTACAACCGGCGCTACCTGACGCGTCATTTAGATGAGAGTGTGCAGCAGGCCCGGCTAAATCATCAATTACTTAGCCTTGTGATGTTGGATATCGACCACTTCAAGGCATTCAATGATCGTTGGGGACATCTGATAGGCGATAAAGCTCTCCAGCATTTTGCCGACATCCTACTAAATGCAGTTCGCGAGGAGGATGCCGTGTGTCGATTTGGAGGTGAGGAGTTTACCATTGTGTTGCGACACCAGCCTTTGCAGCACGCGTTGGAGGTTGCCGAGCGTATCCGGGGTTCGTTGAGGGCAATGCCGTTAATGGGCGATGAGAATCAGTCTATTCCCCTCACTTGCACTATTGGGGTGGTTGAATACCAGGTTCCAGAATCAGCCAAAGCGCTTTTAGAACGCGCGGACTCAGCGCTTTATCAAGGTAAAGAAAATGGCCGTGACCGCGTGATAAGTGACTTAATGACGCCTCAGGGTTCAGCATAATGATCACTCGGCGACAGATACTCTCGGGCTTTGGCACTGGGTTGCTGTGCCTGGTGATTGGCGTTCAGTCGACGGCCTCGGCGTTTAACCCGGAGCGGATCCGTCAGAAGATGCAGCAGGCGCACGGGGCCTCGGGCGTGGCGCTGATTGATGAGTGGCTGGCCATGATCCAGCGGCTGCGAGGCGCAAGGCTTGGCGACCAGATGCGCGACGTGAATGACTTTTTCAACCGCAAAGTGCGCTGGCGGGATGACATCGACATCTGGGGCCAGGAAGATTACTGGGCCACGCCGCTGGAAATGCTGGGCAAGCGCGAAGGCGACTGCGAAGATTACTCGATTGCCAAGTATGTCACGCTCAAGGAACTGGGCGTGCCAGGCGACAAACTGCGCATGATTTACGTACGGGCGCGGATTGGCCGCTCTGAGCGCACCCAGGCCCACATGGTTCTGGGGTATTATCAAACGTCGGCGTCTGAGCCACTACTGCTGGATAATATTATTCCTTCGATTCGACCGGCTTCAGAACGGGATGATCTGGACCCTGTTTTCAGTTTCAACAGCAGCGGCTTGTGGGCCGGGGGCTCGCAGGAGTCACGGGCTGACCCACTCGCGCGGCTGTCACGCTGGCAAAGCGTGGTTAACCGCATGCGCGACCAAGGATTTATATAAGAGGATAGGATATGTCTCTCATCAAGCAGCTTTGGCTGACGGTCATCCTGATACTGCTGTTGGCGTTTGTGGGCAGTCTGGCGGTGAGCGTGTCGTCCACGCGTGATTACGTTGAGCAGGAAGTGCAAATCAAGAATGCCGACAATGCCAATGCCCTGGCGCTCTCCATGACTCAGATGGAAAAAGATGACGTTAGCATCGAGCTGCTGCTATCCGCACAGTTTGATACCGGGCATTACCGCTTGATTGAACTGCGCTCACCGGAAGGTGATGTCATGCAGCGCCGCGAAACCGAGCCGCTGGACGACGGCGTGCCGAGCTGGTTTGTTGACCTGGTGCGCCTGGATGTTTCGCCTGGCCAGGCAGTGGTGCAGGACGGTTGGAGCCAGTACGGCACCTTAACGCTTGCGAGCCAACACGACTACGCCTACCGCTCACTGTGGCTAAGCACGCTGAAAATGGCCGCCTGGTTTGCCGTGGCGGGTGCCCTCAGCCTGTTACTGGCCTGGTGGATTGTGCGCACTATTCGTCGGCCGCTGCTTGAAGTGGTCAGCCAGGCACGCAGCATCAGCGCACGCCGCTTTACCACCTCTCAGGAGCCGCGCACGCTGGAGCTTCGCGAAGT
>JAIVHM010000172.1 GCA_020201095.1 Halomonas sp. | reverse complement strand
AAGATCAAAACGGGCATCACTGTCCCCGAGTTCGGGGTAAGTTAATGACATGAGCCGTATACGTGGCCCGTATGTACGGTTCTGTGAGAGGGATGAGGCGGTAACGCCTCACCCTACTCGATTCGCTGGGTACTTTGATAGATTTATTAAATGATAATGATTGGCTTTTTTGATGTTATCAGCCGCGAACGTGCCAGGAAATTGCGCCATTTGATAAGGATTTTGCAGAAGGGCTTCACATCAAATTTATACAGGACTAAAATGGTACCCAATTAAACGAATAGGCCGAATGCAACGGCTAAATGGAGTCGACATGCTCAAGCTTTCCCGGCTGACAGACTATGCCGCCGTGGTGATGGCGCAAATTGCCCGTCAGCCACAAGCATCGCATGCGGCAGCAGATCTAGCTGATGCTGTGCAGTTGCCTCATCCAACGGTGAGTAAAACGCTCAAAATGCTGGTGAAAGCAGGGCTGTTAACGTCACAGCGCGGCGCTCAGGGCGGCTATCGTCTTGCCCGACCCGCCTCTCATATTACGGCGGCCGATATCATCGCGGCGATTGAAGGGCCTGTGGCGATGACCGAGTGCAGCCAAGCGGAAGGCGACTGTGAGCTTGTTGCAACGTGTGGCGTGGCAGACAACTGGCAGCGAGTATCGCTTGCCATTCGAACGCTGCTGGAAAGTGTGACGCTCGCCCATTTGGCTGATACCACACCGATCAAGCTACCCGTTCAATTGCCTATTCAAAGTATCAACCTGTCGGCCGTTAACGCGTGACGCTTACGACCGACTTAACGACCTAATCTCATAATGACGGCGAGCTGACCTCGCCACCCGACTTCCCCGGAGGGTAAGACCATGGCAACTGAAGAAATGGAACAGTTGGTTCGTAGCGATTACAAAGAAGGCTTTGTAACTGATATTGAAAGCGACACCCTGCCACCTGGCCTGGACGAAAACACCATCGCCTTTATCTCCAATAAAAAAGGCGAGCCCGAGTGGATGCTGGAGTGGCGCTTGGACGCTTTTCGTCAGTGGCAGAAGATGAAAGAGCCATCTTGGGCGCATCTGAATTATCCGCCGATTGACTACCAGTCAATTTCTTATTTCAGTGCGCCCAAGCGTCCTGAAGACCGCCCCCAGAGCCTAGACGAAGTCGACCCCAAGCTACTGGAAACCTATGAGAAACTGGGTATTCCGCTGCATGAGCGGGCGGCGCTTGCTGGCGTTGCTGTAGACGCCGTGTTTGACTCTGTATCGGTCGCTACCACGTTCAAAAAAGAACTGGCGGAAGCCGGCGTGATCTTCTGCTCGATCTCTGAGGCGATTCGCGATTATCCCGAGCTGGTCAAACAGTACCTGGGCACTGTTGTGCCGCAAAACGACAACTATTTTGCGGCGTTGAACTCAGCTGTGTTTACCGACGGGTCATTTGTTTTCGTACCGGAAGGCGTGACCTGCCCGATGGAGCTGTCGACCTACTTCCGCATTAACGCGGCCAACACCGGTCAGTTTGAGCGGACGTTGATTGTCTGCGAGAGCCGCGCTCAGGTTTCCTACCTGGAAGGCTGTACAGCACCCATGCGCGACGAAAACCAACTGCACGCGGCGGTGGTGGAGCTGGTAGCGCTAGACGATGCTTACATCAAGTACTCGACGGTACAGAACTGGTACCCCGGTGATGAAGACGGCAAAGGCGGTATCTATAACTTCGTGACCAAGCGTGGTGATTGCCGCGGTGCGCGCTCGCGGATCAGCTGGACCCAAGTTGAAACTGGCTCAGCAATCACCTGGAAATACCCCTCCTGCATGCTGCGCGGCAAAGACAGTATCGGCGAGTTTTACTCTGTCGCCGTTACCAATGGTCGCCAGCAGGCTGATACTGGCACCAAGATGATTCACATCGGCGAGGGGACCCGTTCCTATATCGTCGCTAAGGGTATCTCTGCCGGTAAGAGCGATCAGTCCTACCGCGGTCTGGTGAAAATCGGCCCGCGCGCCAAAGGCGCCCGTAATTTTACCCAGTGCGACTCACTGCTGATTGGCGATAAGTCCGGTGCACATACCTTTCCCTATCAGGAAATTGGTAACAGCACGGCCAAAATTGAGCACGAAGCCACCACGTCCAAAATTGGTGAAGACCAGCTGTTCTATTGCCAGAGTCGGGGTATCACTGAGGAAGACGCGGTCAGCATGATCGTTAACGGCTTCTGTAAGGATGTGTTCCAAGAGTTGCCAATGGAGTTCGCGGTCGAGGCTGAAGCGCTCCTGAACGTGACACTGGAAGGCGCGGTAGGCTAAGCCACTGAAGCACTAGACAACTTTTATGAGCGTCGCGTAAGCGATCTGTAAGCATTTGAAGGGTTTTGATTATGTTGAAAGTTAAAGATTTACACGTCACCGTCGAAGGCACTGAGATTCTTAAAGGCTTAAGCCTGACGATCAACGAGGGTGAAGTGCACGCCCTGATGGGTCCCAACGGCGCGGGTAAATCCACGCTGTCGGCCGTGATTGCGGGGAAGGACGGCTACGAAGTCACCCAGGGCAGCATTACCTTTAAAGGCCAGGACGTGCTGGAAATGGAAATCGAAGAGCGTGCCCAGGCAGGTCTGCTGTTGGGTTTCCAGTACCCGGTAGAGATTCCTGGGGTAAAGAACATCTACCTGCTCAAGGCAGCGCTCAACGCCCAGCGTGTCGCGCGGGGTGAAGACGAGTTGCCAGCCCCTGAGTTCATGAAGCTGGTAAAAGAGAAGCTTGGCCTGATGAAGATGGACGCGAGCTTTCTGCAGCGTGCGGTCAACGAAGGCTTTTCTGGCGGCGAGAAAAAGCGTAACGAAATCCTGCAAATGCTCGTGCTTCAACCCAAGCTTGCCATGCTTGACGAGATCGACTCGGGGCTTGATATCGACGCCATGAAAGTTGTAGCCGACGGGGTCAACAGCCTGCGCGCCCAAGACCGTGCGATTCTATTGGTCACCCACTACCAGCGCCTGCTTGATTACATTGTGCCAGACAAAGTTCACGTACTTGTCGACGGGCGCATCGTTAAAACCGGCGATGCAGAGCTTGCCAAAGAGCTGGAAGCAAATGGGTACGAAGGCATTGAGGAGTCTGTGGCATGAGCGACACGCAAACGTTCTTGGACACGCTAAACGCGCGTAGCCAACAGCGCGACGCTGAGCCGACCTGGATCGCCGCTCGCCGTCAGGCTGGCGCGGCACGCTTCGAGGCCATTGGCTTTCCCACGCGCCGTGATGAAGAGTGGAAATACACCGATGTTCGCGCTATTGCTCAGGGCCATTTTGCCCTGGCGGAAAGCGCCGAGTTTTCCCAGGCTCAGGCAGCCGCATTAACGCTGCCCCTGGATGCTTACCGACTGACATTTGTCGACGGTGTGTTTTCTTCAGCGCTCTCCGATCTGGACGCATTGCCCGACAGCGTCCAGGTTCTGCCGCTTTCCAAGGCGCTGGTCGACAATCATGAAGCCGTCGGTGGGCCGCTGGGCCGTCTGACAAGCGTTGATTTTTCCGCCTTCTCGGCACTCAATACGGCGTTTATGGAAGAAGGTGCCGTGGTGCGAATCGCACCGGGCACAGTGGTAGAAAAGCCCATTCTGCTGCAGTTTCTTTCCCGTGCAGGCGCGCCGGTAATGAGCCATCCGCGTATCCTGGTGGAAGCGGGCGGCCGCAGTGAAGCGACGCTGATTGAGCACTATGCTGGCGAAACTGACGCGACGAATTTCACCAATGTGGTGGCGGAGCTGATGCTTGACCGCGGTGCGATTATGCACCATTACAAGCTTCAGGAAGCACCGCTTGGTGATATGCACGTGGCCAGTATCCACGTAGAACAAAATCGCGACACACGCTACAGCTCCTACAACCTGAATCTGGGCGGTGCGTTGGTACGTAACGACCTGATCAGTGATTTGAACGGCCAGGGTGCAGAAACCAATTTCCTTGGGCTGTTCTTTGGCCAGGGGCGCCAGCATGTCGATAACCACACCAAGGTTAACCACAATGCGCCGCTGACGTTCTCTAACGAGAACTACAAGGGCATCCTGGATGACCGTGCCCACGGCGTGTTTAACGGCAAGGTGTACGTCAAGCGCGACAGCCAGAAGATTGAAGGTTTCCAGAGTAATCAGAACCTGCTGCTTTCCGACCGGGCTCACATCGATGCCAAGCCTGAGCTTGAAATCTATGCGGACGACGTCAAGTGCTCCCACGGCACAACCACCGGCCAGCTCGATGATGAAGCCATCTACGCGCTGCGTACCCGGGGAATCGATGAAGCCACTGCTCGCGGCTTGCTGACGTTGGCGTTTGCCGGTGAAGTGTTGGATCAAGTCGCGCTGGATGCCGTAGCGGAGCGTGTAGAACTTGCCGTTGCCGGTAAATTACCGGAGCGTTTCAACCTTGCCGGGTTGGTAGAGGCAGCGGTTTCGCTCAACGACTAATCAAGGAACTATCGATGCCCCATACCGTGATTGAGACGCCCTTGAAGCAAGACAGCGCACGCTTTGATGTGGCCGCGCTGCGCCGGGAATTCCCGGTGCTTAATCGCGAAGTTAATGGCAAGCCGCTGATCTATCTTGATAATGCGGCAACCAGCCAGACGCCGCAGTCGGTGATAGACGTATTCAGCGATTACTATTCGCGCTATAACGCCAATATTCATCGCGGTCTGCATACCCTGGCGGATACTCAATTACAGCCGGGCGATGAAGTGCTAATCTCAATGTTGGAGCACCATTCCAACATCGTGCCCTGGCAACTGCTGGCAGCCGAGCGTGGGTTTACCATTAAGGTCATCCCCGTCGATACTCACGGCGCGCTGGATATGGACGCCTACCGGGAGCTACTAAGCGAGCGCACCAAGCTGGTGGCCGTCAACCATGTGTCCAATGCGCTGGGCACGATCAACCCCGTCAAAGAGATGGCGGTGCTGGCGCACCAGTTTGGCGCGTTGATCCTCGTTGATGGCGCTCAGTCTGCGCCCCATCAAAAGGTTGACCTGCAGGATATCGATGCCGATTTCTATGCCTTCTCGGGGCATAAGGTCTACGGGCCAACTGGTGTTGGCATTCTTTACGGCAAAAAAGCGCTGTTGGAGGCAATGCCCCCTTGGCAGGGCGGTGGTGAGATGATCGACACCGTTTCTTTTGATGCTGGGACCACCTTTGCGGCTATTCCACACAAGTTTGAGGCGGGCACCCCAGCGATTGCCGAAGTCATTGCCTTGGGCCGCGCTCTTGAATGGATGGAAAGTGTCGGGGTTGAGGCGATAAGTGCTTGGGAAGGCGTATTGCTTGATCATGCGACTCAGGCGGTTAGCCAAGTCGAAGGGTTACGTATTCTGGGCACCGCACCAAAGAAGGCAGGCGTGCTCTCCTTCGTGGTGGACGGGGTTCATGCCCAAGACATCGGGTTGTTGATTGATCAACTGGGCGTGGCGATCCGTACGGGTCACCATTGTGCTCAGCCGCTCCTGCATCATTTTGGGGTAGACGCAACGTGCCGAGCATCGTTTGCTGCGTATAATACGCTTGAAGAGGTAGAGACGTTTGTAACGGCGCTCAACCGCGTTATCGGTATGGTGCGTTAAGGGAGCTTATGGATATTGAGCAAGTAGTCAGTTTGCAGCGTGGACAAAATTTACCGCTGCAGCGTGATGTGGAAGCGATCGCGATACCGTTTGGCAGCACCGAGCAGCTGACGGAAGATAGTGTCGTAAGCGTTATGCAGGCCAAGGGCAGTACGGTGAGCGTCGGTTTTGAGGGCCGGTTATTCTTGATTGAAGGCAGTAACCTGGACGCGTTGGGGCTTCCTCCGCTGCCTCGGCCGACACTGCACGAGGATGCGACGGAAGACGAAATTGAACAGTTCGTATGGGATCAGCTTCGGACATGTTTTGATCCGGAGATTCCCGTCAATATCGTTGATCTGGGGCTTGTTTACGGTTGCCGGATTGAGCGACTGATCAGCGGTGAGCAGATGGTGACCATTCGTATGACGTTGACCGCCCCTGGCTGTGGCATGGGGGATGTGATTGCCGCAGACGCGCGCAATAAGATTCTCGGCGCGCCGCAAATCAGCAAGGTACATACTGAAATTATCTTCAGCCCGCCCTGGAGCCGTGAAATGATGAGCGAAGAGGCGAAGCTTGAGCTGGGAATGTTCTAATGGCGGGACGGTACGCTAGATGCGTCCACCGTTCATCAAATGGATATCGCGCATATTAATGTCGCTGGGAGCCTTGTTGCTGCTGGCGACTTTGCTATTTGTGGGCGGTAATCTTTGGGTATTGGGACGAACGGCTCCTTATATCCATGAAGAACTTTCTCAGTGTTTGCCCGCTGAAGTTGGGGTGGTGTTTGGTACCTCGAACTGGACACGCAGCGGTATGCGCAATCCACACTTTCATGCGCGAATGCGCACGGCTGCCCGGCTGGTTGACCAGCAAAAAGTGCAGCACCTATTATTGTCCGGCGACAACCGGACTCACGCCTATAACGAACCTCGCGCCATGTGGCGAGACCTATCCCGGCGTGGCGTAGCACCTGAACAACTGACCATGGACTTTGCGGGTTTCAGCACCTACGACACTTTGGCAAGAGCGCGTGATGTTTTCCAGCTAGACCAAGCGGTATTGATTACTCAAGGCTGGCATTTACCCAGGGCAGTATTTATCGCCCAGGCACTGGGCATGCAGGTCACTGGGTGTGTCGCTGAAGAGCGCGATGGAGCGGGTGGCTGGCACGTAATAATGCGGGAGTGGGCGGCTAGGGTGGCCACACTCGGTGACTTATACATCTGGGGCCGCGAGCCTTTCTTCCTAGGCCCACCTGAGCCGATTCAAACCTTACCTGAGCCGATTAAAACCTTACCCGATCGCACTGATTAGTGGCGTGTCTTACGCTTTTGCAGCTCGTATAGCTCGCGGATCAGCTGGCGGCAGCCCTTCATGCACTGATCAATGATTGGCTCAATGGGGTCCGGTAACGGGTGGGTGAAGAGCGTTGACAACGCCTGCATCAGGACACGTTCCTGTTCCAGCAATTCATTGATCAATACTTGGCTGTCATTGCCGACAAAACTTTTCAGACGGCTCCAGAGCCATAAAAAGTCATCCCGCTCAACGTCAGCATCACGGGGCAGCATCTTTAGATGCGTCCGTGCCAGCTCTTGCAGCTGGTGCATGGTCTCCAAGCGCGCAGCGTAATGCGGCTTCAATGCTTCGCGCAAAGAAGGTCTTAGGCGTTCGATATTGTCCTGGAAATAATCAATGCTGTCGGCCAGCGCTTCCAATGCGCTGTCCATCGCCACTTGGCGATTGTCGAGAAACATGAGCGTCTACCTCCTTCGGTGACGCAGATTGTGGCGGGGGCGCGTCAGATTTGCCACCCCTTTGGCGAATTATTTTTGCGCAAGCTGTTAGCCTTTCGGCTTGGGCGGTGCTTTCCGCGCCGGCATGGCATTCTTTTCGATGTGTTCGATAATCATGCTAGCGATGTCTTTGCCTGTGGCGCTTTCAATGCCCTGCAAGCCGGGAGAAGAGTTCACCTCCATAATGACCGGGCCATGATTGGAGCGCAGCAAATCGACACCGGCAACCCGTAAGCCCATGGCCTTGGCTGCGCGGATGGCCGTTGAACGCTCTTCAGGCGTAATCCGTATGACACTGGCCGTGCCGCCGCGGTGCAGGTTCGAACGGAATTCACCGTCGGCTGCCTGGCGCTTCATGGAGGCGACGACTTTATCGCCGATCACGAAACAGCGGATATCGGCACCGCGCGCTTCCTTAATGTACTCCTGCACCATAATGTTGGCTTTCATACCCATAAAGGCCTGAATAACCGACTCCGCCGCCTGGTTGGTTTCAGCCAATACCACGCCAATGCCCTGGGTGCCTTCCAGCAGTTTAATAACCAGCGGGGCGCCTTTTACCATGGTTATAAGGTCGGGAATATCGTCTGGAGAGTGCGCAAAACCGGTAATAGGGAGGCCGAGTCCTTTGCGCGACAGTAGCTGAAGCGAGCGCAGCTTATCCCGTGAACGCGTAATCGAGACGTTATCGTTGATAACGTAGGTACCCATCATTTCGAACTGGCGCAATACCGCGCAACCATAAAAGGTCACGGATGAGCCAATCCGTGGGATGACTGCGTCGAAAGGCTCGATTTCCTGCCCCTTATAGTGAATCGACGGGTGGTGGGAGGCGATGCTCATGTAGCAGCGCAGGGTGTCGACCACCCGCGCAGTGTGTCCACGACCTTCAGCCGCTTCCACCAGTCGGCGCGTAGAGTAGAGGTTGCGATTACGTGAAAGCAAAGCAATGTGCATGCGAAACTCCAAGCTTAGTCGAAGGGGCGTAGTAAAAAGGGTGTGGAAAACTAGCGTGGAATGTTAACAACCTGACGTTAACAAAACTAAGGTTCGCCGTGTAAAAACGCAGCGCCTGGTGCCACTAGCAGTCGGCGCATCGCACGGCGTCCCAGTAGCATGGGGTGTCGCATATTACTGCGATCTGCCAGGCTTAGCTCAACCGGAAAGTTAAGGTCGCCCATGCGCATAGGGGTGCGGATCACGTAACGCCATTCAGCGTGTCCGTTCGAGCTGGTCACCCGTCGGCGGTCGTGTAAATGCACTTTTAATCGATGAGCCGGGGTTTCAGGCCCGCCGCTATGAGTGATGAAGCTGACCCATAGCTGACCCTCTTCATCTTCATGGGTCTCAATTTCTTCAGCGTGCAGTGCCGAGGTGCGCGCACCCGTGTCTGCTTTGCAGCACAGATGAAGCGCCAAGTCGGGCAAATAAACCATTTCACGACGGCCAATAACCGCTTTGGCCTGGTAAGGAAGTTCTTTCAAAACCACTCCTTAGGAAGCCGATGAATAACGATAGCGTTCTCTACGTTCATCGGGAGTTCCTTAGCATCATCAGTTATCAACCTAGGGGTGGCCGCTGTTGGCCGATAGTTCAGCCACACGGGCATGAATCGTTGAGCCATCCGGCGCGTCACGCAATGCCATCAGTAATGGCAAGCGTAGCCGAGGAATCAGTGCCAAGTCTCTTACCATAGCAATAAAATCGGTGCGTTCGTCATCGGCCAGGCGCGATAGGAAAAGCGGCAGACGTTCACCGTCTTCCAAATGTGACCAGCCCCTTCCTGCTATCGCCGCCAGTACGTCGGGTCCACTGGTGGTCTCGTCGCGGAGTAACTCTGTGTACCAATTGCCCGCTTCATCAGTGTCCGTCGCTCCGACGGCGCGCACGCAGGCACATAGCATTTCAAGGTCATCTGCGATGATGGCTTTTTCACCTCGTTGTCGCAATGCGGCGACCAAACTGTTGGGCAGCGGCTGATGCTCTAAACAAAGGCAAAATGCCTGAGCAACCTCTGTGGGTAAACGGGCGAACTGGGTGGCGAGTCGTTCCGCTGTCTCTTCATCGAGGCGGGCCACCACGTCGGCAACACCCTGTAACCCCAATTGTTGCCAGTCTAGCGCCATTGGATCGCGGAGGTAAGCGTCGACGGGGTCATAATGCTGGCTTGCGGGCAAGTCAAACGCATGGGTGGCCCGGGCATTAAGTATCGCCTGAAAAGGAGCGCTCGGGGTAAAGGCGAGCGGGTTGTCCTTCATCAGGTTGTCAACCTCTGGGCTACCCGCCTGGCCTAGTTGCGAGACGTTGCGGCCCAGAGTTTCAAGCAACCGGTTCAGAAATGCATCGCGCTGGGCGGGTACCAGGTGGCCTTCCTCGTCCAGCGGCAGGGCCAGAAACCAGATCGCCGGTTCGGGCATATCCCCAAGCCGAAACACAATCGCCACGCGCGCCTGCCCTTGCCAAGGCGCAGGCCAAGGATTCTGGGCATTTTCGAACTGGCGTAGCGTATCCGTAGAGCACGGGGTAACGCGCCGGCCCATATGATAAAGCGACACGCTGGCCCCGCTGCGCTGGAAGAACTCGTCTAGGGTGCGAATTGGTTGCATAACGTCCTTTCCCATTGCAAGCCTGCACTCTACCTTGCGGGCAACAGCCTGTCAGCCGTAGGCATCGATAATATCTCGCCTTTTTTACTGTTTGGTTAAAAATTGAACAGTCATCCGCAACCCGCATGAGAAACGCGGATGCGATACCTTTCCATAGCTTATCCACAGTCTCTTGCAGGTTTTCTGTGAATCTGTGAATAACGAAGCATCATCGATGGATGAGTAGCCACTCAGCCATAGAGTTGGGATAATGCACTTTTAAATATCTGACTTAATCTAGGTGGTTTATGGGTGCACATCGCGAGCTTCGTACCGCGCTTCTTGATCTTGAAGCGACGCTTAAGGCCGCTGACCTATGGCGTATGCCAACCCCAGAGGCAGCGGCTTTTTCCAGCCAGCAGCCGTTCTGTGTCGATACAATGTCGCTGCTCCAGTGGCTGCGTTTTGTATTTATTGTTCGTTTGGACTCGCTGGTCGAAGCGGACGGGCCGATGCCGGCCAAGTGCGAGGTGGCGCCTGCCGTGGCGGCTTATTTGCAGCAGGAGAAAACACCTGCCCATCACCAGTTGCTCGTGGTGCGGGCTGTAGAGAGAGTGGATAAGGTCGTCACTGAAAACTGATAGCCGCAGTTAAAACAAAGCCCGCCGCAAGGCAGGCTTTGTGGATAACGTCTGAGGGGGCCGTCAGCCTAGAAACGATAGCTGAGGCCACCCATGACCACGACAGGGTCGATCTCAACGGTACCTGCCGCCGCACCGTTAACGCTCGCATCGGCATCAATGTCGATGTACCAAGCCGCCGCGTTCAACGCCCAGTGGTCATCAATCAGTAGGTCAACACCTACCTGGCCTGCCGCACCCCAGGAATTATCCAACTCTAAATCACCAATTGTCAGCTCTTCATCGGAAAAGCGGGTGTAGTTAATACCCGCACCCACATAAGGCTGCACCCGGGACCGAGTGCCGCCCAGCGGGTAGTACTGTAGCGTTAGGGTGGGCGGTAAGTGCTTGGTGGAAGCGATATTACCGCCATTCAAATGGATATCGTGCTCGAACGGCATCGCTGCCAATAGCTCCACGCCGACGTTATCGAGGAAGCGATAGCCCAAGGTGAACGCGAAACCGGTTTCATCCTGTACATCCACGGACAGCGCACCATTGGCCAGTGAGCCGTTGTCACTTTTAGGAGCGACTTTGGCAACACCAACGCGGGTAAAGAAATCCCCCGCGCCGTAAGCGAATGCCTGGCTGCTGGTCATCAACGCCGCAGCGGCAACGGTGGATACAAGTAGGGTAGGCAGGGCGGCTTTACGCATGGGATCACTCCTGATGTTAAAACAGACAGTTTCAAACGACTCGTTGCAACGCTGGACGGCTGCTCGATAGCCGCTTAACGATGTACCCAGTGTAACGATATCCAGGGAGTAGATTATTGATCCAGGGCAAGGGTTGTTAGACAGGCGCTATTGGGGAAGGGTGGTGCCCAGGGAGGTCGAGCTCAGGAGCTGGCTGATGGTCATTTGGGTTACCCCCTTTGGGATCGATGTATGCACGGTCACACGAAGTGTTTTTAGTTTGTGATGCGTGTTTTTTTGGTACGCTAAACAATAGGTGTGCTCAAATCTTCCGGAATCTTTCATAAAAAACAATTAAAACAGTAAGTTGCGAAGAATTTGTTCATGTTTGTAGGCAATGCGAAAAGATAATCAGCGATGATAATGTGCGTGCGTATTTTTCTAGCGTCCTTTTGAGTGAAGAGGGATGATTTTTCATTGCTATCAATAGCTTGTAGGTTTTGGTGGGATTGGGTTCCCCGGAAAAACGCGCATGAGTATGAATAAACTGTTATGTGTACAGAAGTTCCAGATTGGAGATTGGCAATGGAAGATGATTTTGAAGTTGAAATGAGCCCTCTATGCCAGAAACTGACAGCTGATGGTAAAACTGTAGAAGTGGAGATTTATCGGGGAGACGCTGGCGGCTGGATTCTAGAAGTAGTGGACGAGTTCGGCACTTCCACAGTCTGGGACGACGAATTCGACACAGATGTGGTTGCCTTGGAAGAAGTAAAGGCGACCATCAGGGATGACGGCATCGATTCTTTGATCGGCATCGGCTCATAGGTCTCGGTAAAACTGACACATAACCAGTCACTGCACGGGACCACTTCTCCGCCGCTACAAATCGGCCCGTGAGTTCACACGTCAGATGCTCCATGGGGAGGATCTACCATTGGTAGACGTTAGAATATTCCTAAAAGTTGATGTATTGGCATGGGTTGAAGGAACTATTGCCAAAGTTAAATTTGGCGAAGAGTGGAATTCCGCATGGCAGCGGACCTATTCGGAAATCGGCGGAACCAGCCAAGAGACGGGGCGTAAATCTTGCCCAATGGTTGCAGCCCGCACTTTATACGAGCTGGGCCGAATCTTGAATAACGGGCTACCTTCCAAGGCTATCCTATCGGAAGTATGTGAAAAACACTCGAAAAACGGTGCCTACGCTATAGCAGCAATTGACTGCCTTAACCGCAATCCGGCACTGACACCGACAGCGCTTTGGAGTCAAGTGCAGGACCGCATTCGAGATGATCTCGGCGTGGAGCCTGCGGCATCCAATCAAGGGGGAGCAACCCTGACATACAAGCTTTGGCATCTTGGAGTGGTGCAGTAGGTAGGCGAGCTTTTAACAATTCAATTAACTTCGCTCCCTCTGGGCGCCGGACACCGGCTACGTCGGCGTCTGTTATCATCGGACGTTATGCCCTAAAGCAGATGCCCCTCAGGCAACATGCGTTTGTGCAGGATGCGGATAATTTCGACAACACCCTCGGTGGCTAGCCGATAAAAAATAATGTGACTTCCCTGAGGGTAGTGTCGGTAGCCTGGGCTGATCTCATCGCAGGGCTCCCCCAGGCTCGGATTTTTACCCAGAAGGTGGAAGCACTGGTCGAACTGAAAAGTGTAGTGGTTTCGCTGATCCCGACCCCATTCACGTTCCGTGTGTAGTGCAATAGCTTTGAGGTCAGCTTTGGCCTTCCTGGAAAGCTTGAAATTAGGCATCAGCGCCCTTCGTTGTCCAGTTCGCAGATAAACGAGTCATATGAGTAGTCTTCAAAACCACTGTCCTCGCCTTCCTTGAGCAGTTTACGAAGAGTCGTCAGGCGGGTTTCGGACTCTTCAAGCAGGCGCAATCCTGCACGAACGACTTCGCTGGTTGAGCTGTATCGGCCATTTTTGAGCTGTTCTGTAATGAACACATCAAAATGTTGGCCTAGAGTGATGCTGGTGTTCTTTTGCATGGTGCCATCTCACTAGTACCAATAATTGGTATATTTTGGTCCAGGTGGCATAACAATACAATCCACGCGACAAGCGCGTGATTGCGGGCGTCATGTCACCATCAATTTAGAAGGAAGAAAATCCATGTCATTAACGATGCTACTCGTCCCAACCTATACGCAAATGCTGAGAGCACTCTCGAGTTGGTTGAAGAAGGCACAAGAACAAATGCCTAAAGCAGATGCTGAAGCGCTGTTATCCGCGCGTCTCGCGCCAGACATGTTTCCGCTATCGACTCAGGTTCGGTTTGCCTGCGTTCAGGCCCAAGAGGCAATATTCCGACTTAAAGGAGAGGCTTTCCCCAAATCTATCGGTGAACTGCTCGAAGAAGGGCGAAATGCAGTTGAGCGTCCCGGTTCGCTCGCGGATGCCCGAGCTTGGATCGATGAAACCGTCGCGTTACTCGACGATCTCGATTCAAACGCTCTAGATATAAACGCCGATAAACCAATTGCGCACGAACTTCCAAACGGTATGATTCTTGATCTTACCGCCGAGCAATATGCCCGCGACTGGACACTAGCCCAATTTTATTTCCACCTGATGACCGCCTATTCAATTTTGCGCAGCGAAAAAGTCGAGCTAGGAAAAGCTGACTATGTAGCGCACATGTTTCCCTATATTCGACCTGAAACGATGCCTAAAGATTAACAACTTGAGGCCGCTAAGATACCTTGAAGATAGGGCCATTCCTCTTCTTTGGCTCTCTTCCAGGCATGAAATTGCCTAGCCTTGACGGGCTTAAGGTTGCAAAACATGCCAAAGGTGGCCAAGACGGATTGAAAGCCGAACGTCCCAATATAAAGTTTTTGCCAAAAAGTTGGTTCAAAAAATTCAGTTCTATTGATGAGGTCTATGAGGCCTTATTTGGGGAAACATGTGACAAGTCCGCTGACACGAAACTGAGAGACAACGCTCAATGAGTCTCAAGGCCTTATACGCGAAAGATGTGTTCTGACGGTGTTATATAAAGCGTTCGTATTGACGTACGAACCCAAGGGCGTACATTGATGGAAAATTGAACAAGCAAGAGGTGAGTC
>JAIVHM010000271.1 GCA_020201095.1 Halomonas sp. | reverse complement strand
CATGGTCGTTGGCGGCCTCCTACTATTAGTTCTCGGCTCACGCTGGCTCGTTGATAGCGCAGTATCGTTTTCCCACTATCTGGGAATTAGCGAACTGGTTGTTGGATTGACGATTGTGGCAGCAGGCACATCGCTGCCGGAGGTGGTCACCTCGGTCATCGCAGCTATTCGTGGAGAACGCGACATCGCTGTTGGCAATGTAGTCGGTAGTAATATCTTCAATATTATGGGGGTGCTTGGCTTTGCCAGTATTGTTTCGCCAACAGGTATTGAAGTTTCAACAGCAGCTATCGGATTCGATATACCCGTCATGATCGGCGTAGCGTTGGCTTGTCTGCCGTTGTTTTTTACAGGTGGTGTAATTAGCCGACAGGAAGGTGTGTTATTGCTGGGGTACTATCTGGCCTATACACTGTATATCATCCTGGCTGCATCTCAACACGAAGCTTTGCCAAAGTTCAGTGCAGTCATGCTGTACTTCATAATTCCGATCACGGTGATCATCATAATTATTGTAGCGATGCGAAAAATACGCAGCAGAAAAAAGAATTTGTCCGAATGATTGTTTTATTGGCTGACAAGTCCAAATCTTCGAGATAGCGTCGATGATCCTCTTTAGCATAAAAACAGGGTTTACGATTATTACCACGTTGCGGCCGCACTATGTGCGTTCAAATTTGTTCCAGACAAATTTAGTCGCGTCCTGCTCGACGAACCTCACAATTCATCCATGAATTGTGACCCTACAAAAGCCAAGAGCCTCGGCAAACTGATAGGGGATTGAAAAAAAAAGGTAAAAGATAAGAACTGATCCTGTGTTTCTCGGTAGTTAAGTATTGCCCAGAGCTTGATAAGTTATTGAATTAACAAGATTAACTGTTTAATCATGCTTGCCTTTCTTTTAATTGGAATTATATTCAAATAGTTACTTGATAAATATGGTAACCATGATACTATGTATTCCATAATATCAATTAAGGGGATTGCTATGAGTCAAGTAATTCGAGTTCCAGATAAGTTATATAAACGACTTGCGGTTTATGCCGGAGGGTTTGAAACGCCTACGAACGTTATAGAGAAGATTTTAGAGTTCTACGAGAGAGCGCATCCTATTGTTGATGGCGGTGAGAGGGATGTACCGATTCAGGAAATGCAGCCTGCTAATACTTTAGAAATCTTGTATTTTTCAGATTCTGAGGGAATCTCTGAAGAAGGATTTAAGGATCAGTTACTGGATACAAAGAAAGCCTATATCAGGATGTACTACACCAACGATACATCAGAAATAAAAGAGTGGAATGCATCAAGGTTCGGTGCCTCGTCAAGTGTTGATGGAAATTTACGCTCTGGATATCTTAGGGGGTGGAAAGACCGTGGAATTTTTAAAGCTGAGCTAGCAATCAATAGAGCTGAAATCGAGTAATAGTATCTGTGAGATCTATGTTGAGAGGGGTATTAGTATGACAATATCAACGATATGGAAAAAATATAATGAAGTTACAATGCAGCTATCTTATCAACTAGGTAGATCGAATAATATTATAGGTGAATATTCTGAACATTTAATGAATGAATACCTACAAGGTGCTTTGCTTGGTATGTCTCATAAAAGTGCTGATATCGAAAAGGATGGGAAGTTATACCAAGTTAAATCTAGAAGATTAGATGCAGGCACAACAACACAGCTTGGTGTAATACGTTCATGGGACTTTGATTATCTTGCAGTTATCCTTTTTAAAATGGATATGTTTACGTGTATCCGCAGGCAATGGCAGAAATAAAACAATGGTTTAAAGGCTGCTAGGTGTTGGAATGAACTCCTTTGAATCATTATGTTACTACCTAATCAGCAGCAAAGGATGCTGATGCATGAGCCTGTAAATAATTCTGTATAACTGTCATGGTAAAATAGTTACGTCCCCTTTAATCCTCGTCCCCTTTAATCCTGCATCAGTGCTCATTGTGAATTCCTTTTAATTTACGGGGTAAAGATTTGGTAGCCATCGTTCAACTACGTCTAATGGAAACCCAAGACGTACTGGCGCGCGTGGGCCTTGTGAAACGAGAAGGCCTTTTTCAATAAGTTTAGATAAAACCTGTCGAGCTTGTCTTTCCTGATAGCCGGTTAATCTGGGTGCGGCACCACGAGCTACTTCTCCGGCCAGGAAAGCCTCTCGTAAAAGTTCTAATGAACCTTTGGGTAGTCGGTTAGCATCTATTTCATCTGTAGTGTAAAGCGTAATTCGCCTCAATAACTCAGAAGGCTGGAGTAATGATTCCATGAATTTGACCTGATCAATACATGTCTCAAGGAAAAATAGTGTGAACTCAAACAAGCCCTGTGCAGATAATGCACCACGACCATCCAGGTCTCCTTGACGAGGTGAATCTGCTTTTGCTAATGCTGCTTTGTATGCGTCAGAGTTACGTGCCAAACCTCGGGAAATCGACCAAAGACCACTGCCGATACCGCATTTAAGAAGCATCGCATGTGATAATAATCGTGTCACACGTCCGTTACCATCTATAAATGGGTGTATCCATAATAGACGATGATGCGCGGCAGCAACTGCAATAGGGTATTGCGATCTTGATAGATTCTCATGACTGTATTTATCATGAAAACGTTTCATGTAGGCTTCTATTCTCTCATGCTCTGGAGGAATGTGACGACCTACTTGGACATGTGTTGTGCGGTATTCACCAGGTATGACGGCGATATTTTCTTTGGTATCCGGGTTCTCTGCCCACAGCAAGTCTTCAGGCAAACGTGAGCAGAACTCTCTGTGAAGCCAACGTATATATTCACCTGATGTTGGATCAACGTCGGGCGCTTCTTTTTGTTCAATTAATTTTTGAAGTTCAATGTGAGCACGAGCCTCTTCTTGAAAAGTACGCTTTTGAGCATCCCTGGAATAGTTGTCATGTAAGGCACGCTCAATATCTCTGGGATGGGTGTTATGGCCTTCTATTAAGTTGGAATAGTAGCAGTTCATTGAGCGGACTAGATCGCTGATTCCATCTTGTACCCCTTTTTGAATTTTTCCTGCAAGGGCGCTAGTGCATGATGTCAGCTCAATAACAGTATCGGCTAATTGCTCATTTTTATCTGTAGGGAGCATAGGCTCCATGGAATAGGTCATAATTATTGCCGGTATAAATGCCGATATAAGTTTTAAGTTAACGTAATATATATCAGTGAGTTGCATTGTTCAATAGTGAAAAGTAACCTGTGTTTGTGCCGGTATATTTGCCGGATTAGGTAAGCCAGGGTGGGCAAAGCCTTTATTGCCCACGCGTTCACTCCCAATCACCCCAAAAACAACCCAACTTCCCCAACCCAAAGACATGCTAACGTCACCCCATGTTCATAAGCACCCTGGATCTATTCAAAATCGGCATCGGCCCATCGAGTTCACACACGCTCGGCCCCATGGTCGCCGCCAACAATTTCATCAACCTAATAAAAAATCAGAACTTAATTACCCCTGATTCAAAAGAGCTATTTATCCGTTGCACCCTTAAGGGTTCTCTGGCTTTCACTGGTAAGGGGCATTCTACCGATCGTGCGGTGGCGTTAGGTTTGCATGGGCATGTCGCGGCTGATCTGGCTGATAAGGATGTGGCTGCTTTGCTTGAACGCATTTGGGCAAGTGATCAACTCTGTATCAATAAAAATAACTGTATTTCATTCCGGCCAGAGGACCACGTTGTTTTTGATAAGGGCGCGCCCCTTGCTGAGCATCCTAATGGCCTTGTGTTTGAGCTTGTCGGCCCCGGCAACAAAACAGTGTTTTCAGAAACCTATTTTTCAATTGGTGGTGGCTTTATCAGTACCCTGGCTGAAATAAACGAATTACAGGCACCACTTAAAATGCAAGCCTCTGCTACATGCAAGTTCCCTTTTGATTCTGCCAACAGCATGTTACAGATGGCGAAGGATAGTGACATTTCTATCGCAGGCATGAAGCAGGCGAATGAACTTGAACACCTGACTGAAAGCGTGCTTCTTGAAGGTATGGATAAAATATGGCAATCCATGCAAACCTGCATCAAAAACGGACTGCAAGCAGAAGGCACATTACCGGGTGGTCTGGGCGTTGTCAGGCGTGCTAAGGCTCTGTATCAAAGCCTTCAAAATAAGCCTGATTCTGCCAACATCAATGACTGGTTATGTGCTTATGCCATGGCGGTGAATGAAGAAAATGCAGCCGGTAATATGGTGGTGACTGCACCAACCAATGGCGCGGCGGGCGTTATACCGCACCTGAACAGGTAGAAAATGCCGCCGAGATTGCACTGGAACATCACCTTGGTATGACCTGTGATCCCGTCCACGGCCTTGTTCAGGTGCCGTGTATAGAACGTAACGGATTTGGCGCCATTAAGGCATACACTGCCGCCTCACTTGCGCTTCGAGGTAGTGGTGAACATTTCATGCCACTGGATAACTGTATTGAAGCCATGAAGCAAACTGGACTAGAGATGTCATATAAATACAAAGAAACTGCATTGGGCGGACTGGCTGTCAGTATTACTGAATGCTGAAGTCTTAGGGAGGTCACAGCTTGTAGGTACGATTAGCGTAGCGTGATTATAAATCCCCATCAGTTTGCCGAGGCTTTTGGCTTTGGTAGGGTTAATTCGCCAAGGACGGCGAATTAAGGCCTGCGAGCGGGATTGTGAGTCAGGCCGACCCGTTGGCAAAGCCGGAAACCTCAGGGACGCATAGCGCAAACAGCTTGGGGCAAATTTTTTGGGTTACGTTTTTGTTTCGCACGAAGTTCTGGGGACCACAATACTTAATTACCCGCATTACCAGCCTTCGGCCCTTTTTTTTCTTTTCCAAATTACGGTGACAGTTTACTAACCTACTTTACTCCCTACTATCCGTCCCAATCCCCATCCCCAAATACATCTCAATCAATCGACCCCTGACTTCCAGCAACTTTTTAATCAGACCGGTAGGGTGCTGTAAGAAACATAATTACACGGACTTACGTGTATTCTTGATTTTACCCGCTTTTGCGTGTATGTTGTCGTTTACACGGTTTGGCGTGTATTTCTATATGTTTTATACAGAGAGGCTTTTATGCTTATTCATTCGCCGGCAGATCTGGCTCAATATTATCGTGATCAGCGTAAGCAGCGTGGCTTGTCGCAGGTGGCTGTCGCCGATGAGATAGCCGTGCGTCAGGATACGGTCTCCAGATTTGAGCTTAAACCGGATAATGTGCGTATGGATACCTTGTTTCGATTGCTCGCGGCGCTGGATATGGAGTTGCATATAGTCCCTAAAGGGCAATCGCCATCCGTGGATGGTGCAAAACAGGGCTGGGCTGAGCCGTGGTGAGCAGGGGGCAAACGCTGGGTGTCTGGATGAACGGCATTCATGTGGGCAGTCTCACGAAAAGTGCTGCGGGTGCGCTGGCGTTTTCCTACATGCCTGAGTGGTTGGCAACGGAGGGTGCACGGCCTGTTTCACTGTCGATGCCGTTGAGGCATCAGGCCTATGTCGGCGAGATTGCCTACAACTTTTTCGATAATCTGTTACCGGATAACAAGCAGATCCGTGATCGTATTCAGGCGCGCTTTAAAGTACGCACATCCCACCCCTTTGATTTACTGGCAGCGATTGGTATGGATTGTGTGGGTGCTGTACAAATTGTTCCAGAGGATGAATCGCCACAGGATGTGAAGCGCATTGAGGGTGCGCTACTCAGTGATGCTCATGTGGCGAAAATATTAAAAAATTATCGCACGGCTCCATTAGGAATGGCTGAGGAGGAGGCTGAAGATTTCCGCATTTCAATCGCAGGCGCTCAGGAAAAAACGGCGCTATTGTGGAAAGATGATGCCTGGCACCGCCCTTTGGGTGCAACGCCGACGACACATATATTCAAATTGCCCATCGGCAGGATTGAGCACTCAGGAATGGATTTGACTGAGAGCTGCGAAAACGAATGGTTGTGTCTGAAAATTGCCGAGGCGTTTGGCCTGCCGGTATG
>JAIVHM010000171.1 GCA_020201095.1 Halomonas sp. | reverse complement strand
GGTCACTCAATAGCACGATGTCTGCATCAGCCCGGGTACCGTGATTAACTAATACGGACTGTAGCGTTTCACGATCTTGCGATGACACCGCGCTTTTAAAGCCAAAGTCATCGGCCAGAATCGACACGTTATCGCGCAGCTGATCGCCACGTCTGTCAAGCAGTTGGTCGAGAACGCGGGCACCTACTTCCAGACGCTGATTGCCCTTGGCAAGGGCATCTTGCTGGGTAGCACGCAGAAACGCGAGGCCAGTAGCCAGTTGTGAGACCACTACCACGGTTAATAGGACGAGCATCAAACGGGTACGAAAGCGCATGTTATTGTTTTCAGGCCCTTGATTTATCGCTTGGCACTAGCAGCCTGTCGGACTCAGCGTCGGCAGACAATGGCTGTTGCCGGCCTCGGTAAATTTTTGCACCACAATAATGCATGTTGACGACTTTTAGTGCTCAATATTCTCAAAACGAGCAGCATTTCTCACTTTTTATGCCCATTGGGCGGATTTTGGACGCAAAACGGCCATGCGTTTTAAATTCCAGGCCAGGCAAACCAGTATCCATTCACCGCTCACCTTGTCGAGTCCGCGTAGTGAGAACTGTCGGAACCCCAACACCGATTTGATAATACCGAAGACTGGCTCAACCGTTTGCTTGCGTAGCGCATAAGTGGTGCGTCCTGCCTGGGTCTGTAGCTTATGCATCATCCGTGCGACCGGTGAACTGCCCTCGGCCAGGGGCATCGGTTCTTCGAACCGCTCCAGCGGTGGCGGGTGGTGGCACTCCCGTTTGACGGCGATATGCGGATCAATGCCGGCTTGTTCGCAGGCGGCCACGTTTGTGGCGCTAAAATACCCGGTGTCAGCCAGCAGTACATCGGTGTTACCCAACGATGTTGGTAAAGCCGTTAGCTTGACCAGCATCGGCTCGATCTGTTCCTTGTCGTTACAGGCCTGGGTGACCGCCGACGCCGTCACCAGCATGCTATGCGTATCGACCGCTGCCTGGGCATTGAAGGCCTGCTCGAAGCCTCCGCCTGACACTGGCATGATGCGCGACTCTTCATCGGTGAGATTGATCTGATCCTTTGCCTTGGGGCCAGCCGTGGGCGGCTTGGGCGGACGGCCACCCGGCTTCTTACCCGTCTTTTTCTGTTTCTTTTCCCGTGCGGCGAGTTTGGCCTCGTAATCGGCTTGCTCACGCTCGAAACGCGCTTTTGCCCGCGCTTCGATCTTCGCTTTGGCCTCTGCCATCGCCTTGAGACGATCTTCCCGGCGCTGTATTTCTTGCGGCAGGCTGACCCCGTCTGGCACATTGGATTGATCGGCCTGCTCGGCCAGTGCCAGAAGCTCCTTCACTTCTGTCTGGAGTTGGGCTTCCATCTTTTCGATGTGGCCATGAGACAAGGCGCTGTGACGCGAGGCGTTGGCTTGGATCTTGGTGCCATCCAGACTAATGGTGCCCAGCTTGAGCAGCTTCATCTCCTGGGCCACGTCGAGAACCTGAACGAACAGACCGGCCAGCTCATCAATAAAGCGCCGGCGAAAGGTCGCCAGGGTATCGTGGTCGGGATGCGAGCCTGCAGCGATGAAGCGGAAGGCCACCGAGTCATACGTCGCTCGTTCAATCTTGCGGCTGGAAAACACGCCGGTGGCGTAACCATAGATCAGCAGTGCCAACAGCAGCGACGGATGATAGGCGGCGCTGCCACGCCCACGATAGGCGCTCACCATCGTGCGCAAATCCAGGCCATCTACCACCTCAACGATAAAGCGTGCCAGATGGTCCTGGGGTAACCACTCGTCTACGGACGGTGGAAGCAGATAAGCTGTGTGACGATCGACAGAACGAAAATTACTCATGACAGGTCCGCGTTCAGATTGATGCTGACATTATCTCATGTTGGCGTGGGAAAGTCCGACAGGCTGCTAGAAGTAGCTGTAGCCAACGAATCTTTGTATAAAGAAATCTACAAAGAAGGTATACGCGAGGCAAAAACAATGTCTCCCATCCAAATTAAAAACAGCTGTGAAGAATTTAAAGATTATGTTCCTACATTACTATCCCGGTTAAATAACAACTACCGCTCGGCTGTTGAAGCAAGGTCTATGGGAGCCATATCGTTAAATTCCGCGTTAGCGGATTTCAACAATTCCATGCAGTCATTCAATAACAGCATGGCTATGCAAAATAGCAATATGTCCCGTCCAAATACTCAACCTGATTTAGGTACCTCTCAGCAACAAAACCCCAAACTTTACCTGATTAACACCCCGGAAGGTCAGCAACAATGTACTATGACATCATCCGGGTACGTTCATTGTTATTAATTTCCTCAAACATTTATTTAGGGAACAAAAATTCTTACGGGTCTTAATGGATGGGGTCCCAACTAGCCTTTAGGCACAAAAAGCCCGCTCAGTTGTGGGCTTTAGGGTGGGCTATTCCCACCAAAACCCGTTACCGCTGCGCGGCATAAAACCCCACCACATAAAAACTCAAGATAAGCCGGGTAATATCGCTTTCCTGGGGGCCTGGCACAAAAAACCCCGCTCAAATGGCAGGGCGTTGTCTTGCAGGTGGTGTCAAATATCAGGTGGTAGTCCGGTATCCGCATCCACGATGTCGAAAGATTCAATAGCGGCGGGGCGGGCGTCGTCTGGTGACATGCTGTTCTCGCGGAAATTGAACTCGGCGCGTTCCTCGATGCACCGTTCAAGCTCGGCTTCGGCGGCCTCCAGGGTGTCGAATTCATCACCGAACGGGTCACCATGTTGATCTGTTATGCGGTATTTCATCAATTGCCCTCCAGGGCGATCTTGTTGCGGTGGTGTCGGTAGTCCATCGTCAAAGCGCCTTGACGGCCCTGACGAAAACGTTTCGCAACGCATTCCGAGTGAGCTGTGAACGTGTCGAGATTAGCATCCAGGAACATCATAGTCAGCAGTGAGGGTTAGCATCTGGGGGCGCTTCGTCAGCCAAGCGGCGGCAGTCTGCCGGGTGCGGTACCCACCCCGCCGGGCTAGCACAGCCACCCTAGTTCCTTCTTCACCCGCTGGACCGTGCTTGTGCTGCATTGGGCGTGCTCGGCTGTCTTCCTGACGCTGAAGCCCTTGCTCAGCAGCTCCACCACCCGGCGGTGTAGGTCCGGGTTGGTGGGGCGCCCCTGATATTTGCCAGCTTCCTTTGCCTTCTCAATGCCTTGGGCCTGACGGCGGCGGCGGTCCTCGTAATCCTTGCGAGCAATGGCGGCCATCATGTCGAGCATCATCCCGTTGATGGCGTCGAGCATCCTCGATGTGAACTCGTCGCCGCTGGTGTCCTTTATGCCCTGGTGACTGGTCGGCAGGTCGACGGCGACCACACGCAAGCCTTTGGCCACGATCTCGTTGCGTAGGGCCTTCCAGTCCTCGGCAGGTAGGCGCGATAGACGATCGATGGCTTCCACTAGCAGCACGTCTCCCGCTTGGGCGTCGGTCAGCAGGCGGCGCAGCTCTGGCCGGTCGGGTTGCGCCCCGCTGGCGTTTTCGGTGTACCAGGATGCGACCCGTTGGCCGTAACCCTGGGCGAAGCGGGCAAGCGAGTCATGGGCGCGGCTGGCGTCTTGGTCGTCAGTCGATGCACGGAGGTAAGCGCGGATGAACATGTTAGGCCTTGTATCGATTTATATATACCTCAGCCGCTACGGCTTAGACGGCCTGAAACCCTTGCTTTCAAGCGAGATTCAGGCCGTTTTTCGTAGCGGTAAATCCATACCATTTTAATCAATACAGCGCCGACCGGTGGTTAATCCCGCTGTCACGGGAATTTTGCATTTGTGAACTGACTATAACGGTTTGGTAAGGCGAATAATCTTGAGTTTCGGGCATTTTGGGCCGTTTTATAGAACATTATGGTCGCTTATATAATTCGCGAATGCCGCCACCGGGGGCTGTTTGAACAGCCCCTGCCCTCACGTCGCCTTCTGGCTCTCCAAAGCCTCCATACGAGCCGATAATGCCTCAGCCTGTACCTTTGCTTGGGTTTCAGCCTTTTTGGCTTCTGAGGCGCGTTTCTCGGCGTTCTCGAGCTGCTTTTCTGTGGCGGCTAGGCGTTCTTTCCATTCGTCGCGCAATTCAACCAGCGCTTGTTTGTGTGCTTCGGTGTCGGCTTTGCGCGCCTGTTGTTCGCTCTTGAGGGCGTCGTGTCGCTCCTGGGCGCGGGCATTGGCGTTCTCGCGCTGTGACTCGGCGACGGCCAAGGCTTTTTCAGCATCGATGCGGGCCTTTTCGGAGGTTTTGGCCTCGCGCTGGGCCTCTAACCGATCGCTGTGTTCCTGGTCGCGCTGTTCGGTCAGCGTGGTGATGCGGTTGCGGGCCTCGGCCAGTTCCTGGCGCACCTGCTCGGCTCCCTGCCGCTCACGGTCGAGGTCACCGCGCAAACGCTCGGCATCGGCCTGGGCGGCATCGCGTTCGCCGGCGAGCGTATCGCGTTCTGCCGTTAACGCTTCGACCTGTTCCCGTAGATCGTCGGCTTCGGTTTCCAGGGCTTCCCCGGTGTCTGCGAGGGCATCGGCGGTCTGGCGGGCGTCGAGCGCATCCGCCTCGGCGTCCGCCCGGGCGGCAGACGCCTGGCGTTCAATCTCTTGAGCCAGCGCGCTGGCCAACTCATCGGGCAGCTTAGCCGTTTGCCGTTCGGCGGGGGCCTGGGTGGCTCGCCACTGCTGTAAATGGCGATGGATGGTATTGGGGCTGCCAGTGCCGATGGCGTCGCGCACTGCCTGGATGGTGGGCTTTTCGCCGTGTCCAACGAGGGTGTCCGCGGCGTGTGCGACTTGTTCGAATGAAATTCCTGAGCGTGACATATTGTATGCTCTCTGTTCGTATCGTATTTTGTATTTCATATTATATCTTATATGATACAAAATACAATACATAATATGATATTGATACGATAATCAGGCACAAAAAACCCGCCGAGGCGGGTTTTTGATGTGCGCTGCCGCTTTAATCGCATGGATTGCCATAGCGGTCGCGCATCGGCGCTACGGCTGGCGGCAGCTCTCTGCCGAACACCCAGCCCTGCTGCTTGGACGGGTGCAGAGTGGCGCCGTAGAGTCCACGGATCGGCCCTAAACCGTAATCGAGCCATAGTCGGCGGTCGCGGTGGCCGCTCGCCAGCCAGGTGTCTAGATCGTGGAGCAACTGCTCCATTTTGGCATCGTCAGCTTCGGCTTTGCCCAGAAGCATCGAGCCAATTAAAATGCGCCGCCGGGTATCTTCACGCCTCGCTTTTTCGCGTAGTGCGTTGAGCTTTGCTTCGGCGTCAGCGAGCTGCTGTTCCGTTGTCCGGTGTGCCGAACCTTTCTTTTTTGCCATTATCTTCTCCCCCTTAAAACCAGGGTGGCTGTACCAGCCACCGCGCTTTGCGCGAGCCGCACGTGTGCGGCAATTCTGTCTCGCCTTTCGCTATATTATCAGTTTTGACAATTAGCAAGTGGCGAGACAGAATCTAACCCGAAAAGCGCACTTACGAATTAGTTTTACCTATTACACGCTCCGCGCTCCATAGGAAAAAATAATTCAGTGCGGTGCTGCGCACCCAAATTCAAAATCTCAAAAACCAGGCAAACTCAATGGCGCTCTACTCTCTACACACCTCAGCGATAAGCCGGAAATCGGGACGCTCTGCGACCGCTGCCGCTGCTTACCGTGCGGGTGTTGAGATCGTGGATGAGCGCACCGGGCAAGAGCATGACTACACAAAAAAGCGTGGCGTTGAGCACGTCGAATTGTTCGCTAAAGAAGGCATCACGCTCGATAGCCCATCAGCACTTTGGAACGCTGCTGAAAAAGCCGAAAAACGGAAAGATGGCCGGGCAGCGCGCGAGGTGTTGGTGGCATTGCCCGCCGAGCTAAATGCAGATGCACGGCTCGCACTGGCTCGCCAAATGACTGCCGACCTCGTAGAGAGATACGGCGTCGCCGCGCAGTTGGCTATTCACGCCCCCGATGCCAAGGGCGATCAGCGCAACCATCACTGCCATATCCTGATAACAACACGGCGTTGGAATCACGACGGCCCAGGAGCCAAGAGCCAGCTTGAGATGAGCAACACGCAGCTGAAGAAGGCTGGATTACCGAAATCTGCCGACGAGCTGACCGCGATGCGCGAGCGTTGGGCCACTATGCAAAACACGGCGCTGGAGCGCGCCGACGTCGCTGCGCGGGTCGATAACCGCTCGCTTGCTGCGCAAAATATCGACCGCGTGCCGCAAATCCACCAGGGCGGGTATGCGACGGATATGATTCGCAACGGCACGCCCGAACAGTCAGACCGCGCGACACTGAATTTAGAGATCATTAGCACCAATGCTGAAGTGGCTGAACTGCGTGAAAAGCTACACAAAGAGCAGCAACAAGAAGCACAGCGGCAGCAGGAGGCAGAGCGTATAGCCGCTGCGGAAAAGGCCCGCCAGGAAGCCGCTGAGAAAGCCGCACAAGAAAAAGCCGAGCGTGAGCGGCAAGAACTTGAAGCCGCTGCCAAGGCTGCCCAGAAAAGGGCCGAGCGGGAAGCCGCTGAGAAAGCCGCACAAGAAAAGGCCGAGCGTGAGCGGCAGGAACTTGAAGCCGCTGCCAAGGCTGCCCAGGAAAGGGCCGAGCGTGAGCGGCAGGAACGTGAAGCCGCTGAGAAGGCTGCCCAGGAAAAGGCTCGACCGCTACGCGACCAGGTGCGCGATGCGAGCCTGTCTGTGCACGCCATTGATGCTGAGATCAAACAGCTCGATGACGAACGTCAGAAAAAGTCGGTCTTTAAATTTAAAGTGCGTCGAGCGCTGCAAGCGCGGATTGATGACCTACAAACCCAGCGACAGGCGGCATACGCAGATTATGTTGAGTTGAAAGCGGCTTACGATGAGGAGCAGGCCGCACCGAGCGGGCGGGACGCGCTGCGCGCGGTGGCTGCGAAAATCCGTAAAGAGCGGCCGGGTGTAGCCGCTGAAACTGAAAAAACAGTCGAACAGCCAACGTCTAAAGAGCAGAAGTCCGAACAGCCAGCACCAAAAAAACATCCAAAGCTCGCTTTTGATTCCCGACAGCGAGCGATTGAGATTATTCAAATGGAGTCAGCAGGCGAGCGTGCGGGAGCATTCAAAGCAGCATCGAAACTGGAGATTGAAGATCATGATGCGCTGGTTGATGAATTGATCGAGTTGCTCGACCCATTGAGTGGAGAGCTAACACCCGAAGGACAGCGCTTGCGTGCTGAACTGTTACCGGGTGAAAAAGCTAACCCTCAACGTGCGCAGCACGTTAAAAGCGGGCCATCTTGGGACCCGCCAGGCTCTTCAGGTGGGCCGGGTTCTTAAGCGGTCGCTCGCGGGGCCTTACGGCCTAGAATCAGCCCTTCGGTGCTAAGGTCTTCGTCAATATCCGGCCAGTGGATACCGTAACCAGCGCCGGCTATTTCCCAGTGGTTGCGTTGTTCGGGTGTCGCGTTGGCCAGGCGTGGATACCACGCCAACGGCACCCCGATCAGGCGACCATCCATTAGCTCCACCACCAGGCGGTCATCGTCAATATTGACGTTCATCACCCGCAGGTCAGTATCAGCAATTAAAGAATGCATCCCATGCCTCCTGTAGCGTCTCCTGGTGCTCTCGCACCATGCGTTGGATCTTACCGAGTTCTTTTGCCGAGAACCCTATGTTGTTGGCGATAGCAGAGTCGTGTAGCCATACCTTGGCGCTCGCGCTGCCGTAGTCGACGTGCATATGGGGTGGTTCGCCAGGTTCGTGACTGTAGAAGTAAAACCGGAAGCCATTTAGGCGTAGGACGGTGGGCATCAGGCTTTCCTCCTGCTGGCTTCTTCCTGCAGCCGCAAGGCGGCATCCTCGTAGCTTTCACTCCGCTGACGAGCTGCCTTAATGGCCGCTTCCGGTATTCCGAAACGCGCCCCCTTTTCAGCACTCTTGGCGGGCTTTGTAGGCCGTGGCTTACGTGGCTTGTCAGCTTTCTCTAACATTTTGAGCGTGAAGTTGAAGGAGAACCCAGTGATCGAGCGGCCCCGCTTGTGCTGCTGGTACTCGGCCACTATGTCGGTGTTTTCGTTCACCTGCTTGATGGCCATGTCCAGCACCTTGCTTTTGAAATGGTGCATTCGCATGTATTCATCGTCGGCCACGCCTAGCTGCTGCCTGAACTCGGAAAGTGCAATTTCTGGTGTTTTGCCAAACCGCCGCCATGAAATCAGCAGCTCGTAAAGACGTACCGAATAGGTGCTTGTCAGGCCGCTGACCTGTTCCAGGTCATAGCGGGTAAATTCTTTTTCCAGCCGGGTTATCAGATTCACCACTGCCGGCGTAAAGACGATGCTAACCATGCCCTCGTTTTCGACATATGACACCTGCGACACCCACCGGCTTTTGACCACCTCGATATTGCCTTTCTTGCTCAATTGCTCATAGGTGAATTGCCGCTCAAAAAGCCCTGTCGTGGCTTCTTTGAGGGCCATGTAAGCCGCTTGTCGTGTGACCTTGAACTGTTCCGCGTAGTCCTCTGCCCGAACCGTCAAGGGCTTATCTGTGGTGATGCCGGTGCCATTCTCACGGGCCCGAACGGTGGACATGAGAATGAGCCGCTGCTCTGTCAGATCGAGCCTGTAGGCCGCGTTTATCAGAGTGTTGTCCTTCACGATGATCTGGGGTGCCTGAGCCATATGACTACGTTCCCTTACTATTTAAACACTGTTTTTCTTGGGTGTGCTAATACATTAGCACACTTAAATTATTTTGTGTGCTAATGATAAGGAAAGGTGTGTTTATGGGTAAGGAAAGGTGTGTTTATGGGTAAGGAAAGGTGTGTTTATAGGTAAGGAAAGGTGTGTTTATTACCTCGTAAAGCCCCTGGTCATGCGGGTTTCAGAGGCCCTCAAAGGTTTACAAAGCTTTCAAAAGAACAAACGCGCACGCGCGAGAGCGCATACGCGCTCGCCTACCCTCGCTACGCTCGCCCAGCCCTTCGGGCTGCCTGATGATGACGCGCCAGAGGCGCAACTTGGCGGCTATCTGGCTGCTACGCAGCCGAGCCGCCATAAGGGACGGCTACGCCGTGAAAGCCTGTAAAGACCCGCAGCAAAGCCCAGGTTTGGCAAGCGGGTGTTGAGATGCGTCAGATGCCGTGAGGGGCATCAGAAGCCGTGAAGCAGCAGGAACCGTGCATTGCCCTGGTTATCGCTCGCAAGCTCGCTGCATCGGCCCGCAGGGCCGATCTATACACATTGTTAGTTGAGTTCCTGAACATCAGACACCGATGACGATAACGCCTCAAACTATGAATCATTGCCCTGATGACACCGCCGCCGCATAGTGACGCAACAACGCAACGCAACAAAAGGCGGCACCTTGCAACAGACGATCAGCCAGGCGGCCCAGCTATACGGCAAGGCCCGCTCGACCATCCACCGCGCAATAGACTCAGGCCGTTTGTCATGCAGCTTTCGAGGCGATGGCGTGCGCGTTATCGACTTGGCCGAACTCATCCGCCTATGGGGTGAACCACCTAACGCACCGGCACAAAAGCAACAAAACGCAACAGCTCCAGAGCACGACACGCAACAAGCCATGTTGCAGGAATTGCAGGCCATGCGGCGTGAACTGGTGGCATTGCGGGAGGAAGTGGCCCAGCTCCGACTGCTGCCAGCCCCAGAACCCCGGAAGGGAATTTCCGAGGAGAGGGGCGGGG
>JAIVHM010000021.1 GCA_020201095.1 Halomonas sp. | reverse complement strand
TCGCAACGCTGGTGCGCATCGCGCAGTGCGGCCAACTCCTGCTCGGTAATTCGCCTCGCTGCCAGTCGGCCGCACATGCCTTCCAGTTCGGCCATGACCTCAAACATTTCGATGAGTTGGTCGATGCCTACCCTGGCAACAAAGGTGCCCTTTTTGGGGGAGACCGTGACCAGGCCGCTAGCCACCAGTTGCTGAATCGCCTCACGCACCGGCGTGCGCGACACGCTGAAATGCTGGCCCAGAATCTCAGGGTCAAGACGCTCGCCGGGCGAACGGCGCCCGTTAATGATGTCGTCTTCCAATGAATCCTTGAGCCGCTGGGCGTTGGAGCGTTTCGAGCCTGACATGCGTCACCTCCTTCTTTGGCAGCGCAATATTGTACAGAAATCGTGAGTCATAAAGTTGACATTAGCATACGTAGCGCCTATTGATATATATATCAGCTCGGCTGATAAATACACAATGCCAATCCAAGACCACAACAACAAACGTTGGAGACGCCTCATGCAACGTAAACACCTAGTGACTGCCGCCGCTTTAGGCTTGGCAATTGCCGCTTCACATGCCTCAGCGAACACCGTACTGCGCGCTTCCCACCAGTTTCCTGGCGGCCAGGGCGATGTGCGCGATGAAATGGTCCAGATGATGGCCGAAGAAGTAGGCAACGCCGATGTAGGCCTGGAAATTGAAGTCTATCCAGGTCAATCGCTGTTCAAGGCACGCGAACAATGGGGCGCCCTGGCGCGCGGGCGGCTGGATATCACTTCCCTACCGCTGGACTATGCCAGCGGACGTCACCCAGAATTTTCTGCCACGTTGATGCCAGGCCTTGTGCGCAACCACGAACACGCCCAGCGCCTCAATGACTCTGAATACATGGACATGATCAAGGATGTCATTCAAGAGGGCGGCGCGCGCGTTCTGGCCGATGCCTGGCTATCCGGTGGCTTTGCATCCAGCGAGCAGTGCATTACCTCTCCAGATACCGTCGACGGTCAGAATTTCCGCGCGGCGGGACCTGCCTTTGAGGAAATGCTGGAGGAAGCAGGCGCCTCCATTGCTTCAATGCCGTCATCAGAAGTCTACACTGCCATGCAAACTGGCGTACTGGATGCTGCCAATACTTCATCAATGTCATTTATTTCCTTCCGCCTTTACGAACAGGTTGACTGCCTGACAGAGCCCGGCGACTTTGCCCTGTGGTTCATGTACGAGCCAATCCTGATTTCAGAACAAGTCTGGCAAGGCCTCAATGAAGAGCAGCAGACAGCGCTAATGGAAGCAGGCGAAAAGGCCGAGGTGTTCTTTGCTGAGGAGGCAGCCGCCATTGACCAGGAGATGGTCGACGTCTATGAGGAAAACGGCGTCGAAGTAGTCAGCATGAGCGAAGATGATTACAACGCCTGGCTCGAGATCGCCCGCGAAACCTCGTATAAAAACTTCGCCGAGAATGTCCCCAACGGCCAAGCCATCATCGATGCGGCACTCGCCGTCGAGTAAGCACTACCTCGATAAACCATGTCGGCCATCCTCAAGATGACCGACATGGTTCACTGCTTACCGATCTGACGAATCTGCTTGATGAACCTAGCTGATGAGGGATTTATGTCGACAACATCACATACTTCGGCAACACGCAGCGGCCTGATAGGCGGCTATATTCGGGCAATGGATCGACTATCGCGCTTTTCGGCCTATATCGCCTGCGCACTGTTTATTGCCGGGGTGCTGGTTATCTGCCAGATGGTATTTATTCGCTATGTGCTCGGCTGGAGCACCAGCTGGCAAACCGAGTTCACGATATTCTCTGTCACCGGCGCCATGTTAATGGGCAGTCCCTATGTCCTGATGACCGGCGGCCACGTGGCCATCACCATTTTGCCTGATGCCATCGGAGGTCTCGGTCGCAAGGTAATGCTGACCTTCGCCTCGCTATTCGGCTTTGCCTTCTGCGCCGCACTCGCCTATGCCAGTTGGGTCTATGTCTTTGAGGCCCTTCACGGTGAGTGGACCACCGGCTCAGTCTGGAACCCGCCGCTCTGGCCCGCCCTACTGCCCATGGCAGTGGGCACGACCTTGCTGGCTTTCCAATACGTCGCCGATATGCTGCGCGGAGAGGGCTAACCATGGATCCGATTACACTAGGAATTATCGTCGCTATTGGCCTAATTTTTATGATGGCCATCGGCACGCCTATTGCGTTCGCGCTGGGCGGTGTCTCCCTGCTCGCGTTACTTTACGACCGCGGTTTAACAGAGCTTACCTACTTTGGTGAAACGTTTTTTGACCGGATTGCCGAATTTGGCTTTGTGGCCATCCCCATGTTCATTTTAATGGGAGCGGCCGTGGCATCCTCGCCCACCGGGCGCGATTTATATCGCTCGCTAGACTTATGGATGGGTCGGCTACCGGCAGGCCTTGCAGTGTCCAATATCGGCGCCTGTTCGATTTTCGCTGCGCTTTCAGGCTCCTCACCTGCCACCTGTGCAGCGATTGGCAAAATGGGCATTCCTGAAATGCGCACCCGGGGATACCCGGACGGCGTAGCCGCTGGCTGTATCGCGGCGGGCGGCACATTAGGCATCTTGATTCCGCCTTCCGTGACAATGATCATTTACGGCATTTCCACCGAAACCTCCATCGGTCGACTCTTTATTGCCGGTGTCGTCCCTGGTTTTATGCTGGCAGGGCTGTTCATGATATGGACTATCATCGCCTGCAAGCTTGCCGGTGGCTATGCCAATCCGCTCGCAGTGTCTGCTGAAAAGCTCAAAAACACGGTCCAACAAAATGTCGATAGCAACCTGAAAGCCGTGGTGCGCGTGCTGCCTTTTCTTGGGGTGGTAGCGGGTATTTTGTTTGCGCTTTACGGCGGCGTCGCCACCCCATCGGAAGCCGCAGGAGTCGGGGCATTTTTATGCCTGATGCTGGCTATCCTGATTTATCGCATGTGGCAGATCGGCCCGATTAAACTGATCATGCGCGACTCACTGCGTGAAAGCGTCATGATCATGCTGGTCATCGCCTGTGCCGAAGTGTTCGCCTACGCGCTATCGTCGATGTTCATTACCCAGACCGTAGCGGCCGCCATTGCCGATATGGATGTTAATCGCTGGGTACTGATGGGGGTAATTAACGTCTTCCTTCTGGTTGCGGGTTTTTTCCTACCGATCACCCCGCCGGTCGGCCTCAATCTGTTCATCATCAAAGGTATTGCGCCGGATATTTCGCTGCGCGACATTTTGGTGGGCAGCCTACCCTATGCGCTGTGCATGGTGCTCGCCATTCTATTGCTCTGCCTGTTCCCCGGCATTGCCCTATGGCTGCCCAACCTGATCATGGGCTAAAAGGAGAGTGACCATGAACATGATGTTTCTCCAAGAGTTGTTCAACAACATTACCCAGCGCGACGCGCTGCTGCGGCGACGTCATCCTGTCGCCTCAGCGGTGGACCACACCCACCTGGTAAAGGCATGCCAGGCACTATTGGCAAGCGATGGCGAAGCGTCAAGCATTGCCCTGGCTAGCCGCGCCTTGGCGATTTACCAACGCCTTTCGCAGGATGAAAAAAGTCATTTTTTCAAGCGCTTGGCCGAGGACTTCGCGGCTGCACCTAAGCAGATTGATGAGGCCTACGCCGCCTACCGTCACACGCGGGATAACCGCACACTGCAGCAACTTTTTGAGGCCTGCGAGCCGCTTCGCCAAGAACTTTTCCGGCGCCTCAACTTTGCAAGCGACGGCACCTACGAGCTGGTCAACATGCGCCAGGATTTATTGGGCATGTTGCGCGACCAGCCCGATCTTGCGCCCATCGACGACGACTTTGCGCACCTGTTTGGCTCCTGGTTCAACCGCGGTTTTTTGATGCTTAAGCGCATTGACTGGAACACCCCCGCATCGATTCTCGAGAAGATCATTCGTTACGAAGCGGTGCACGAAATTCAGGACTGGGACGACCTGCGGCGCCGCCTGGACGCCCGTGATCGCCGCTGCTTCGCATTCTTCCACCCCGCCATCGGCGATGAACCGCTGATCTTTGTGGAAGTTGCCCTGCACAAAGGACTGCCAAGCCGCATCCAGCCCATTCTCTCCGGTCAGGATGGCGGCGTGGATGACCCCGACGACGCCGACAGCGCTGCCTTCTTCGGCATCAGTAACTGCCAAACCGGCTTGCGCGGTATCTCGTTTGGTAACTTCCTGATCAAACAAGTAGTCCAAGAGCTTTCCCAGGAGCTTCCCCAACTGAAGTACTTCGTGACCCTTTCACCGGTACCCGGCTTTGCTCAATGGCTCAACGAACAGCGCCAGAACGACCATTGGCCGCCCGTCGTCAGCGACACCCTGGCAGAGCTCGACACGCCTGGATGGCACCAGGATAAACAGCGCCAGGAACGACTCAAAGCGACCTTACAACCGCTTGCTGCCCGCTACCTGATCGACGAAAAAAACCGCCACGGTTTACCGCTCAACCCCGTTGCCCGCTTTCACCTGGGCAATGGCGCCAAGCTTCAGCGTATCAACTGGCTCGGCGATATCTCCGATAAGGGCGTCAAGCAGGCGGCGGGGCTGATGGTCAACTACCTGTACGTGCTGGATGATATTGAGCGTAACCACGAAAATTATACCGCCAAGGGCACCATTGCCTGCTCGAGCGACGTGCGCGACCTCGCCAAGCGAGCACGCAAGCTGGCCAAGGGAGAACCTGCCAAATGAACCACAACCTGTTTGCCACCTTTGCCACGCAAATGCGTAACCGCGGGGAAGCCGATTTTATCACCACCCGCGAAGGTCGCCGCTATTCTTATGCTGATGCGCTGAGCCAAAGTGCCCGCCTTGCCGGCGCGCTGACCGCTCTCGGCGTTCGCCAGGGCGATCGCGTGGCGGTCCAGGTGGATAAAAGCCCCGAAGCCATTTTGCTTTATCTTGCCTGCCTGCGGATGGGCGGAGTCTATTTGCCCCTCAACACCGGTTACACCGGCGATGAAATTCGCTATTTTCTGAGCGACGCCGAACCCGCGCTGTTTGTCTGCCGCCCCGCCGCGGCCGATGAGGCCCGCCGCATTGCCACCGACACCGGCTGCCCGGCGGTTGTCACGCTGGGCAGCGCGGCCGACGGCAGCCTGATGGACGAAGCCGCAAGCGCCGCCCCCCATGATGACATCGCCGAGCTGGATACTCGCGACCTGGCGGCGATTTTATATACCTCGGGCACTACCGGGCGCTCCAAGGGGGCCATGCTGACCCACCAGAACCTGGCCTCTAACGCCGAGACGCTGGTCGAGGCTTGGCACTTCAGCAATGATGATCGGCTGATCCACGCGCTACCAATTTTTCATACCCACGGGCTCTTTGTCGCGTGCAACGTCACCTTGATGGCTGGCGCCAGCATGTTGTTTCTACCCAAGTTCGACGCCGACGTGATTTTCGAGGAGCTGCCACATGGCAGCGTGATGATGGGCGTGCCCACCTTCTACACGCGACTTGTGCAGGATCCGCGTCTGACGCCTGACGTCACAGCCAACATGCGGCTTTTTGTATCCGGTTCGGCCCCACTGACCGCCGAAACCCATGAAGCCTTCGAAGCCAAGACCGGACATGCCATTCTCGAACGCTACGGCATGACCGAAACCAACATGAACATCTCCAACCCCTATCAGGGTGCGCGTCGCGCGGGCACCGTGGGTATGCCGCTGCCCGGTGTGGAGATGCGCATCACCGATCGGGAAACCGGCGATGAAGTCGCACCCGGTGAGATCGGCATGCTGCAGATTCGTGGGCCCAACGTATTCATCGGCTACTGGCGAATGCCGGAAAAAACCCGCGAAGAGTTGCTTGAAGACGGCTTTTTTATCACCGGCGACCTCGCCCAGGTCGACGATGAAGGCTATGTGCATATTGTCGGGCGAGATAAAGACCTGGTGATTTCGGGGGGCTACAACGTCTACCCCAAAGAAATAGAACAGGTCATCGATGAACTGGAGGGTGTGTCAGAATCCGCCGTGATTGGCCTACCCCACCCAGACTTTGGCGAGGGCGTCACCGCCGCCGTCGTCACCCAACCGGGAGCCACCCTGGACGAAGCCACGATTCTCGGCCACTTACAGGGGAAACTTGCCAAGTACAAGCAGCCCAAGCGCGTGTTCTTTATCGATACCCTACCGCGCAACACCATGGGTAAGGTGCAAAAAAACGAGCTGCGCAAGCGCTTCCACGACACCTACCAATCCTCGTAACGTAGCAAAGCAAACGCCCCGCTCCCTGCAAGGCGCAGGAAGCGGGGCGTTGGTGGTTAGCCGAGTCGCGGCGCGTTTTAACCGGCGAACGAGGCGTACATGATGATGACCAGTACCACCAGCACGATACCGGCGGGTACCGCCCCTTTCCACGGGGTGAGGTCGACATCGCCAGAGTACTCCTGAACCCAGTCGGTCTCGCGCGGGCGCAGCTTGCCAATCAACAACATTACCGCCACCAGCAGCACGAACACCGCCGCTACAAAGTGGAACTCGTGCATGACGACTGGCAGCTTATTAAAGGGCGGTACGAAATAGCCTGCAGCGATCAGCAAGCACCCCCCTACCAGACCGATTTTTGCAGCCATCGGCGGCACACGCTTGGTCAATAGCCCTACCAGCACGACCGCCAGAATAGGAATAAAGTAGATGGCGTTCATCTTCTGCAGATAGCCGAACAGGCTGTCTTGACCCGCCAGTAACGGCGCAATGATCATGGTGGTAATTGCCATGATCCAACCAAACACCTTGCCCGACTTCACCACCTGCTCTTCAGTGGCATCTTTTTTAAGCACTTGCTTGTAGATACCCAAGCTGAAGATCGTGGTCGTGCTGTTCAGCGCGGAGTTGAACGACGACAGAATCGCACCGACCATCACCGCGGCGAAGAAGCCGGTTAGGTACGGCGGCAACACGTTAAACACCAGATGGCCGTAGGCTTCATCAGCACGGACGCCGTCATCGGCGTACAGGTGGTAAGCAATGATCCCTGGCAGCACCAGATAAAGCGGGCCCAGCAGCTTGAAGAAGCCTGTCAGCAGGACACCCTTCTGGCCCTCCGCAAGGTTTTTGGCGGCAAAGGTGCGCTGGATAATCTGCTGGTTGGTCGTCCAATAGAACAGGTTGATCAGGAAGACACCGGTAAACAGCGTGAAGAACGGCACCTGTTGATCACTACCGCCGATCGAGTTGAGCTTGTCAGGATTGCTGGTTTTCAACGTATTCCAGCCTTCCACAATGCCTTCACCACCGCTGACGGCTTGCAAGCCAAAGTAGACGATCACAAAACCACCGATCAGCAGGCCAACGCCGTTCAGGGTGTCGGACACGGCGACCGTGCGCAACCCGCCGAACAGCGCATAAATCGCACCCACAATCCCCACGACCCAGACCGTCAGCCAGAGTAGCGTGGTCGGTGATTCGATACCGGTCAGTGCGGGCAGGTCGAGCATGCCCTGCAGCCCTATCGCGCCGGAGTAAAGAATGATTGGCAGCAAAATCACCGCGTAGGCGATCAGGAAGATCACGTTGGCAATCAGTTGCGTGCCTTTATCGAAGCGGATCAACAGCAGCTGCGGCAAGGTCGCAATACCGCTTTTCAAAAAGCGCGGCAGGAAAAACAGCGCCAATGCCACCAGCGCAATGACCGCGACAACTTCCCAAGCCATCACGCTCAGGCCATCGCTGAAGGCCGCGCCGTTGAGCCCCACCATTTGTTCGGTGGACAGGTTGGTCATCAACAGCGACCCGGCAATCAAGGGAAACGTCAGCGTCCGCCCTGCCAGAAAATAACCGCTGGTGCTGCTGTGATCATCCCTTCGCGTAATGCGCCAGGTGATAAAGGCCACTAAACAAGTGAAGAATAGAAATGACGCCAGGGTGAGGGCATGCATAAGAACATCCTTCGGGGCGGTCGCGCATGCTCGCGTTCAACACAAAACATCAGCGCAGTGGATTTAGGTAAAATTACCAAGTGGCGTTGGATTGTAGAACGGTGACTCGATTCTTCTATTCGCCTTTAGTCGCAATAAAGCGTCTAACGGCGTGTTTTTCTAACAAAAATAATAAATATCAGATATTTGAACTATATCTGGCAATTAACGACTCGCTGCCGTGATTGATTACGTCGCGAGACGTTCACAGTGTTAGAGTAGTGTAATTCGATACACTCAGGAGCAAATAGCCTTGACGACACCTGACACCAATGCCGGGGTAACCGCAGCTGAACTCTACCGTATTGTGACCCAGTCGATGGACACAACCGATGACACTGCCATCAAATGGCCACAAGCCACGATCAGCCTGGACGATGACCATCAAACACTGGTTTGGGAGTTAAGCGATTACGGCAACCTGCCCATTACCCTGTCGCGCAGCGACAACGAATGGGTGGCGATGGCGCCTATCGTGGCCGTTGAAACGGTTAAAGACACGGCAGCACTCAACGAGACGCTGCTACGTCAGGGCCTTTCGCTACCCCTGGCATCGGTAGGAATCGTCTGTATCGACGGGCGCGACGTTTACGTCGCTTACGGGCAACTATTCAGCGATTCCAAACTCGAATCTATTTGCGCGGAGCTTCACGCCACTGCCGGCGCGGCCATCGAAGTCGCCGAGCTGATACAGACACACTTCGTTTAACGTCGACCCATTATCAGTGCCACCCTTTGCGGTGGTCTATCAGCGAGATTTTTTATGTTAAGCAAAATCATGACCGCCCTGCGCGGTAAAGCCAGCGAATCCGGGCAGGCGGTTGTCGACGCCCAGGCGCTACGTATTCTGGATCAGGAGATTCGCGACGCTGAAAACAGCCTGAGCCAATCCAAAACCGAGCTCACCCGTCTGATGGGCCAACGCCAGCTAAGCAGCAATAAAGCCGACACGCTGGAGAGCAAAATCGCCGAGCTCGAAAAAAGCGCTGAAGCCGCTTTGGATAAAGGCGAAGAAGCGCTAGCAGCGGAAGTCGCCGAGCGGATGGTAGCCCTTCAGGACGACCTGGAAGCGGAGCGGGCCATTGTAGCCGAATACGACGCCAGCATTGAAAAGCTGCGCGGCGCGATTCGCGGCACCGACAACCAGCTGCGCCAGCTCAAGCAACAGGTGAGCGTGGTCAAAGCCACCGAATCGGCGCAAAAAGCTCAATCGGCTGTCGCGGCTCGCCACTCTGGTCAGAACAGCGCCATGAGTAGCGCCATGGAATCGCTGGAGCGCATCAAAGAGCGCCAGCAGCTGAACTCGGCGCAGATGCAAGCCGCTGATGAGATGGCTGCTGATGAGAGCGGAAGCTCACTGGAAGAACGCCTCAAATCAGCCGGTATCGGCGGTAGTCAGCGCAAGGCCGACGACGTTCTGGCACGTCTGAAAGCCAAGAAAAACGCGGCTCAAGAGTAAACGCTTGTCGTCGGTCGACGCCGCTCTTCCTATGCATTAGCGAGGCAGGTCATGCTTAATACGCTCAAGGCACTTTTTCGCGCGACCACAGAGAAACCACCTGAGCAGAACCAGCGCCACCCGGTGGCGGCTGGGCTGCATCTGGATATCCCACCCGACGTGCTGGAAGGTCTGCGCCTGAATGGTCGCGTGAACATCAAGCTGATTGGCTTACGCGCCCACCCCGACGCCCTGTTTCGTTGGGACGACGAGGCCTATCACCATATTGCCGCCGTTGGGCATGTTGACCTTGGCCAAGGGGCGCACCTGGTGCGCTTTTACCTGGATAACGACACCTGGCTGCAGGCCAATATCGAAAACGAGCAGGTCGTAGAATACAAGCTGTTCGATTTTTATCAGGTCGCGCATCTATCTGACGTCGAGTTTGATACGCTGGTTAATGGCACTGACCCGCACACCAATTCGCTGGGCGCGCAGACGGTGACCATCACCTCGACCGAGGCAGCCGAACGCGTTTGTAGCTATCAGCGCGTGTGGGGCGACGCGGCCCGTGAATGGTCACCGCCGGTGGTTTTCGAGGAACAGGTAGTCACCACCGACAGCATCAGCGGCCGCTATGTTACCCACCACGCCATGCTTTTTGAACGCGTTATCAAGGACGCTGAACGCATGGAATACGTATTGGTCAGCGCAGAAAACGACGGCGACGGTGGTTTTATGGTGGTGCACAACGTCGGTGTTGACGTTGCGTCAGTGGATATCGACGCTCTTTAACGTCTTCAGTTTTCAAAAATTTTTCAACTTTTACACAGGAAACAACGTCCATGGTGCATTACCTGCAGGGTTTGCCGTACTTTATTGCCTATCTGATCGCGGCGATTATTATGCTAGTCGCGTTCATGTACTGCTATAGCCGCATTACACCGCACCACGAATGGAAGCTGATTCGTGAAGGCAACGCGGCCGCCGCGACTGCCTACGGCGGCTCAATTCTAGGTTTTACCATCCCGCTGTATAGCGCCATGGCCAACTCCATCAGCTTTATCGACTTCATTTTATGGGGTGTTGTTGCGTTTATCGTCCAGTTGGCGACGTTCTTCGGCGTAAAGCTGTTCCTGCGTAAGCAGGGCGAAAGCCTGTCGCAACACATAACCGAAGGCCACCAGGCCTACGGCATTTTAATGGCGAGTGTCGCCGTGGCCGTTGGCTTGCTCAACGCCGCCTCGATGACGTGGTAAAGGGAAGCGCTGATATGTCCAGACACGATCAAACACCGCATTTGCCACGCCGCAAACGCAGCGCACGCCTGTCGCTCGCGATGATGGGCGCCAGCGCCTTTGGCCTGACCGCCTGTGGGCAACCGCCTCAGGAAGAACAAATTACCGACATCGAGTTTGATGAGCCGCGCAGCTTCCAGAGCGTTGAAGAATGCGTGGCCGCAGATGTGTATACACGCAATGCCTGTGAGGATGCCTACGACGCCTCGCTGGAAGAAGTGCCACGTTTTAACACCCTGGAAGAATGTGAGGCAGAGCACGGCGACGGTGCCTGCACCGAGCCCACTGAAGAGCAATCGCAGGCGGCGAGCGGAAGCGGCGGCGGCAACTGGTTTATGCCGGCCATGATGGGCTATATGGTGGGCAACATGATGTCCAACACCAGCCGCGGGCGCTCGTTCGAGCGGGTATATCAAGAGCCGGTATACCGCAATCGCCAGAACCAGGGTAATTGGAACACCGCATCAAGCCAGGCATCCCAACGGGTCTCGCAGCGTAATGAATCAATGCGCAGCTCGGTGCGCGCTTCTTCGCAGCGTAGCGGTTTTGGTTCGCGCTCGTCTGCGCGGGGTGGCTGGGGTTCCTAACCGCCAGCCAAAGTCACCATGCTACGTATCGACATCCCCGAGCGGCAAAACTGGAAAGCCCTGGCCCACGAACTGGGGTTTCATTTTCATACCATCGAGGGCGAGCCTTACTGGAAGGAAAGCGCCTACTACCAGTTCACCATGGAACAGGTGGAGCGTGACATAGAGGCGCCCACCGAGGCGATCCATGAGATGTGTATGGAGCTGGTCGACAAGGTCTGTCATTCCAACGCCCTAATGCAGCGACTAGCGCTGCCCGAGCATATGTGGGACAGCATCCACAACTCGTGGAAAGCCGGTCAGCCGCACCTCTATGGGCGAATGGATTTTGCCTATTCGGGCGATGGCCCGGCGAAGCTGCTGGAGCTCAACTACGACACCCCCACCTCGCTTTACGAGGCTGGATTTTTCCAGTGGGTGTGGCTCGAGCAAGCCATGGCGAAGGGTATCCTGCCGCGTCACGCCGACCAGTACAACTCGATTCAGGAGCGGCTGATCAATGCCATGGCGCACCTGGGCGACCGCCTTGAGGGCCGCACGCTGTATTTCTCGTGCGTCAAGGATAACGCCGAAGAGCGCGCCACGGTGCACTACTTGCAGGACGTCGCGGTACAGGCCGGCCTCAACGCCCCCTTTATCTACACCGAGGATATTGGCCGACACCCCGCCGTTGATCATTTTGTCGACCTTGATGACCAGCCTATTGGCGCGCTGTTCAAGCTGTACCCCTGGGAAGAAATGGCCGACGATCCGTTTGGTGAATGGATTCCCCAGTTAAACACTCACTGGTTTGAACCGCCCTGGAAGGCAGTGTTATCCAACAAGGGTATCCTGCCATTGCTATGGGAACACTTTGAAGGCCACCCCAATCTGTTACCGGCATTTTTCGAGAATGCCGATAGCCCGCCATTGCCAGCAGGCTGGGTGCGCAAACCGTTTTTCTCACGGGAAGGTAGCAACGTCGAACTGATTACCCCAGCGGGCCAGCGCGAAGCGGTCGATGGCCCCTATACCGACAGCCCGTGGATCCGACAGGCTTACCACCCCATGCCGCGCTTTGGTGATAATCACGCGCTGGTCGGCAGTTGGGTGGTCGGCGACCGCGCTTGCGGCATGGGGATTCGCGAGGACGTCGGGCGCATCACCAAAGACTCTTCCTGCTTTGTGCCCCACGCCATTGTCTAACGGTTGATCATGCCTTAGCCCATCAGCCATAAACAGCCAACGGGATCCCCCTTGGCAATATCGCTGTGAGGCGGGATTACCGCCAGCGCATTGGCCTGGATGCACGAGGAAAGTACCGACGAGTTCTGGTCATCAAACGCCCTGGCGTGCGCGCCCTCGGCGTCAAACGTTAGGGTCACGCGCATATAATGCTGTCGCGGGCCGGTGGACGTCGAAAACTCAGCCCGCGCGGTGACGCAAGGTAGCGTTGCCAGATCGAGGCAGCTTAATAGTGCGCCCATCAACGGGCGTAAAAACAGCCACGCGCCAACAAACCCGGAAACAGGATTACCAGGTAACCCCACAAAGTGCGCCTGCCCGCCCGCAAGTCGCGGTAGCTGACCAAGCGCCAGCGGCTTGCCCGGTCGAATGGCAAGTTTCCACATCGTGAGCTTACCCAGCGCCTCGAGCGAGGCCTTTACA
>JAIVHM010000270.1 GCA_020201095.1 Halomonas sp. | reverse complement strand
CCTTTCTGGCGGTGAGCGCCGCCGCGTGGCGCTATGTCGCCTGCTGCTCTCAAGCCCCGATATGCTGCTGCTCGATGAGCCGACCAACCACCTGGATGCCGAGTCAGTCGCCTGGCTTGAGCGCTTCCTGCACGACTACAGCGGCACCGTGGTCGCCATTACCCACGACCGCTACTTCCTCGACAACGTTGCGGGTTGGATTCTGGAACTGGACCGCGGTCAGGGTATTCCGTTTGAGGGCAACTACTCGCAGTGGCTCGAGCAGAAAGACCAGCGCCTGGGGCAGGAAGCCAAGCAGGAAGCGTCGCGCCAGAAAGCCATCAAGCAGGAGCTTGAGTGGGTGCGTTCCAACTCTAAGGGCCGTCAGGCGAAAAGCAAGGCACGCCTTAATCGCTTTGAGGAAATGCAGTCCGGTGATTTCCAGAAGCGTAATGAAACTAATGAGATTTATATTCCACCTGGCCCGCGCCTGGGGGATAAGGTCATTGAGTTTCATGATGTCGCGAAACGCTTCGACGACAAGCTGCTTTATCAGGATCTTTCGTTCTCGATTCCCCCCGGTGCAATTGTCGGCATTGTCGGCGGTAACGGCGCCGGTAAGTCGACCATGTTCAAGCTGATCACTGGCCAGGAAAAACCTGATGCTGGCGAGGTCGTGCTGGGTGAGACGGTGGATATCGCTTACGTCGAGCAGCTGCGTGATGCCCTGGACGACAAGCAAACCGTCTGGCAGGCCGTCTCCGGCGGCCAGGATATCCTCAATATCAATGGGTATGAGGTTGCTTCGCGGGCGTATGTGGGTCGCTTTAACTTTAAAGGCAATGACCAGCAAAAGCGCCTCGATGAACTATCTGGCGGTGAGCGGGGTCGTTTGCAGCTGGCACAAACCCTCAAACAGGGGGCCAACGTGCTGTTGCTTGACGAACCGTCCAACGACTTGGACATCGAGACGTTGCGCGCGCTGGAAGAGGCACTGCTGGCCTTCCCGGGTTGTGCCATGGTGATCTCGCACGACCGCTGGTTCCTCGACCGGATCGCCACGCATATTCTGGCGTTTGAGGGCGATTCCGAGGTAGTCTTCTTCGACGGCAACTACACCGACTATGAAGAAGATCACAAGAAGCGCGTCGGCAACGACACACCCAAGCGCATGAAGTACAAGCGCATCGATGCTTAAGGCATTTGATATGCAAAAAAAGCCCCGCCAAGCGGTAATGCCAGTCAGTTAAGGGTTTTATCAATTAGCTGACAATGCGATATTCCGGTATCAGTGATCTTCTGATACCGGATTTTTTTATGCACTTTAGTCAAGCCATTGATGCTATTGCCCGTGTTGCCCCTGATAACTTCTCCAGCCTCGCTGAGGTGCTGTCTCCCGAACTCATCGACACGTGCTTAGAACAAGCAGGTGTCGCCACGCTGCGAAAACGGCGGTTACCCCTAGAGATGGTGGTCTGGTCGATTGTGGGCATGGCATTATTTCGCCATATCCCCATGGGGCAAGTGGTCAATCAGCTCGATATTGTCTTGCCGGGTAAGCGTCCCTTTGTGGCCCCCAGTGCCGTGGTGCAAGCCCGCCAGCGCTTAGGGGTAGAGGCTGTCAAGCGGGTCTTTGAGCAAACGCAGGCACTTTGGCATGAGCAAACGCCTCATCCTCATTGGTGTGGACTCCAGCTCTTAGCAGTGGACGGTGTGGTATGGCGTACGCCTGACTCGCCGGAGAATCAAGCCGCTTTTGCGCGTACGCGTAATGCCCATCGAGAGGCAAGCTACCCTCAAGTGCGCATGGTGTGCCAAATGGAGTTGACGAGTCACCTCGTCACAGGCGCCGCCTTTGACAGTGTGTCGACGGGCGAAGTGGCTTTGACGACTGACCTGATTGCCAGCACGCCCGATCACTCGCTAACGCTGTTTGACCGTGGCTTTTATTCGTTAGGCCTACTGCATGCGTGGCAACAAGCTGGCGAGCAGCGCCACTGGCTGATTCCATTACGGAAGGGGATACAGTATGAGGAAATCGACTCGCTGGGGCGTCAGGATCGACGGGTTCGTCTGACGACATCGCCACAAGCGCGAGCGAAATGGCCAGACTTGCCCGCGACGTTAGAGGCGCGTCTGATGAGTCGTAAGGTCAAGGGCAAAAAGGTTCAGGTACTGACGTCGATGACCGATCCGATGCGCTTTCCTGCCGCTGATATCGTGGATCTTTATAGTTACCGCTGGGAAATCGAGTTGGGCTATCGGGAAATGAAGCAGTCGCTGCTGGGCAATCGGCTCACGCTGCGTAGCCGCACACCGGACATGGTTCGCCAAGAGTTATGGGGAACGTTGCTTGCCTACAACTTGATACGCTTTCAGATGGCCCGCATGGCCTATAGCTTAAGCAGCATTCACCCCAATCAACTGAGTTTTCATCAGGCAGCCCACTGGATTATCAAGGAGTTATCCATGTTGCCAGCCGTGTCGCCCGGCCGTGTCCCGGAAGTTATAAAGTCGATGCTGGAGATGGCCCCTTCGTTTGTACTACCCGATAGACGAGAAAGGTCGTACCCGCGTGCTATCCGGGCACGACCACAAAAATATGCGATCAGAAAAAAGCCAGTCAGGCTTAACTGACTGGCATTACGCCCAAGGGTGGCCTTTTTGCGTTTCCGCCGTTACTAACTCACAACACACCAACAATCAGGTGACTCATGGCTACCATCAAGACAGTTGCATTTATCGGCTTAGGCGTAAT
>JAIVHM010000170.1 GCA_020201095.1 Halomonas sp. | reverse complement strand
GGTGTGCTGTTTCGCTTGGCGTAGTGCGATCATGGCCAGCGTGAAACTGGCCACAATCAATACCAGGGCGCTAACACCAATAGCGGTAAGCCGGTAGGTATCCCAGAACAATACAACGACTAATGCTACCAGGGTGGCAATGCCCAGCAGCAGCAAAAGCAGGCTGGCACCAGCCAATAATAGCAGCACAAGCAGTCGTGAGCGTTCTTCTTCCAGCTCTACCACCGCCAAACGCAAACGTGTTTCACCGTTGGCGATCAGCGAATTGAGTAAGCGTTTAGCGGCTGAAAAAACGCGTTGGGTAGGCCCCAAAGCCATTAGCGACGACCGATGAGCATACCGATGATAACGCCGGCGGCTGCACCAATCCCAATGCTCGTCCAGGGGTTTTCGTGGACATAGCGGTCACAGGCATCCGCCTGGTGCGTCAGGGAATCGCGGGTGTCTTCATAAATACGCTCGCCTCGCGCTTCCAGGCGATGACGGGTATCTTTGAGACGCTGTTCGGCACGAGTGCGCAAGTCGCGCATTTCACCGCTGGCGTCTTTTGAGGTGGCGTTGACCAGTTCTTCAACGGTATCGCTCAAGTGGCGCAGATCTTCTTTCAATTGATCGGCCTGAGCAGTGCTTTCGTTTTGACGTTTAGCCATGATGTCTTCCTTTGACGGTAAGTGAACAGCTATCAGCATAGCAGTCGCATAGTTATTAACAATGTCACTGACAAGTGAATTGCCTATCGGTTCAGGCCGCTGGCGCTGAACAAGGGGTTTAAACTGAACCCGATACTCAAACGATGGACGCGGTGATCGTAGTCGATCAGGCTCTCGCCGTAACCATAGTAGTACTGGACATGGGCGCGTAGAGAATTGAAAGCCGGCCAGCTGTAGTCGATTTGCGTCCCCATATTGCCAGCGCTTGGGTTGCCTCGCAGCTGGCCACTGACCTCGTGGTTGTCATCGAGCCGCTTGGCGACACGAATGTCGCCATAACCCATAAAGCGTTCAATATCCGGGTTGTCGTCATCGTCATCGGATTCGGGAATCCGCCAATGGGGGGCAAAGGTGACGGCCCAGTCGCCACTTTGGAAGATGCTCTCGAGGTAGACACGGTTCCAACTGCGCGAGAACGGATCCGAACGGCCGTTGGACTGATGATTGAGGGCGACTCGATTGCGAGTATTGACCCACCCCAATGCCTCCCAAGGTGTATCAATGTCGATAAACACTTCGGGCTCGTAGTTGGTCTCGCGAAACGGCGACGAATCATCGGTGTTGTAGGCTTGCCACCAGCTGCGTTGGGTATAGCCAAAATACAGGTCACCATAGTCGCCCCACAGCACATCCTCTGCCAAATTGACCTTGGCACTAAACTGAAACTTCAGCTCGTTATTATCAGACCGAGAATCAGCGGGATGTGTGGTAATCGAAAATGGATTACGGCTGGATTCCTGTTCAAACTGACGTCGCTCGTTCAGATCATCAAGCGCGACGACTTCAGGGGGCTGGATGATGCGCTCACCAACGTCGCCACTTTCTTCGAGCGATTCAGCTTGCTCCAGCTGCTGGTGAAGCTGAGAGAGTTCGTTATTTAGCTCGCTAATACGCGCCTCAATATCCTCGCGGGTATCAGCGTGAGTAAGTGCACTAACGGCAGTCAGGCCGCATAGCACAAAAAAACGCGTTAAACGTCGGTGTCGAATGACCATCGATAACTCACATGAATAGGGTGGGGCACATGCCTGTGCCTAAGCTGTTCTATCACGCTGACGGCGTAAGTCAACTGTTATGATTGCGCAGTGGCTGCCAACCCCCGACAATAGTCAAGCTCAATATTGACGCGTCAGCGAGGCATAGCGCTGTGGTGAAATTCGCCTTCCCTTTGGCAATGAAAGGGTTAGTGGTCCTGATGCTACTGTTGTGTAGCGTTGCCTTGAAGGCGGCGACGTTGGACGATGTGCCCGACGAAGCCTCGCTCAAGCAACGGCTAGATCAGTTTGATTCTCAAGAAACCTTAAACGCTCAGCAGGCGTTGGATCAACAAGCGTTGACCGCCGCAATGGAGGCTTACGAGCGCCTGGATGCGATTGAGCAGCAACTTGATGAGTTAGAAGAGCGGGCACGCCAGGCCCCTGATTCGCTGATTGCCGTTGAGCGTGAGCTTGCAGAGGCTGAAAATGGCGATGACATGCCATCGATTGATGAGCTCAGTAACTTGCCCTTGGCCGCATTGGAATCCGAGCAGGCGGAGGCACTTACCCAACTCCAGCAGCTTCAGAGCCAGCTTGCGGAAGTCAACTCGCAATTCCTGACCGCCCAAACGTTGCCCGAACGCGCCCAGCAATCCATGGCCGATACGCTTGAGCGCATGGAATCGTTGCGTCGCGATGCTGCTGAACGCGAAGCGCTGCTTGGGGATCGTCAGCTGTCTGCCCTGAATGATGCCCGCATGATTCAATTGCGCCTTGAGCGAGCCGTCGCTGATCGCGAGGTGGCGCTTTATCAGCGCCAATTGAGCGCCAATGGAAGACTGCGCGATCTTGCCTTGCAGCGCCGCGACCTGTTGATGCTGCAAATTGAGCGGCATGAGCAGCGGCTTAACTTGCTACAAAACGTCATTGACCGGGAACGACGGCTGGCATCGGAACAGGCAATTGCCGATGCCGCCCAAAGTAATCCGTTGATTGCTGCTGGACATCCTGTCGTGGTGCGGGCGCAGCAGCGCAATCAATCGCTTAGCCTGTCGTTACTGCAGGCTGGCGAACGTGATAACAGCCTGGTGCGCGACAACATTGATACCCAGCGCCAGCTTGAGCACGTGCGCCAGCTGCAGCGCAGCTTGAATGAACAGATCGAGGCCATTCGTGGTAGCCAGTTGCTGTCACGGATTCTACGCGAACAGCGTCAGTCACTGCCTAATGTTCTCCCCCGCCGCGATTTGCAGGATGAAATAGCCGACTTGCGTCTCAAACAGTTCGACCTGGTCCGCCAGCGCGACCAGCTTCGCCAGGCTGAGCAGTTAGCAAGACAACGGCTTAGCGACGCCAATATCGAGCCAACCCCCGCGCTGATCAATACGCTCTCACGGCTCTACCAGTCGCGTCGTGAACTGGTCGATGAACTGGAGGAGGTCTACGGGCGTTTATTAAGTGCGGCTGTCGAGCTACAGCTTAATCAGCAGCAATTGCTGGTCACTACCCAAGCGTTGCGCAATACGATTGATGAACAGTTGTTCTGGGTGGCTAATAGTCGACCGTTGGACGTTAGCTGGCTCCGGCAGTTACCTCAAAATCTACGCATCGAGTGGCAGGAAGGCGAGTGGCGCGCTGTTTTGCCGAATCGCTGGCCATCACTGGATTGGCAAATGTTGAGCGGCGTTCCCTTTTTTGCCGTCGGTCTTTTGCTGGTTGTTCTGCGTCGCCGGATCAAAGCACATCTGGCGACACTGCATGGTCAGATCGGACGGCTGAAAAGCGACACTCAACTGCACACGCCTAAAGCCGTTTTTCTGGAATGGGAGCCGCCATAAGCGCTACGGAGAGTCTACTGGCGGCCAACCTGGCGCCCGCTTTGGTGCAATTGGCGTTGAGTTGGGCCGTTGTTGCCTGGGGAAGAAGGCTACTGGTGGCTGATGGCGTGGCCGAGCAACATTTTACCTGGCCGCCTGCCTACAATGTTCGGCTGCGACGTTTGCTGGCCGGGCTTGGGATAGCGCTGGTGCCGGTAATTACCATCTCAACGGTGGCCGACAGTCTGCAAACGCCGCTTGCCCAGCGACCAGTTGCCATGGGGCTATTGACGTTGGGGCTGCTGGCAATGAGCGTGTGTCTGGCGCGCCTGATTCTGGCTCATGTGCCCATTTTTGGTGTGCGTCTATTTCGCCTGTTGCTCGGGTTGGCCATGTCGGCAGTACCTATCGTCCTGCTGGGGCTGGTGGTGTGGGGATACGAATACACAGCGTTGAGGCTAGTGGGGCGCTTTGTTGCCACGCTCTATCTTCTGGGCCTGTGGGTGGTGGTAGAAGCCACGGTGGTGCGTAGTTTGGCGGTAGCAGCAAGGCGCTTGGCCTACCGGCGTGCATTGGCAAGACGACGCGCCCAGGTTCAGGAGGGTGCCGAAGGCGGCTTGGAAGTCGTAGAAGAACCGCCGCTGGACATGGAGCAGATCAATACCCAGTCGCTGCGCCTTTCCAAACTGATTTTGCTGATTGCCTTCACTGGCTTGCTGTATCTGGTATGGGCAGACCTGCTTGCGGTGATGAGTTATCTGGAGCAAGTGTCGCTATGGGAGAACACTGACGGCGAATTGGTCGACAGTGCGTTGTCGATTTCCGACCTTTTTGGTGCGCTGCTGGTGGTCGCATTGACGTTTATTCTGGCACGCAATTTACCGGGGCTGCTGGAAGTCATGGTGCTTTCCCGCCTGACGTTAAAGCAGGGCAGTGCCTATGCGATCAGTTCCTTGTTGTCCTATACCATTGTCGGCACCGGTATCGTGTCGGCCTTGGGCACACTTGGCGTGTCGTGGGACAAATTACAATGGCTGGTAGCGGCCTTGAGTGTGGGGCTGGGGTTTGGCCTGCAGGAGATCTTTGCCAATTTTATCTCCGGTCTGATTATCCTGTTCGAGCGCCCCATCCGGATTGGCGACACCATCACCCTGGGTAACCTGCACGGCACGGTGAGCCGCATTCGCATACGTGCGACGACCGTGACCGATTTTGATCGCAAAGAAATCATCATTCCCAATAAAACCTTCGTGACCGATCAATTGATCAACTGGTCGCTCTCGGACAACGTTACCCGCGTGGTACTTACTTACGGCGTGGCCCATGGCTCGGATTTGGCGACGGTGCACCGCTTGTTACGGCAAGCGGCGGATGAAAACGCCCGTGTGCTTACTGATCCCGAGCCGCAGGTATTTTGCATGAGCTATGGGCCGCATAGCCTCAACTTCGAACTGCGTATTTTCGTCAATGATCTGATGGATCGGCTGTTTGCCGCCGATGAAATTAATTGCCGGGTGGAGGCAATGTTCCGCGAAGCACTGGTACGCGTTGCCTTTGAGCAAATGGATGTTTGGTTGCACCGTGAATCGGGTGAATCGGGTGAATCGGGTGAGTCGGTGAAGGTCGAAACGCTTAAGCCACCCCTGGGTCCGTCTACTGACTAGTCGATTTTCTGCGCGTAAAGAAGGAACTCGCGATTACCGTCGCCACCGGTGATCGGGCTGATTTGCCAATGTTGGACGGTGAATCCCAGTGACTGACATGCTTCCCGCAAGCGTTCCTCAACCTGCTGATAGTGCGAAGCATCCCGGACCACGCCGCGTTTATCCAGCGCTTTCGAGGTCAGCTCAAACTGCGGCTTTACCAGGGAGATCAGCCGCCCATGTTGAGGCAACAGCTGAGCAATTTCAGGCAGGATTAAGGTTTGTGAGATAAATGATACGTCCATGACCGCCAAGTCGACGGGGTGCTTGTCGAGCGCCAGTTGTAGGGCCTTTTCCTCGCGCATGGCGCGGGCATTGATACCCTCCAGGCAGGTAACACGTGGGTCGTTTCTAAGGCGTTCGTCTAACTGGCCATGGCCCACTTCGACACCAATCACGTGGCGCGCTCCGGCTTGCAAGGCACAGTCGCTGAAACCGCCGGTTGACTGGCCAACATCGAGGACGTTGAGCCCGTCGAGGGATAGAGACAGTGTCTCCAGCATGGCCGCAAGCTTGAGGCCCGCGCGTGATACGAAGCGTTCCTCAGGGTCCGGAGCAACGTATAAGCGCGTATCTTCGGGCCACTTTTCGCTGGGTTTGGTAAGGGCTTTCGTCGTCTCGTCAAGCGAAACACGGCCATTGCGAATAAGCCGCTGCGCGCGGGTGCGCGAGCTCGTCAGCCCCTGGCTGACGAGCAGTTGGTCAAGTCGCATCATGTGTCGTTGGGCGGGGTGTGGTGAGGACCTTCGTTGGCTTGCAACACTGAGGCGGGTAGCCGTTCGGCGCCCCAACTTTGCTCCAGGTAACGTTTAACCGTATCGAGCTCGTCTTCGGTGACCGTTGCCAGCTCGCCGCGCTCAAGCGGGTCGAAGTGGTAAATATACAGCCGCGAAACAAATTGCGAAAACGGTAGTGACGCTTCGCCGAAGCGTTCGCCGTGCCCTGCAGTGCTGACCTTTACGCCATTGCCCCAATCCTGACCGCTGTCGTTATTGGGGTTGTAAAAGTAAATGCGCATTACGTCGTTAGGGTCGAGCGATGCGCGCAGGATGGTGATGGCGTGCCAACCTATAAAACGGGCGGCGCTGTCTGTGACGGCGATGCCGGCAGGCTGCGGATGGATCAGCGGCTGGTTGCCGTTATAGTAAGGATGGTAGCAAGCGTAAAAGTGGCGAATGAAATCATTCACGTCGGTTAACTTGCCGGTAGCAACGTCGACATTGATACGAAAGCCGCGGCCCGACCACCAACCGTGAAATTCCGGATTCACCCAGCGGTGGGGGTCGCCTTCACGGCTAACGCAGCGTCGGCCCATTTCGGCATAGATGCGGTCTAAATGGGGCACTACGATCAATGAAACCGGATCAAGATCCATGGGCAGCTCAGTGGCCACGCCCGATAGGCTTGCCATCGAAGAGATGGCCTGGCCTTCGAAGTGCATGATGATCTCGTCATCCCGCGCGGCCCAGGCGACCATCTGCAATAAGTAGTCCGGGTCATTGTAGGCCCACATCGATAACGCACGGGCCGACTGGCAGGTCGGGTTGTTGCCCTGGCCCACACCTAGCGGTAAGCCGAGCATGCACAGTACACCTTCAAGCAAGCGAGCCCTTGGCGACGCGACGTCGCCATAGGCAATATTCAGCCGTGCCTGAGACCATTCGGAAAGTGGCAGATTAAACTGGCGCCACATGGCCGGTGCCACCGGGGGCTGGTAAAGAATTCCCCGTTCGAGCATCAGGGCGAGCCCATAAACTGCCTGAGCTGTGGCCGGATAAACGCTGCCGCGAATCAGCGCATGAACAAGCTCGCGGTAACACAGCAGGCAATCACGGCCAGTTGACGAAAGCCCGAAGGCTTCAGACACCAGATGATCCCCCTCTTCGAGCAGGTGACGCAGCAGAACCGCGTGGTAGGGCGATACCAGCCCGGTGTCGTGCATGGCACGGGCAAACCCGGTGGCCTCCGCCTGCAGAGCTGATTGATCCATGCCATCGAGCCGCTCACGGTAGGTCTCGATGCCCGGGTCTTCTCGGCACGCCTGGGTGGGCCCGTACAGCGAGCTGACCAATCTGTCGGCACCCTGGCCGCTGGATCCCAGGTCGATCTCCGGATTTGCCTGGCATAGGGAGATCTGGGTGATCATCTGTTTGATGGATTCGACCTGAATAGGGCGCTGCTTGAGGATGCGCCAGATTTCATCAATTAACTGGTCGATGATGTGTTCATAACCAATCCGCTCGGCCAGGTACTGAAAGAGCTGACGTGGGATGACGGCCAGGCGGCCCTGCTGTTCGCGTTCAGCTTCGCTTGGCGCGGTAAACAGTAGCCAAAGATTAATGGCGATGACCTGGGTCAGGTAATGATGGGAAAACTCTCCTGACACCAATGGATGTGCGTAACCACCTGTTGCTACAGCGAGTAACCGGATCTCGCTGAGCGTTTCGATGACCACGACGTTAGGGGTGGTCACGATGACTCCTTGTACCGGGTAAGCGGGGGATTATACATAGAAGTCGAGATCTTCTAGATGTTTTAGTAAATCTCGAAGCGTATGTGCATCCTTTCACTCAAGGTAGACCAGTCACCAGTGGCTACCAAATACGGTAATTTAGAGGACGGTTTCTTCGGCAATTTCCATCGAGCGTACATTCGCTCGCTCGAATTTTTTGAGGACACAGGGTATGGATGACACTGGGGTCCAGCCAGAAAGAGCGGGGTAGCGCTTGTTTGAGCCCTTTCGCATAGGTGAATCCTTCGGGTCGAGGAAGAAGTAAAAGCCGAAATGGCCCATTAACAATACACACAAGCGCTGGTCTAGGCCATATAGCGGTTGTCCGTACAGCAAACGCTCGCACGCTGGAATATGTTAAGATAAACCGTTAAATAAACGTTCTAGCGGCAAGAGGAAAACGCCAAGATGGCGGCCAAGCCAATTTACCGAGTGGTTGTTCACCAGCAGGGTGAAATTTGGGATTTATACGTGCGCGAGATATTCCAAAGCGAACTCTGGGGCTTTATTGAAGTCGAGGAGTTTGTCTTTGAAGATGTCTCAAAGGTGGTAATCGACCCTGCGAGCGAAAAATTGCAGCGCACCTTCGAAGGCGTCAAACGAAGCTACCTCCCGCTCAACGCGATTGTTCGGATCGATGAAGTGGAGCGCGAGGGACCTTTGAAAGCGGTTAAAAGCGACGCGCAGGTGGCAGAATTTCCCCGTCCTTTTTCATTGCCTCCGCGCGGGGATTAGTCACGTTAGCTGCCCAGAGTGCAGTTTATTAATCAGGACATTAGTCATGCAGATAGCTCAATTTTGTCATCGTTACCGGACCGTTGCCGCCGGTGTGTTAGTCAGTGTGTGGTGTGTCAATGGCGTTGCCCAGTCTGAAAATGACGCCTGGGTAACCGACGAATTATCAACTTATGTGCGCAGTGGCCCAACGGATGGCTATCGCATTGTGGGAACGCTCAGTGCCGGCGAGCAGGTCGAAGTACTTGAAACCAACGGTGATTACACCCGCGTTCGCGGTGATGACGATGATGCCGTATGGATTTTGAGCGATGAGCTTCAGCAAACACCCAGCGCCAGCGAACAGTTGCCCGAGCTGGAAGCGCAGGTGGAATCGCTAACGGACGAGCTGGACGGTATCAACGACGAGTGGGAGCAGCGCGTGGCGACCATGCGCGAATCGTTGGAAACCCGACAGCAACGCATTGACGAATTTGAAAGCCGTAACGACCAGCTGAGTAGTGATGCTGATGAATCGAGCGAGCAGGTGCGCGCCCTGCAAGCGCGGCTTGAGACTCAGGAAGAAGACTTGCTGTTGCGTTACTTCATGTATGGCGGCGGTGTAGCCGGTGCGGGTCTGGTTGTCGGGCTTATCGTGCCTCACCTGCCGCGGCGGCGTAAAAAGCGTGATCGCTGGTTTTAATGGTCGGGTGATCAACAATGACTGATCTCTGGCGAGCCAGGTGGCAGGAGGGTCGTATTGGCTTTCATCTGCCCCAGCCACATTCTGCGCTTACGCATTACTGGCCATCGCTTGGCGTGCCTGATCGCGCCAAAGTACTTGTCCCTTTGTGTGGTAAAACGCTGGATATGCGTTGGCTGGCTGAAACCGGGCATCCAGTGCTTGGTGTTGAGTTGGCCCCCGAAGCTATTGAGCAATTTCTTGCCCAGTCACCGACCCCGGTGTCGCGTTATCAACAGGCCGGTTTCAACATTAGCCGCCAGGGATGTATCGAACTGTGGTGCGGCGACTTCTTTCACTTGCACATTCAGCAGGCAAGTGAAATTGGCGCGTTTTACGACCGCGCCGCGTTGATTGCTCTGCCCGAAGCGACGCGACAGCGTTATGCTTTTCATCTTGCCCAGCTGACCCCGCCGGGGGCCAAGGGGTTGTTGGTGAGTGTGGCCCGTAAGGGAGATGCCGATGGACCTCCTTACAGCGTTTCGCACCAGGAAATCGAAACGCTGCTATCGCCCAACTTCCGCGTGTCGCTTTTAGAAGAGGGCGAGCCGGATGAGCGCGGAATGACAGAAACCGTTTGGCAGTTAGTGCGTCGTGGGCCGTTGGAGCGGTAAACAGCTGACGCACTAAAGTAACCGCGGTTGAAGGCCTAGCGGGCCAGTAGCTGACCGAGGTCCTGGTCGCTGAAGGCGCGGTCCAGTGCGTCGCTCAATAGATCGTTGACCATGCGCGTGTTGGTGTCTTTGTCGGGCTTGACCGCGTATTCCTGATTGCGACGGGATGTATAGGTGCCCGTGTAAGTGGTGCCGTCATTTCGAGCGATAGCGCGCAGGACGCCCTCAATCCGTGCTTCGTCGATCAATGGCTGGTCGCTGTTGCCCTGCGCATAGGTAAGGCTTGCCAGCTCAAGCGTCAGGCTGGGGCGCCCGTCGGCCGCTTCCCGGGTGGGTGTGAAGCCCATATCGGCGACTGCCCGCTCGGCTTCCTCCTGCAGTCGCGGGATGATTTCATGGCTGTTGACAGTGATTTGCGCGGTGGACATACCGCCGCCTGCCCGGTTGCCGATCACCTCGCTGTCACGCCCATCCTGCGCAACAACAGTGACTTCCTGCCCCTGGCCGACCGAGGCGACGTCTGCTGAGCGTTCCGGGGAAAGTTGCAGGTAGTGGGGGCTGGCACAGCCCGCGAGCCAAACCGTGACCAGCAAAGTGGCAGATAAAGTGAGCACATGACGCCTTAGCATGGAGTTCTCCGCTGTCGTTGAAACTGTCATTAAAACGCAAGTATAACGCTGCTGTTGCGTCAGCGGTATGATTAGGCAATGTGATGACGTATACCGATCTGTTTGAAAACGATGAGATGAAGTTGATTAACCTGCTACCGCATGATGGCGAAGCGTATTACCACGGAAAAATCTTGGACGACGTCACGGCTGATCGTTACTGGGTGGAATGCATTAATCAGCTAAGCTGGGAGCATGATCGTGCGTTCATGTTTGGCAAAGAGATCGTGACCCAGAGGAAGGTGGCCTGGTACGCGGATCAGCCCGTCTCCTACAGGTATTCCGGGTACACCAAAACGGCGTTGATATGGCCTGATTTTTTGCGCGAGATTAAACAGCGGGTGGAGAGCAGCAGCGGCGATATCTTCAATTCGTGCCTGTGTAATTTTTATAGCTCAGGCGATGAAGGCATGGGGTGGCACAGCGATGGCGAAAAAGAGCTGGTGGAAGCGGGTGTGATCGGGTCGTTGACGCTAGGCAGCGCGAGAAGATTTTCCTTCAAACATAAGGTGACCGGCGAGCGATTGTCGCTGAACCTTGAGCACGGCAGCTTGTTGATAATGAAAGGCAGCACGCAGAAAAACTGGTTACACAGCCTGCCTAAAACCAAGAAGGTATTTGAGCCTCGGGTTAATTTGACCTTCAGGCAGATGCGGTTCTGACGTCTGAGTCAGGCAGCCTAACTCTAGCATTGCTAGCTGCCCCGGCTGGGGCAGCGGATATGTTCAACACGGACTATGCGACGTGGGTGCCCGCTATGGTGTTTTCAGTTGCCTCTGAGAATTGGCGCCAATGCCGCGGATGGGCGTAAAGCCGCTGACCACGACGTAATGCCAGTCGGTTGAAATCGGCGTGGCGCACGGTTGCAAGCCAAGGCTTAGCGAGCCAGTCGGCTTCCAGCTCCACCCTGACTTCAGCGCCCACGGGGGAGATGGCGGTAATCGTTACTGGCAGGTGGCTCTCTGGAGTCGGCTGCTCGGCCAAGCGAATCTCATGGGGCCGCAGCAATAACTCTTCGTCGCCGTCAGGCAGATCCACGGTCAAGTGCGCGTCGCCACAGGTGAGTGTGCCGTTATGGACGTTGCCTTCCAAGTAATTGACGTCGCCCAGAAACTCAAACACAAAGCGGTTTTTGGGTGACCGGTAGAGGGTTTCCGGCGTGTCGATCTGCTCAATACGCCCATTGCTCATCACGACGACACGGTCGGAAAGCTCAAGGGCTTCCTCCTGGTCGTGGGTAACGAACACGCTGGTGAAGTTGAACTCTTCGTGTAGGTGGCGCAGCCAGCGGCGCAGTTCCTGGCGCACTTTGGCATCGAGCGCACCAAACGGCTCGTCAAGCAGCAGCACATCCGGCTCGACCGCCAACGCACGGGCCAGTGACACGCGCTGTTGCTGGCCACCGGAGAGTTGCGCTGGGTAGCGGTTGGCAAAGCCTTCGAGTTTGACCATTTCGAGCAGGCGATACACGCGAGCTCGAATGTCCTGGGCCGATGGCCGTTGCGCGCGAGGCATGACGGTCAAGCCAAACGCGACGTTGTCGTAGACGCTCATGTGGCGGAACAAGGCGTAATGCTGAAACACGAAGCCGATCCGCCGGTCGCGGACATGCACATGGGTGACATCGCGCTCGCCGAATAAAATTTTGCCGGGAGTCGGCGTGTGGTCGGCGTTTTCAAGCCCTGCGATGATGCGCAGCAGGGTGGTTTTACCCGAGCCGGAAGGACCCAGAAGGCCCACCAGCTCGCCCTCCTGAATATCCAGGTCGATCGGCTCCAGCGCTTGAGTCGCGCCAAAGTGCTTGGCGATATTGTGTAAACGAATGCTCATGCAAAAGCCTCCCGGCGCGACGCGCGCCATTCCAGCCCCGCCTTGGCGGCGAGCGTCAGTAGGGCAATCAATGCGAGTAGGGCCGCGCAGGCAAAGGCTCCTACGGCGTTGTAATCCTGATAAAGCTGCTCAAGGTGAAGGGGCAGCGTATTGGTTTGGCCACGAATCGCCCCGGATACCACCGAGACAGCCCCGAACTCACCCACTGCGCGGGCGTTGGTGAGAATGATCCCGTAAAGCAGCGCCCAGCGTATATTGGGCAGGGTAACGCGCCTGAAGGTCGTCCACCCGGACGCGCCGAGCGTCACGGCCGCCTCTTCTTCACGGGAACCCTGGGCCTGCATTAGCGGGATCAGTTCCCGGGCGACGAAGGGGCAGGTGACAAAGATCGTTACCATCAGAATGCCCGGCCAGGAGAACATCAACTGCATGTCGTAGCTATCCAGCCAGCCGCCGATCCAGCCGTTGCGACCGTACAACAGCAGGTAGATAAGACCAGCAACAACAGGCGATACCGCGAAGGGGATATCAATCAACGTTTGCAGCAGCCGCCGGCCAGGGAAGCTGAAACGCGTCACCAGCCAGGCAAGTGCAACCCCGAAGACCAGGCAAACTGGAATCGTCAACAGGGCTATGCCCAGCGTGAGGCCGATGGCGTGCAGCGTATAAAAGTCACTAACGTTGGACCAGAACACGCCGACACCCTGAGAGAACGCCTGGGCGAAGATCGCCACGAGTGGGAGCAGTAGAAAAAGCCCCGACAGCCCTACCGCTATAACGATCAGCAGGCGACGGACAAGCGGTGCGTCTCCAATCCGTTGCATTACGCTTTACCTCCATGCAATCGGCGCACAAATCGGCCTTGCCAAACATTAATTGCCAGTAGCAGTGCAAGCGAGACGAATAGCACCACCGATGCGATGGCTGATGCCCCTACGTAGTCGTATTCCTGCAGCTTGATGAAGATCATTAGTGCCGTGATCTCGGTTTCGTAAGGCATGTTGCCGGCGATAAAAATGATCGCCCCGAATTCGCCGAGCGAGCGGACGAATGCAAGGCCCGTCCCTGTCACTAAGGCTGGCCATAGGTGGGGCATGATGACGCGCCGAAATGCGACACCGTCGGTGGCCCCCAGCGACATGGCGGCTTCGTCCACTTCGACTGGCATGTCTTCTAGCACCGGCTGAACGGTGCGCACCACAAACGGAATGCTGGTGAACGCCATGGCCAGAGCAATCCCGACCCAGGTTTGTGCCACCGGTAGGCCGAGCGCTTCTAACCAGCTACCCATCCAGCCGTTGCTTGAGTACAGTGTTGCCAGCGTAATGCCCGCCACGGCGGTTGGCAGTGCGAAGGGCAGATCCATCAACGCATCCAGCAGTCGCTTGCCGGGAAAGGTGTAGCGCACCAATACCCAGGCCAGCAACAAACCAAACGCAGCGTTAATCAACGCCGCGACGGCCGCCGCCCCGATGGTGACCATGTAGCTGGCAACCACACGGCCTTCGGTGATAATCGACCAGTACTCAGCAAAACTAAGCCCGGCAAGCTGGCCGAAAAGCCCAGTGATAGGCAGCAGCAGCACCAGCGAGATAAACAGCACGCTGATGCCCATAGAAAGACCAAACCCCGGCAGCACGCGTGCGCTGCCGAAGCGTCTAAGGGCTAAGTGGCTCATAGCTCAATCCAGCGAATTAAAGATTAACGGCGCTGAAGCTGATCAAGCATGGCGCCGCCTTCAAAGTGCGTCTCCATGGCCTCTTCCCAGCTGCCAAATACATCCTCTACTTTTAGCAGTTCAGTTTCGGGGAACTGGTCGGCAAACTCCTCGACTACGTCTTCATGGTGAACGCGGTAGTTGAAACCGGCGAGCAAGCGCTGAGTGTCTTCGCGGTAAAGGTATTCCAGGTAGCTTTGCGCCAGGTCGCTATTTTCGTTGCGCTCGGCATTGGGGCCCACCACAGCCACGGGGAACTCTGCCAGAATACTGGTGGGGGGTACGATGACTTCATAATCGTCGCTACCGTATTCCTTGCGAATGTTATTCACCTCAGATTCAAAGCTGATTAACACATCGCCGATTTCCCGCTCGATAAAGCTGGTGGTGGCCCCTCGGCCGCCGTTATCAAAGACCTCAACGTTACCCAGGAACGTGCGCATGAAATCCTGGATCTGCTCTTCATCGCCGTCAAATTGCTCGTCGGCAAAGCCCCAGGCGGCGAGATAGGTATAACGGCCATTCCCCGAGGTTTTCGGATTGGGGAATACCATCTCAATGTCTTCTTCCACCAGGTCGTCCCAGTTTTCGATGCCTTTGGGGTTATCCTTGCGGACCAGGAACGCGGTGGTGGAGTAGTAAGGCGAGGCATTGTTGGGCAGCGCATCCTGCCAATCTTCTGCAACGAGATCGGCATCAGCCAAGGCCTGAACGTCAGTGACTTGGTTATAAGTCACCACATCGGCGCGAAGCCCTTGCATGATAGCGCGTGCCTGGGCGGAGGAGCCTCCATGAGACTGGCTAACCTCGATTTCCTCGTCGTGTTCTTCTTCCCACCAGGCTTCAAACTTGGGGTTGATATCAGCAAACAGTTCCCTTGCAATATCGTAGGAGGAGTTCAGCAGCTCGCGTTCTTGTGCAACGGCAGGGCTTGAAAGCGTGGCGCCGATGGCCAGCGCTAAGATGCTGCGACGGAAAATGACTAATGACATCATAAGCTCCTAGTGACTAAGCCGGTGTGGGCAGTCTGGTGTTAATAATATAGTTTGCGAGCTTAAACCTGTGATTGTGGAATTACAATTGTGATTTATATTCTTTTTTAGAATATACGTCGAAGACCAGGGCTGACCAGCCCGGTCGTGCGACGCTTCTGGTAACATGCAGCCCCTTGAACGCGGTAATCGCCGTTGTTTACTCACTTTGGCAAAGCAGGATTGTTGATATGACCGTTGCGCGTGATTGTTTAATTGCCCCCTCGATTCTTTCCGCCAACTTCGCCCGCCTGGGCGAGGAAGTGGACAATGTGCTCGCGTCAGGGGCGGATATTGTCCATTTTGATGTCATGGATAACCACTACGTGCCCAATCTCACCATTGGTCCGATGGTGTGTAAGGCATTACGTCAACACGGCGTGACAGCGCCCATTGATGTGCATCTGATGGTTAAACCGGTGGACCGCATGATCGGTGATTTTATTGAGGCGGGGGCCAGCTACATCACCTTTCACCCGGAAGCCTCGGAGCATATCGACCGCTCATTGCAGCTGATACGTGACAGCGGCTGTAAAGCTGGGCTGGTGTTCAACCCGGCAACACCGCTTTCCTATCTTGATTACGTGATGGATAAGGTCGACATGGTGCTGTTGATGAGCGTCAATCCCGGTTTTGGTGGGCAGTCGTTCATTCCTGGCACGCTGGATAAGCTGCGCGATGCGCGCGCGCGGATTGATGCGTCAGGACGTGCGATTCGCCTGGAGGTCGATGGCGGTGTCAAGGCTGACAACATTGCCGACATCGCCGCTGCCGGGGCGGATACCTTTGTTGCTGGGTCGGCGATTTTTAATGCGCACCAACAAAGTGACCCACACGGCTACGATTCCGTGATTCGCCAGTTGCGCGAAGCGATTGCAAGCGCCAGTAATTGAACCGGCACTTAATGCCGGTCTTGGATAGCTATACTCAATGCAGCTTCATGCGCGGTTTTAGATAGCGATTTAGTTTATCGACCAGCCAGGCAAGGCCGGTTTTGGGGGCGCCGTGAATCGATAGCTGGTGCATACGGTAAAGCGACGCGTAGGCGCGGCGTGCCAGCCAGCCTTCCAGGAATAGCCCGCGTGATGCGGAGCTGCGCATCAGGCTGCCGACGGCATCGTAACGGGCAAGGGATACCAGCGAGCCGCGATCCCGATAGCGAAAATCAGCGAGCGGCTTGCCTTCAAGCTGTTTGGTCAGGTTCTTCACCAGGTGTTTGGCCTGCTGATGAGCGGCTTGGGCGCGTGGCGGTACGGCGCTGTCATCCCCCTGAGGGCAGTCGGCGCAGTCGCCAAGTGCAAAAATGGCCGGGTCATCGACGCTTTGCAGCGTTTTAGCCACTTTAATCTGATGCTTGTTATTGGTCGAAAGCCCCTGCTCTGCGAGAAACGGCGGCGCTTTAATGCCCGCCGCCCAGACGTTGAGGTCGGTTTCGATCACGTCGCCATCGCCGGTCACCAGGCAGTTTGCCTGTGCTTGTTTAATGGCGGTATCCACATGCACCGTCACGCCCATTTTCTCGAGGTCTTGCTGGACGGTTTGGCTGATACGTTCAGAGAGCCCGGGAAGCAGGCGCGGCGCGGCTTCTAGCAGGTGGACGCTGATCTGCTGATGGTCGATGGCAGTTACCCCGTAGGCGTTGAGCATCCTTGAGGCATCAAGCAGTTCGGCGGCCAATTCCACTCCGGTGGCGCCACCGCCAACGATACCGATTGTCAGTTGGGTGTGCTGGCGCAGCGACGGGTCGGTATAGCGCAGGAAGGTGTTAATCATATCGCGCTGAAACGCTTTGGCCTGCTGGGGCGAATCGATAAAATGGCAATGCTCGGCGACCCCGGGGGTGCCAAAGTCGTTGGATACGCTGCCCAGCGCCATGACCAGGTAGTCGTAGCCTAGCTGCCTCGCTGGCAGGACTTCGTTGCCATCCTCATCGACAATGGGCGCTAGGTGCAGCTGCTTGGCCTGACGATCAATGCCGGACAGCGAGCCACGCTGGTAGCGGTAATGGTGCGCCGATGAATGCCCGCGATAATCCACTTCGTCCATGCTGGAGTTCAGCACCCCGGTGGCTAATTCGTGCAGCAGCGGTTTCCAGACGTGGGTCGTATTACGATCAAGCAAAACGACGTTGGCGCGTTCAGGCTTGCCAAGCTTGCGTCCCAGTTGGGTCGCAAGCGCCAGGCCACCGGCGCCGCCGCCAACGATCACGATGGTGGGAAGGCTCATGTCTGACTCCTTGACTAAAGGATATTAAGCATAGAGGTTTCTTACGCGATTCGGTGATATTTCTACGCTAAAAGGATGACCCTTTGCACCCGCTTCTTCATGGCAAGCGTCTGATTGCCTTTGACCTCGATGGCACGCTGATTGATTCGGTTCCCGATCTAACGGTCGCCGTTGCCCATGCGCTGGCCGACCAGCGTTT
>JAIVHM010000269.1 GCA_020201095.1 Halomonas sp. | reverse complement strand
ACAAGGCGCTGGTGGAAATTACCGCCCATGAAGCAGGCGTTGTTACCAAACTGTATGTCGACCAGGGTCAAATTGCCAAGGTGCATGCGCCTCTTTATGCCTACCAGGCCGACGGTGAAGACGCCGATGAGGTAAAGGCATTGAACGATAGCTCAGAAGAGCCGTCGTCCCGTCAGCCCCCGGCCGCTGAAAAACAGGCGGAGACTCAGCCGTCGCCGTCAACGCCAGCGGTTGTTACCCACGGGAAGGTGCCTGCCAGCCCCGCCGTTAGGCGGCTGGTCAGAGAACATCAGTTGCAGCTTGCGGATATTGTGGGAAGCGGCAAAGACGGCCGAGTGCTCAAAGAAGACGTCCTGGCGCATCTTGATCAACCTGCTAAGGCTGCCTCGATGCCTTCCCAGGAGACTTCATCACGAGGGAGTGTGAGCCGGGTCGAGCCACTGCGTGGCATTCGGGCGATGATGGCCAAGCGCATGGTGGAATCGGCCAGCACGATCCCGCATTTTCATTACGGTGAGGAGATAGACGTGACGCAGCTTCTCTCCATGCGGGAACGCTTGAAACCGCTGGCAGAAGCCCAGGGCGAGCGCTTGACGCTGATGCCGTTCTTCATGAAAGCGATGGCGCTTGCAATCGCGGAAACACCGATTATCAATGCCCAGCTCAATCAAGCCGGCGACGAGCTGCACTACTATTCCCAGTGCAATATCGGCATGGCCGTGGACAGCAAGGCCGGGTTGCTGGTGCCCAATGTCAAAGGCGTCGAGCAATTAACGCTGCTGGAGATTGCCAGGGAAGTGGGGCGTTTAACCTATGCGGCCAGAGAAGGGCGGGTTGACCAGGCGGATCTCAAGGGCGGCACTATCAGTATTTCCAATATAGGCGCGTTGGGCGGCACCTACGCAGCGCCGATCATTAACGCACCGGAAGCCGCTATCGTGGCGATTGGTAAAACTCAATGGTTACCACGTTTTGATGACCAGGGCGTGGTCCAGCGGCGTGCGATCATGACGATTACCTGGGCGGGGGATCACCGTTTTATCGATGGGGGGACGATTGCGCGGTTCTGTAATACCTGGAAAGGCTTTCTGGAAGCCCCTGATACCATGCTGCTGCATCTGGGATAACGCAGGCAACCCATGGCTCAGGCACCGCTTCAGCAGTTTTATATACCCGAGGATCAGTCGGTATACCTGTTGAGCCACCACGATGCCCGCAAGCTCAAAGACTGGGTGGCGCTGTGCCAGGCACAGCTTTCCCAGTTGGGCTATCAAGATATCGAACTGATCGGTAAAGGGGCCTACGGCTTCGTGTTTGCCGGCAGTGTGCCGACTCAGAAAGCGACGGCGCATTATGTTTTCAAGTTCTCGCGCATCACCTTGCCTCTTCATCTTCAGGAGCGCCTTGAAGAAGAGGCGTTCATGCTGGAGCAAGTATCTCACCCCCTCATTCCCAGGTTGATCACTTATCAGCGCGCGCGGGGGCAATCGATTCTGGTCATGCAGCGCGCCCCCGGCTCGAATCTTGAGCAGGTATCGCTCAAGGAAGGTCGCCTTTCGCCCCGCCTTATCGTGCGCATCGCCGTGCAGTTAGCCGATATCCTTATGGCGCTGCGCAAGGAGTCAGGACCAAAGGCGCGGCCTGTTGTTCACGGTGATATCAAACCCTCCAACCTTGTTTTTGACCCTGCTGACGAATCCATCGCGCTGATAGATTGGGGGTCCTCAGTTTTTGCCCAGCTCGATGCCCAACTGCAGTTCGTCGGTGCCAATGTCATGGAGTTGATGTCGGATAACCTGCACCAGACCAATGCACGCTTGGGCGATGTTTACTTTATCGGCGAGGAGCAGCTCAACGGGGCGCTTTCGTCGCCACGCTTTGACGAGCAGGGCGTGGCGGGCACCTTGTATGCCCTGGCCTCTGCACAGTCGTGTCGTTTTGGCCACCGCGCGATTCCTGCCAGTTCGCTGGGGCTTCCCATGGAGTTTGCCCGAACGCTTGACGCTATGCTTGATCCCGATCCTCACACGCGTCGCAAAGCCGGTGACTATTTCTTGCGCGCCATGCCGCGGATGGCCCGCGTTGTGATGCTCGACCTGCCGGGTAGCGTTCAATCTCCGCTGGTGCCGGTATGGGGACGCCCGGCTGAGCAGGAAATTGACACCGTGGTGTACAGTTCACGCAAGGCGTTTCTGCGTGAAGCCAATGCCCCTGAAACCCTCAACGACGTTAACGATGTTCAACTGGACCGCTATTACAAACAGTTTATGCAGGGCATGGGGGAAACCGAAAAAGCCTTTCTAGCCTCGGTAAGTCGCTTAGGTAAGTACCCTGTTGTAGGCGGCCTGGCGGTGCGCTGGGAGCGCGACGGTGTGTATATCGATTCGTCGTTGAACCTGCACGACCCGGCATTAAAGCCTGCGTTTATCGAAGCGGTCAATAACATGGTGCACCTGGCGCGAGCGATCCATCGCCAAGGGGTGTTCAAAAGCTGTCTGTTTAACGCCCGGCAAACATTGCATCTGGAGCGTGGTTCAGCATCGGAGCCTTTTGATTGTGAACCCGGCATGGCGATCAGCTATGAAATGAGCGCCGTTCCGGAGCTTGAGGACCGCACTCGTCAGCATAGCTACTTCGAGGATGGCCCCGACCCGGAAGAACTCTTGGCATTGCCAGCGTCGATCATGCAGGTGCTCAAACAGCTTAACGAGATTCATCACACCGGCATGATCATTTGCTATTACCGGTTGCTTGATCCTTCAAGAGAAAACGAGTTCCGTGCGTTGCTTGCCAAAATGCTCGCATCGGTGGATCAAATTGAAGGTCTGGGTGTCTCTGGATTTATGAAAATGCCGTATAAAGATACCCGTTATTTTACGCACCTTGAAAGCCAGCCCGAACGATATTATCCGCGTGATCCAAGGCAGTTTGTGCGTAATGAGCGATTCCAGTAACCTTGCTCTCGCGATGATTTCCGACTCGTTGAAAACCCTCTTATTGTTGATCGACGTTCAGATAAATAATCTATGAATGGCACGGTCATATGACAGTCAATCAACAGTGGGTAGAATGCTCAAGCGTGCCAGGAGCAAGTTCTATGTCACAAGGTTGGTTATTTTTACGACATTTCATGCGCTCGCCTGTCTCGATTGGCAGTGTCATGCCAAGCTCCCGTTATCTGGTTGCCGCGATGGTTCACCGCGTGGATTGGCAGCAGGCTAATGTGGTCATTGAACTGGGAGCCGGTACAGGGGTGATTACTCAAGAGATCAACGACCTGCGCCGTCGTGACTCCATGTTTTTGTCTTTTGAGTATGAGGATTCGATGCGCGCCGATTTGACACAGCGGTTCCCTGATGTTGGTTTCTATAAAGACGCCTTCCTGCTCAAGGAGAAAATGGCGGATTTGCCGAGAGGCGAGGGGGCAGACTGCATCATTTCTGGATTGCCGTTCGCCAATTTCTCGCCTCTGCAGCGAGATCAGTTGCTTGCCGATATTCACCAAGTACTGAACCCTGGTGGGCTATTTGTGGCGTTCCAGTACACACGTCAGCTTCAGCCGTTCCTTGTCTCATCCTTTGATGAATTCAATAGCCAAAAAGTGTGGGCTAATTTTCCTCCCGCGTTTGTTTATTTGTGCCGCAAAGCACCCTCAGAAGCCCGCTGTTCAGGAGTGTCAAATGCTTGACCGGCTTCGTCGTCTAGCGAAATCCAAGATGCGTCGTTGGTTGAGGGAAAATCCCCGATCGCTTAGCAGGTTAAGGCAATTTCGTTGCTTCAGCATGGATCCGGAAGCCGTTAGCCGTGGTTTTGCGATTGGGCTGTTTTTTGGGCTGACGCCAACAGTCGGTTTCCAGACTTTTATGGTGCTGCCCAGCTGCCTTATTTTGCGCGGCAACTTTGCATTGGCCTTTATGGCTACTTGGGTTAGCAATCCCCTGACCATCGTGCCGCTTTATTGGGCATTCAGTCAGCTTGGTGGTCTGTTTATCTCAGGGTCTGTATTATCTCCTGCCACTGCAGCGGCATGGCCCGCGCTTCAGTTCGTGACCGCTGGGACACTGAAAATGCTGGTGGGCAGTGTATTTATCGCAGGCCCTTTATCAATACTGGCCTATTTTATTATTTTCCGGATAGTCACGCAGGATACTGACTATCGCGGTGGTGCTCATTGACGCTGTTCTCAATGGCAAGTCAGCGTTAGCTGGAGAACTCCCGCCATGCTGCGTAAGTGCTGAGAAATACGCGGCCGGTGAGCGCATCAAGAAAGTCACTTTTCTTGAGTTGATCCATCACCGGGCCTTTCACCTCTGAAAGGTGCAGCTTGACGTTTGAATCTTTGAGTCGGGCATTGATGGCATCAAGGCTTTCCAGTGCCGACGCATCAATCAGGTTAACGGCTGAGCAAATCAATACCACGTGTTCCAGTTCGGGGCGGCTGGCCACCAGGTTATATAGTGTATCTTCTAGATAGCGTGCATTGGCGAAGTACAGACTTTCATCAATACGCAGCAGGGCGACACGGCTGACGGTTTCGACATCGTGACGAGTAATGTTGCGGAAGTGCTCGGTACCCGGAACGCGCCCGACAAGCGCGCTGTGCGGGCG
>JAIVHM010000111.1 GCA_020201095.1 Halomonas sp. | reverse complement strand
CGCCAGTCTCGGCCAGTGAAGCGATCAGCGGCGAAGTGATCCTCGCACCGACATGGCCATGATAAACCGCGCCGCCCTGTTGGCCGTGGAGCTCGAGCGGCAGACCATCGATATCCAGTGTCAGGCTCGTCGGGCGTTTGCCACCCTTCAATGAGGTGACTGGCTAAGGTGTGGCGGACACGATCCGGGTCGCGCCGATCGGCCAAGTTGTCCTCCAGCGCATCGATCACGCCGCTGTTGTCGAGGGCTTCACGCAGCAGCAGAGCGCCGCTGTCGCTGGTGGTGCGTTGTCCGCTCATCTCGACACGGACAGAACCGTTGCACGAGGGCGACCAAGTCGTTAGGGTTTCACCCATGGCGGATGATCCTCTTAGGTCAGGTTCTTGGCGTAACACACCGATTTTTCAAAGGGTTACCATCCACTATCTTCGTTTTCAGGCCGCCCTCATGAATAAGCCGGGGTCATGGGAATATCAGCAACAAGCCGTCGTCAATTCAACTTAATTGAATAGAGGGCAATACAGGGCGATCTACAAGCACGGAGAGAATCATAGAAGAAAGCGTCTTACCATGGCCGTCAAGGTTAAGGGCACCGTTGACACCACCCTGTAGTACGTCATCAAGTACTAGATTGATGCCGAAAAGATTGGGCATCGGGTAGCATTTTACTGAAGATACACCGCGATGCGCAAAAAGAGTGGCAACTCGCTCCTCAGTCAGTTGCTCTAGTAACCAGCCATAGAGTGCGTCCTGATATACGAACACTGCAAGATTGAGACGATCACCCTTGTCGCCGGCCCTCGCATGGGCATAGTGGTAAAGGGGAATGCGTTCACTGCTCATGAGTGGTTTCTCCCTCATAAATCGTGACACGAGGCCTCACTTGCTCACGGGGTAGTAAGAAGGAAGCAGTTTTTAGGCGACGGTTGTGATGGCGGCGTACACCACCTCCCCCAGCTGGGCCGCAGCAGTAGAGCGCCAGCAGCTCCTGGGTCGCCAGCTCCACCATATGCCTGTCGGAATGCTCCACGGCCAGCCTAAGCCGCACATCTGGAGCAGCGTCAACCTCACCTTCCCGCCAACCCCGATCGTCCCCATCGAACACACTGGATACGCCGATCAAATCGAAACGCGCTCTTAGCTCGTTCGGGCAGCGCATCGCCAGGCGTTCACGCAGTGTCTGCCGCGCCAATTGCGCGCGGGCCACGGCGTTAGGTCCCGCGTAGGAAATCTCAGCCTCGCCCTGATAGCCGTCAAGAAAGCTGATGGTCGTCTTCAGGGTCTTGGGGGCGGGGCGGCCTCGAGCGCCGCTGACGGCGACACGATCCTTGCCGACCTGGCGAATCTTCACGCCCGTCATATCAAGCACTACATCGGGAGTGAGGTAAGCGGCCGGATCATGGATCTCGTATAGCAGTTGTTCCTTGACCGTCTGCTCGGTGACCAGACCGCCGGTGCCCGGCGGCTTGGTAACGATCAGCCTGCCGTCGCGTTCCACCTCGACGATCGGATAGCCAAGTGTCGCCATGCCCGGCACTTCCTTGACACCCGGGTCGGCAAAATAGCCCCCCGTCACCTGGGCCCCGCATTCAATCAGGTGGCCGGCCAGGGTGCCCGCAGCCAAGCGGTCCCAGTCGTCGAGCGCCCAGCCGTGGTGGTGACACAGCGGTGCCAACGCCAACGCCGGATCGGCGACCCGCCCTGTAATCACAACCTGCGCGCCGCCTTCCATCGCGCGAATTAGCGGCTCAGCGCCGAGATAGACATTGGCGGCCACTACCGTCTCGCGCCAGGCAGTCGCCCAGTATCGGCGCCAGAAACGCTTCGAGCAGCGGCTCATCACCGCTGTCCGGATTCTGAAACCGCCGCAACTGAGCGGCGGCCAGGGTGCGCTCGCCCAAGGACTCAAACATCAGTGCCCGCGGGGCATCGTAGCCCAGCAGCGCCTCGACCAGCGGGCCGGCCGCGTCGGTACGATCACCCGAGAAACCGGCGCCACAACCAATCACCACCGTCATGACAATGCCTCCCGGTTCAATTCCAGGAAACGGCGCGCTTCAGCGGGGGTCATCACACGACGTCCCTCGGCCTCGATGCGCGTACGGGCGAGGCGCACCAGTTCGGCATTGCTGGCTGCCAGCTCGCCATCGGGACGCCACAGATTGTTCTCGAAACCCACCCTAGCGTGGCCACCTTTCCGCGCCGCCAGGGCCATGCACTCACCCTCCGTCGGTCCAAAGGCGCATACCGCCCAACGGTCTCGCGCGTCCAGGTGAGTCAGAAAGCCCGGCAGGCACGCCGGATCGGCTATCGGTGGCGTCTCGTACCGGCCTAGCACGAACAGCAGCAGCGATGGCACATCGGGTATCACCCCCGCTTGGCGCAGGGCATTGAAGGTTTCGAGGTCCTCGGGCGAATACAGGATGTATTGGATCGAGCAACCGGTTGCTGCCTGCGCATGGCAAAGCTCGCCACTCGCCGCCTGTTCCTCGGGCTCACCGAACAGCTCTCGCACCGCCAGCGAGACCGCCTCGGGTTGAAGTTCCGCGATCACCCGCCGCTGTGCCTCCGGGGCGTAGCGCCCGCCGGCCTCGCTGGTCACCTGAAGCACCAGCTCGTCACCCACCGCCTCACGAATGGCCTTTAGCGCCTCGCGATAGGCGCTTGCATCCAGCAGGTGGCGGCCCTCGCCGTCACGCACGTGCAAATGTATTGCCGACGCACCCGCCGCCAGGCATTCCCGAGCATCTCGGGCCAGCGCATCAGGCGTCAATGGGATGGCGGGATGATCCGCATGGCCGCGCCGCGCCCCGTTGGGAGCGACCATCAACAGACAGGGCGAGGCGTCGATGCCTTGATGCACGCTCTCATCCAAGCCCTGCTGCATCGCCATCAATTGCCTGTCGCGTTGCTCGAATAACGCGTCCATGGCCTGCCCTCGAGTGGCGCTTTCCACGCCCGCTATTACACTTTGCTTGAGCCGCTCATCCATTACCGGCTCGCCGAGACTGGCCCAACGGTATTGCTGGCTGGGCCCGAGGTGCTCCAAGTAGTGACGAATACCACCGCGTCCGCCGCCCAGATGATAGGTCAGAAATGGCCCCTGGATCGCCCAGCGCCGCCCCGGGCCGGCGGTCACGGCAAGGTCGATGTCTTCCGCGCTAGCAACACCTTCCTGCAACAGGTAGAGCGCCTCGCGCCAAAGCGCAGAAGAAAGTCGATTGGCGATATGGCCCACCATCTCCTTCTGCATCACCACCGGCGCCTTGCCGATGCGACGATAGAAAGCCGCTAGCCGCGCCACGACTTCCGGGTCTGGCCCATAGAGCTCCACGAGAGGCACCAGATGCGGGGGGTTGAAAGGATGGGCGACCACCACCCGGCCCGGCACCGCCACCGCCCCGGCAATGTCAGTGTGGGTCAGCGACGACGTACTGCTTGCGATCACTGCATGCTTTGGCGCCGCCTCCTGAAGCTCGCGAAGCAGCTCACGCTTGAGCGCCACCACCTCCGGAGCGCATTCGACCACCAAATCCGCCTGCGCCACCGCCTCGTCCTGGCTGCTGGCGATCATCGCCTCGTCAGGTTTGGCGCCGAGTACTGCCAGGTCATCAGCCACCCTCGAATTGAACGTCTCGCGTGCCTGCGGATTCGGATCCCAGAGCGTCACCTCGAGCCCGCGAGACAGGAAGTAGGCAGCCCAGCTGATGCCGATGGTCCCGCCTCCGATGATGGCAATCTGCTGCATGTCTCGCGTCTCTTCGTTCTTAGCATTCATGAATTCGCATCCTGACCGTTCATGGATTCGCCCCTTGCAAGCTACTGCGCCGGGCGAACTGCCAGGCTAGGGCGTACAACACCACTAGCCCGACCACGCCCATCAGGCTAATCAGCGCGACGGGCAGCACCGCGGCCACCCCGACGACCGTCAGCAGCGCCGCGTCTAGCCAGCGCCTGCCGAACAGACGGGCACCGCCCAGCACTCCCGCAAAGGCAAGCACAAAGGCCAGCGCTCGGATCGCCGCCAGGGTGATTTCCCAGGCGCTGCCCATGCCAATCAACGCCGGATAAGCAAGGATGAGAAAGGGAATGATGTAGGTAGTCGCCCCAAGGCGAATGGCGTGTCCGGCGACCTTCAGCCAGTCCGCCTGGGCGATGCACGTAGGCCGCCGTAGTGGGAATTCCCATGCCCATGATCAGACAGATCCCCGCCACGATCACCGCCACCAAGAACAGCTGCTCACCGGCCACGCTCACCACCAGCGTCGATAGCGTGACGCCGATACCCGTCATGTTGAGCATTCCCACCAAGATCTGCGCCCCGGCCAGCAGCACACCGATGATCACCATGCCCTTGCCGGCGTCCTGAAGCCCCGTCAGCAACGTGGTGACTATCTGACGCGGTGGCTTGCGATCGATGATGGCGAAAATGACATAGCTCAGGAGCAGTAGCGCCACACCGAGAAACGCCGCGTACTGGATCGAATAGCCGTTAAATACCCCGCCAAACAGCCCGCTTAGCGCCGCCACGATCGGTACGATACGCTTAAGCTGAAGAACCTCGGGCCAGGTGGGCAGGTCCGCTTCCGGCACCAATGGAAGCTCTTGGCGAACGGCGACCAGATGCAACGTGACGAACACTGCCACATAGAACAGAGCGGCCGGCAAAAATGCGGCCAACGCGATGGTGACGTAACTGATGCCGAGTATCTCGGCCATGATGAAGGCCGCGGCGCCAAGGATCGGTGGCGCAATCTGACCACCGGTGGACGCCACGGATTCCACGCCACCCGCAAAGGCGGCCGGGTAGTTCAACCGCTTCATCATGGGAATGGTGAAGTTGCCCGTGGTCGCCACGTTGGCCACCGCGCTGCCGCTGACCATGGCAAATAGGCTCGACGCCACCGTGGCGATCTTGGCCGCACCCCCGCGGCTGCGACCGCCGATGCGCATCGACAGGTCGATGAAGGTCTGCCCCCCACCGCTGTGTAACAGCAGGCTGCCGAACAGCACAAACGCCGCGATGGTCGTTGACGCTACGCCCAGCAACATGCCCCAGATACCGAGATCACCAAGGTAAAGAGTCTCGGTCACGAAGGCGGTATCGAAGCCGCGGTGGCTCAGTGGGCCATCGAGGTAATTACCGAACAGCGCATAGGTGAGGCCAAGCAGCACCATCACCGGGAAAACCCAGCCGATGGCACGCCTGGCCACCTCAAGAATGGCCACCACCAGCACGCTGGCCAGCAGCATGTCTCGTGTCGTGGCCCAGGGCAGCGTGGAGAGTATCTCATCAGCATGCAGAGTCACGTAGCCACAGGCGCCGATAGCACCCACCGCTAGCAAAATATCGATGACCACGCCCACCGGGCGCCAGCTTTTATCAGCCCCCAGTGGAAAAGTCAGAAGTCCCAGCCCGATCACAAGCGCGAGGAAAACGCTACGATGCACCAGGCTTTCGAAAGGCCCTGTGGCAGAGGTGTAGAGGATGAAGCCTCCAAGCACCAAGGCCACGAGCATCAGGCTTTTTATACGCATGGGACCGGGCTCCTCGCCTCACTCTACGGGCTGCAGTGTCTCGGGAATCTCATAGCCCTGCTCTTCGAAGTAGCGAGCCGCGCCGGGATGGAATGGCACGGTGCCGCTGTTCAGGGTCAGCTCGGCCATGTCGACATCCGCCAGATTGGCCAGCGCACTCACCTGAGGGCCAGGGTTTTCCATGATCGCCTTGACGATCTGGTAGGCCGTCTCCTCATCAAGATTCGGGCTCGAATGCACCGCCAGGCCAAAGCTCCAGGTGGTATAGGCCGGTATGCCATCCGCTGCGCCGGCGGGGATGTTCACCACCGAGATGTCCGGCATCTGCTCGCGCAGGGTGTCAGCCTGCTCATCGGACAGCGACAGCACCTCAATCGGCGTGAAGGTCGAGATATCAAGCGAAGAGCCATCGAGCTTGCTGCCCACCCCGGACTTCACATAGCCTGCCATGCGATTATCCTTGACGCCCGCGACCACATCGGTGGTCGAACCACGGACGTAGTTGGGCGCAATGCCCAGGGTTTCCATGACCGAGAGCGTCGTTGCTTCAGTCGCCGACCCCGTGATGCCTGGATTAAGACGCATGCCGTCCAGGTCGGCCATGGACTCGACTCCCGCATCCTCGCGTACCACCACGTTCTGCGGCGCATTTGAATAAACCCACAACAGGCGATTGTCGACCTTGCGATCGGAGAACTCTCCCTCGCCGGCATAAGCGTGATAGCCCACATTGGTGGTCACCAGCCCCATGTCGACCTGGTCACGCAGGATGCGGCGCAAGTTGTCGACGGTCGCGCCGGTCTCCACCACCGAGGTGCTCACCTCCGGCACTTCCTGGTTGATGATCTGGCTGATCGCGACGAAATAGCCATATTGGCTGGAAGAGGTAGAGGTGGAACCGATCAGCAGCTGCTGCTCTTCCGCCTGCACGGCCGCGGATGCGCCGGCGAGGCCGACACTCAACATGGCCGTTAGCAGAGGTTTCTTGAAAGCGGGGAAATTGTGGAAATGCATGGCGATGCTCCGTCTGATTATGGATTGTGGTCGGAGTACAAATGTCTGTCTCACACGAACAGCATGGGAAAGCATGGTAATATTTGTCTAATATATTTATTTGAACGTGAGTTTTATTTTATTTATGCAACCATCTATGCGACAGCTCAAGGCTTTCGTGGCGGTCGCCGATCTCGGCAGCTTCATCGAAGCATCACAACGCTTGCACCTCTCGCAACCGGCGTTGAGCATCGCCATTCGCAAGCTCGAAGGCAGTGTTGGTGGGGTACTGTTCAATCGCTCGCCACACGGGGTTCAGCTGACAGCGGAAGGCAGGTTTTTTTTGCCCATGGCGCGACGATTGATTGCCGACTGGGAAGAGGCGCTGGGAGATCTCGGGGATCTGTTCAACAAGCAGCGCGGTAAAGT
>JAIVHM010000020.1 GCA_020201095.1 Halomonas sp. | reverse complement strand
GGTGCAAGCTCATAGCATTCTCTCTATACGGTAAACCTCCCCGATCTGCGGGGAGGGTGTTAAAAATGTGGTGGCTTGGCCGTTAGCTACCGGATACAGAACCCAGCGCGCCAAGACAGTAATATTTGGTTTCGAGATACTCATCGATACCGGTAGCGCCGCCTTCACGGCCAAGGCCGGACTGCTTCACGCCGCCAAACGGCACCGGGGGTCCGGTCATCTTCACCGAGTTGACGCTGACCATGCCGTACTCGAGTGCGCGCATCAGCTTCCAGATGCGGCGGATATCATGGGTGTAGATATACGCGGCGAGGCCATATTCGGTGTCATTGGCCATTTCGATGACTTCATCGTCGGTGCTGTAAGCGGTGATACCGGCCACGGGGGCGAAGTTCTCTTCCCGCCATACTTTCATTTTCGCTGTCACGCCGGTCAGCATCACCGGCATAAAGAAGTTTTCGCCCGGCGCCTGGCTCTGATCACCACCCATCACGGTAGCGCCCTTAGAAATAGCGTCATCGACAATCGCGGCGGCTTTTTCTACCGCCTGACGGTGAATCAGCGGGCCAAGATCAATTTCGCTTTGCAGACCATTACCCACGGTAAGTGCAGCCATGCGCTCAGCGAACTGCTCGACGAACTCATCGTGGATAGATTCATGTACCAGGATGCGGTTCGCCGCGAGACAGTCCTGCCCCGCCGTTTGAAACTTGGCATCGATAGCTGCGAAGGCCGCTTCTTTCGGGTCCATATCCGGCCCGACGATAAACGGCGCGTTGCCACCCAGTTCCAAAGACAAGCGTTTGACGGTATGCGCGCTTTGCTCGATCAAAATACGGCCAACGCGGGTGGAACCAGTGAACGACAGCGCCCGAATCCGTGACTCTGCGCAGAGAATTTTCGAGACTTCCGCCGGGTCGCCCAGCACCACGTTGAAAATGCCCGCAGGAATGCCTGCACGCTCGGCAAGCTCGGCTAGCGCCAACGCCGAGTAAGGCGTTTCATTGGCGGGTTTAACGATCACCGGGCAGCCCGCCGCCAACGCCGCTGCGGCTTTGCGGGTGATCATTGCCAACGGAAAGTTCCACGGCGTAATCATGGCCGCAATACCGACCGGCTCTTTAATGGTGCCAAGCGATGCGTTCGGAATATGGCTAGGAATCGTTTCACCGTAGGTGCGCTTGCTCTCTTCAGCAAACCAGCGCACGAAGCTGGCGCCATACTCAACTTCACCACGGGCATCCGGCAACGGCTTACCCTGCTCCAAGGTCATAATGGTGGCGAGGTCTTCACGGTTGGCTTGAATCAGGTCGTACCAGGCCAGCAAACGTTCGCAGCGCTCATCGACGCGCAGCGCCCGCCACTGCACAAAAGCGACTTCAGCCGCATCAACCGCAGCGGTGATTTGCTCGGCCTCCATCAGCGGGATGTGGCCGATAGTTTCACCGGTTGCAGGGTCGATTACCGCTTCTTCGCGACCGCCCTCTCCATGGGTCCACTTGCCGTTGACGTAGGCGTACTGGCGAAACAAACGCGGATCTTCCAGGCGTTTGGCGAGCGTGGTCGATAGTGTGGTCATGGAAACCTCCCCTGGTCGACGCCTAGCGTAGGCGGCAGCCGTTGCACATTAAAAATGACGGCCTGAGCCGTCGTGTTTCGATGTGTCTAGCCTAAGGGAGATGGCGCACGAAGTGTTTTTGAAAGGGCCGAATAATACTGGCCCTTTTTTGGTGAACAGTGGCTTAACGGTGTGTTTTTTTGGTAACCCTGCTTTTCAGCCGGCTGCCGGGTTAAGCAATGCCTCCTCAGTAAAGACCACAAGCCCTAGCTCCGGCCGGTAACCATGGATCTCAGTCACGTCCAACGCTTGGAGAAAGTAGAGAATTTCTTCGCTGATGACCTGGCCGGGCACTAGTACCGGAAAGCCCGGTGGATAAGGAATCACAAAGCTCGCCGACACCACATCTCGACCTTCGCGCATCTGGGTCTGCAATTTGCCGTTATCGAAACGTAGATACTCCGTATTTTCCTCGTCGTAGGCGAGGAAGTAGGCGGTGCGAATATCGCCCTGGGGTGTATCAGCATTGGGGCGGAATGCATCATGAAAGCGGCTAAAATCCGGCAACGGGGGCAAGTCATGATTCAGGGAGTGCACCTGATTTTCAATGATCTTACGCTCGGGGCGGCTGCTATCTTCCAGGCGGTACTCGAATTCCTTGGCCAGCTTCATCAACACATCCAGCAGGTAGGCAATCGATCCCCGTGTCGTGCCGATATTGGTCATGAACAGCACGGTATTGCGTGATGTTTTGTTGATCTGAATACCGTACTTGTTCATCAGATATTCGTTCTTGAAGGTATCGCCATCGACGCCCGTATTGCCGATGGCGATGGTCACGCGGGAGGGGTCAACGACAAACTCGTCGCGTGCCCAGGCCTCCTCCATTTTGTTCCAACCGGTTATCGGGTCGTAATAGGACTCGACACCTGACTCACGATAAGCTTCCGGCACCATGTCGCTGTTTTTTAGTACGCGGAAATACTTTTGCAGTAACGGGTGCGTATAAAGCTGTTCCCGGAGTGACAGCGCCGTTTCAACCTGGGCATGCACCAGCTCGAAACCTTCCATTTCCGCCTGCATGCGTCCGACATCCAACGACGCCACAATCTGGTAATTGGGTGAGGTCGAGGTATGCGTCATATATGCCTCGTGGAAGGAGGCTTCCACTTTCTGGCGAAAATCCTGATCCCAGACGTGAATCATCGAGCCTTGTCGCAACGAGGTTAGCGTTTTGTGCGTCGAGTGAGTGGCATAGGTACGAATGCGTACCTCCTCCGGGTCGGGCATCAGCCGCTGATCGAGCCAGGTGGCATCATCTTCTGGGTCGAGCTTGTCGAACTCAGCTTTCCACGCCGCATATTCTTCGCGATAACTTTCGCTGCGATAACGATTGCGCAAGGTGCTTGCCGCGTTCATCGCGGTACGCGGCCGATAAGTGGGGTTGAAGCCAGCGAAGGCGAACCAGGCTTCGTCCCAGAGAAAGACCAGATCCGGTTTGATCGCTAAACACTCTTCCATGACGCGGCGCACGTTGTACACAATGCCGTCGAAGGTGCAGTTGGTCAGCAATAACATCTTGACCTTATGCAACTGGCCAGCACGCTTGTAGGTGAGCAGTGTCTTCTTGATTTCACGCAGCGGTACCGCGCCATACATGGAATAGTCATCGAGTGGATAGGAGTCCAGATAACTGACATGCGCCCCGGCCAATACCATGCCGTAGTGGTGGGACTTGTGGCAGTCACGGTCGATGAGCACGATGTCCCGCGGTTTGACGAGGGCTTGCACCACGATCTTGTTGGCGGTTGAGGTGCCGTTGGTGACAAAGAAACTGCTACGCGCCCCAAAGGCCCGGGCAGCATACTCTTGCGCCTTTTTAATCGGCCCGAAGGGTTGTAGTAGAGAGTCGAGTCCGCCGGATGTCGCCGAGGTTTCAGCCAGAAATATATTGATACCGTAGAAGTCGATCATGTGACCTGCCCAATGGGAGCGGGTCACCGATTTACCTCTGGAAATGGGCATGGCGTGAAACACCCCCGTGGGTTTTTTACTGTATTCACGCAAGGCATCAAAGAAGGGGGTGCGGTAACGGTTATCGATCGCGCGCAGGATGGTGTGGTGCTGCTCAATATAATCCGTTTCACGATAGAAAATGCGGTTGAAATGCTGAATGTCTTTGCTCGCCGTGGCCTCGACATCACCACTGGTCACCAGAAACTGATCAATCTCCGGGCGCAGTTCATGGATCATCGAGCTCAGCAAAATACTGCGCTCGGCTTCGGTCTGATATTCCAACTGCTTTTCCGACAGGCCTTCCAAATAATTACGCAGGGCACTGAGGTTGTACTTTGACTTGTAGGGGAACTCGTAGCGGATCAGGCAAGCCTGAATATTGGGATTGACCAGGACGGCAATCAGGGCATCCTCAAAGCTCTTGACCGTCACCACGTCGTAGACAAAGCGGTCTTCGGGGCGGCGCATATTATGAAACGCTTCGCGAACCACCTCCTCTTCCTGATTAGACAGGTTGTCGACGACCAATAGCTCGAAATAAGGCTGTGCCGAACTGTTGGAAGCCGGGTGACCGCGACGGAGCTGATTGAGCGCATCGAGCGCCTCCATGTCCTCAGCCCCAGCATCCGTCTCGGAGAGATCAACATGGCGACGGCGATAGGATTCGCTGATCAACGCCCTCACCAGCCGTTTTACGACTTTATCCAGCAGTGCGTATTCACCTCGATTGAAGAGCGTCCACAGATGTCGGAAGTCTTCCTTGGAGGGAAAGGCATGATAATCCTCAATGATCTCCAGGCGAGTCAGCTTAACATCGACCGCCTTGATCAGGTTCTTGGCGCGGCTCTCATCGTCAAGCCGCGTCAAAATACCCAGGTCACGTTTAAGTGCATTCCAGGTATCGGCACGCAGTTGGGAGATTTTGTGATAAAAACCCAAGGCGGTGTAAGACGTTTCGGTAGGATTACTTTCTGGCATGACGACACCCATCCTTTGTCGGTATTTATCGAGAAACGCATTCGCGTCGGCGACGAGTTAATCAGCTTTGTGGCCCTCGTGAGCCGTAACGCACTATAAGTTGTTGTTCACAAAATTTATCGAAACTCAAATCCAGCACCCGGCCAGGCCAACGAAATTCAACGAGTCCCTCCTTAGGGTAATACACCGAGGTATACACCGTTCCAAGACCGCGCGGATAGTCGTGGCGAAACAAAGGGGGAGCGGAAAAAGCCGCAATCAGACGCTCAATCGTGGTCTCATCGTCATCCACCAAAATCGAAAGCTGACGCTCGCGAATCAGCGTTTCCGAGGCCAGCGCATGGGCATACCATTCGATTTTCTTTTGATGGTTGGTGGCAACCGCAACGCGGCGGATACTGGCGCGGCGGTCTGGTGCAATCATCGCCGTAACATAGCGCCCACTGGCGTCCGTCACGGTAATGTTGTAGGCCATATGCGTGGGCACACGCTCCAGCACAGCCGCCGCCTCTGGCACCGTATCGCAGAACTCAAGGATATAGCGCAGGATGATCGGCGCGCCGAAGCCATCCCCTACGACCTTGCGCCCACCGAAAGCCAGGGAAACGGCAAGCCCCGAATCGTTCATCCCATCCAGCACGCCCCAAAGACAGTCCGACATGGCAATCACGCGGCGCTGATTCCAACGGGTGTAGAGAATCGTGCCCTCGCAAAGTTCCGGCGGATAATCATAGTTGCGCGCCAGCACGGTGGAAGGTGGCCTTGCCAGCACCGCCTGAGAGCAGCCCGTAATGTAGGGTGGCGGCCTATACAGACTGAGTAGCCGCGATGCCAGATCGCCCCCACCGGTCAGCGCACACAAGGTGCGATAGGTATCGAGCAACTCCGGCATGTAATGGCGCAAGGCGTTGTAGCACTCCAGATAGGAGGGCCGTTCGCGTTCACCTTCGGACAGATACCAGGGTTCATAAGCGGGCCAATGGTAATCGAACAACGATTGCCACTTGGGGCCCGCCTGCTCTTCATGAACGGTGCGAAACGTCAGTGCCTTTTCCGGCTCAACTCCGGGTGCAGGGCCTGCAGACAGATTGCCGTCCATACTCACAGAATTTTGAAGTTACCACCGCCAATCGCATGGCTGACAGCAACTCCCTCCACCACAGGATCTTGCAGCGCTTGACCAGCATATTCACCGCGAATGGCTTCGATCCAGGCCTTCGCTCGCTCATTAAGATTGAAATCGTCGTCCATCAAGCGTCCACGGGTGATCAGAATGCCAAGATCGGCGCCTTCGTAGCGGAAGTCACCAGCCCCACTAATGCGCATAAAGAAGGCCTCCTGCTCATTTTCAGCAGCGTGCGGATGGTAGCTGTAGTGATCATAATTGATGCTGCCGTCGTCGCTCATACGCCATACGCCCGTCTTGGGGGCCTGGGTAAGCAGATCGACGCTCTCATCGGTGTGTTTGATCACCAACTGGCTCCAGCTATCAACGCTCTCGGGATGCGCCCAGCGCTCGTTGATTTCATCAATATCAAGATCGAAGTCGAGGTCTGAAAACTCCAGCAAGTGGAAAAGAAACAGCGGGATATCAGAGTGGGCAAACGCCGCCACGTTAGTCAGCGAACTGGCGCCGGTGACACGCGGATTGAGCTCACCCAGGTAGACGTCGTCGGTTTCCATGTCGATCAGGAAGTCGAGCTCGAAATAGCCACGATACCCTTCTTCGCGAAGTGCCTCACCAAATTGGAAGGTGTAGTCGCGCGCTTTGTCGCGAACTTCCTGGGTGAAGGCGCCAGAAAACATCTCGTTGCCGCACCAGCCGCCTTTGTAGGGCGTTAATGTCTTGAACCCGACAAGCTCTGTCATCAAGGGGCCAACGACGGTGCCACAGCGCGTGGCGCAAGCTTCAATTGCCGATCCCCGGCAATTGATCCGCTTCATGATCTTGACTTCGGGCTCGGCCTCAATCTCTTCGGCGTGCTTGTAATAGTCTTCTTCATTGGCAATGAAGAAAGTGGTATGGCCCGAGTCGCCAAACGCGGTCTGCACCACCAAGTCACTACCAAGCTCCTTGCTGACCTCACAAAGCTCCTGGTAGCTGCCGACTTTCGCCAGGACGTTGGGGACACTTGGCACACCTGCTTTATTGCCGATGCGCACCGTCTCGATCTTGTTATCCATGCGTTGACGTAAATTCGCCGGGGGGAAGGCAATCTTGAGCCCCAGTTGCTGGCAGATCTCTTCGGTGTGTTCATCAAACATCAGGAAAGCGGCCGTACCGGCTTTATCACCAGTAGATCGCGACTGAAGAAAGTCGATCACTTCCTTGTGTTCAAGCAGGTAATTGTTAATGTCTTCAATGCCTTCGAAATCACGCGGGAATTTTTCTTTGGGCACAAAGACGTTGCGCTGCTGACCCTCAAAGCAATCTATATAGTTGATATGGCGAAAATTGCTCACCCAGTCGCCAATCCCCAATAAATTGAAGTTGGTCGCCGAAATGAAGTAAATCGGTTCCTGATTATTGCGAAAGTGACGACGAACATCGGCAATGGATGTGATCTTGCTCATGGTTGATGCTCCCTGAGTGGCGGAAGGAGTGCGCGTGTTATCAGACATCGTCTGTGAGGACGACGGGTCACCGACCTTATTGTTCTGCGCGGGTTGCAATAGTCGGCGCAACATATCCAACAGGAATCTCATCGATGGTCTCCTTTTCTCGGCCATTGCCGGAATTAATGGTCCGGGGGCGTCTCAAGATCAGCGCGCACGGGCTTGACCAGCGGTCCTAAGGTATCCAGAAAAGGTGAAGAGCCGCCCTCGTTGGCATAGAGCGAGAAATTCACCTTGCGATCGCGGAAGCTCTTTAGCGGCTGACCAAGGCTGTGCAAGCCTCTCTCGCGTTCGCGTCTTACCCGGTTCAGATCAATCTCGATGGGGATCACTTGCTCACCAACGCCTGACTGATGAATGACGTCACCAGAAGGCCCGACCACAATCGAGCGGCCGTTACCCAAGGCGCCAGCGCCGTTAATATCAAAGAAGTAACACTGGTTAAGCGCCGCGTTGGTGCGGGCGATGGAAAGCTCCAGGTCCCGATCAATGGTATCGGTCATGGTGGGATGCAGAATGACCTCGGCGCCCATGGCGGCCAACGTACGAGTTGTCTCCGGGAACCACATGTCGTAGCAAATCGAAATCCCAAAGCGACCTACGTTTGGAACGTCAAAGACGACAAATTCGCTGCCGCTTTCAACACCAGCTTCGAAGGGACGAAACGGGAACATTTTGCGGTATCGCGCCACCACCTGGCCCAAGGGGTTAATCACCACGGAGGTGTTGTAAATGTGCTCGCCAACCTGCTCAAACATGGAACCGGGTATCAACCAGATGCTGTGCTGTAATGCCAGTTGGCAAAACATTGCCTCAGTATCACTGGGTAAGGGTTGCGCATGGAGGGGTGAAGCCCCCATCGGCATTAATTCACTAAACAGCACCATCTGAACCTGAGGGAAGCGGGTCATCAGTGCGTCGACTCGATGGCGCATGGCTTCGGTATTATCGCCGTGGTGCAGGGCATGCATTTGGACACCAGCAATGGTGAAATAAGACATCGGGTTCTCTCTGCGTTAGGCGAACGGGTTATTTGGTCTTGGTTCGATGATATCGCTCAATGATTCAGGTGCGAATATTCCATTAGGCGAATGAATGAGTGTTACTTATCGTATAGTAAGCCAACGAAACGCTGAATTGGCGTTGACCACGCGTCTAGCAATATCAATATTTCAATTTTTTGACGCACTATACGTCAATGTCTATGCCGATAGGCTCCCGCTTGACAGTCTTCGTCACGATGTAAGTAAAGTAGCGTTCGATCCCCGCATCCGAGACCAGCCACTTGTCCATCAGGCGCTGGTAGCTATCGATGGTGCGTGCCTCGAACTTGACCAGGTAATCGACGCCTCCTCCCACCGCCACGCACTCGGTGACTTCCGAGGTTTGCATGACTAGATCTTCAAAGCGGGTAAAGCTTTCGGCATTGTGCTGCTTAAGCTCGATTTGTACCCAGACAGGGTTGCGGGGTACCAGCACGTCGGCGTCAATGCGCGCGCTGTAGCCCTGAATGACGCCGGCATTTTCCAGCCGCTTTACCCGCTCCCAGCAGGGACTGACCGAGAGGTTGATCGCATCGGCCAGCTTAGACTTGGTGATTCGTCCATCGCGGGAGAGGATATCGAGGATTTTCAGATCGTAACGGTCAAGTTTCATCACGGTGAATGTTACGCCTCCAGGCGCTCAACGACATCGGCAATCACCGCCAGGGTGTCCCCCATATTGATCAGCGAGGGCGCGCGGCGGGCCATCAGAATGCCGTCGCGCTCCGCTTTGTAAGCGACCGGCTCGGTGCCGCTGCGGGTCATGTCGTAGACGTAGGCAAGGGTCTGGCCTTTTGCCACCTCGTCACCTAGCGCCACCAATAGCTCCAACACGCCTGAGTGCTGGCTCTGTACGTAGCAGCTGGCATCGGGCATATCTAGATAGACCTGCCCGGCCGCGGGCATTTCCACCTCGCCCTTCACCAGGCCGTAGTGGATCAGGAAGTTGCGCACGCCGCGTTGCGTAATGGCGATGCTCTCCGGGGTGGAGGTGCCGCCGCCGCCAAGTTCGGTGGCGACAAATACCTTGCCCTGGCGTTCGCAGGCGGTATCGAAGAGTTTCTCGGCATCCAGCTCAAACATCACCATGGCGTAGGGAGCGCCGAAGGCTTTCGCGCCTTCAAGGGCCGCCTGCTGCTGGCCTTTGTCGTCCAGCACGTGGGAAGCACCAAAGGGCAGGATATCCAGCGTGCTGCCACCGGAGTGCAGGTCGAGCACCACATCGCTCATCGGCACCAGAACGCGGGTGAAGTAGTCGGCAATTTGTGAGGTGACGCCGCCATTGGGGTCACCCGGAAAGCTGCGGTTAAGGTTGCCTTTATCCATCGGCGAGGTGCGCTTGCCTGCCATGACGGCCGGGGTATTCATGCACGGTACGATAATCACTCGCCCGGTGACGTCCTCCGCTTTCAGCGTTGAAGACAGCTTCAACAGCGAAGTAATGCCTTCATACTCATCGCCATGGTTGCCACCGGTCAGCAGCGCCGTGGGGCCGACACCGTTTTTGACCACGGTGACCGGGATCATCACCGCGCCCCAGGCCGATTCGTCAGTGGAGATGGGCAGCTTTAAAAAACCGTGCTGCACGCCGTCGGCGTCAAAATCCACGGTGGCCGAAATCGGGCTGGGCCGCTGTTGGCTGGAGGGTATCGTCATGGTGTCTTCCTTTTACTTAACAAACAGCTGGCGCGGAAAATTGGCCAGGGTTTCGCAGCCGTCTTCGGTGATCAAGATGCTTTCGGTAATTTCCAGGCCCCAGTCGTCGTCCCACAGGCC
>JAIVHM010000268.1 GCA_020201095.1 Halomonas sp. | reverse complement strand
GCCCTAGGCCAAGGCGTTCGCTCAGCCCGCCCGTGGTGGCGCCAATACTCAGCGAGGCCATATAGAAACACGGGGCAAGCAGGCTTGTACGGCCATCCAATTGCCGCAGCCGCTGGCTACACAAGGCAAGGTGGCCTAAATCATTGGTCGCTGACTGCTGCATTTGTGCGCTGGCATCCGGGCGCTGGGCAAACAGCCGCTGCCCTTGGTAAAGCCCCTGCAGGCATACTTCGCCGGTATGGTTGACGCGCATTATGCCTGCCGCGTGGTAGGCCTCAAAGGCGGTCAGGGCATCATCGCCTGGCGACACCGGCACAAGCGCTTGGGAGTTCGCTATGGGCGGCGCCAGGGTGCGCAGCGCACGGTCAAACTGATAGATCCATTGATCAGAATGGGGACGCCTCATGGCTCTCTCCTTGGCCGTAGGTCTTGCGTGGCCGCGACTTACCCGGCGGGCCAGGTAAACTGACGCCCGCCGAGCAAGTGCATGTGGATATGATAGACCGTTTGGCCGCCCATTTCGTTGCAGTTCATGACCACACGGTAGCCATCGTCGGCAAAGCCCTGCTCTTGGGCGAGCTTCGCCGCGGTGTATTGCAACCGCCCGACGGTCGCCAGATCATCATCCTGTATATCGTTGAGCGTGGCGATGTGCTTTTTGGGGATAATCAATTGATGCGTGGGCGCCTGGGGGCTGATGTCGTTAAACGCCAGTACGTGTTCGTCTTCATAGACAATATCCGCAGGAATTTCGCGATTGATGATTTTACAAAACAGACAGTCCATAAAAGCTCCTCAGTGATCGTGACCTGGCAACAAAGGTAAGTGAATACCTTTGAGCCTAACGAAAACGCCGCTGTGACAACAAGTGACGTACCAACGGCGCCAGGATAAGCTCCATGGCCAGCGACATCCGCGCACCCGGCACCACCAGGGTGTGGGGCCGAGTCATGAACGAATCCTTGATCATCGCCAGCAGCCAGGGAAAGTCCACCGTGGAGGGGTCGCGGAAGCGAATCACCACGAAGGACTCCGCATCGGTGGGAATATCCTGCACCTCAAAGGGGTTTGAGGTATCGACCGTGGGCACGCGCTGGAAGTTAATATGGGTGCGCGAAAACTGGGGCTGGATATAGCGCACATAGTCATCCATACGGCCAAGAATGGTGTCGATGACCGCTTCCTGGGAGTAACCGCGCATCTTGGTGTCACGATCGATTTTCTGGATCCATTCCAGATTCATGGTCGGTGCTACGCCTACCAGCAGGTCAACGTGGCGGGCAATGTCATATTCTTCCGTCACTAGGCCGCCATGCAGGCCTTCGTAAAACAGTAAATCGGTGCCGCAAGGAAGCGACTGCCATTCTGTGAAGGTGCCTACCTTGTGCCCCGCCTCAATTTTCTGTTTATCTTCGGCGTGAATATAGTGCCGAAATGTCCCCGTGCCATGCTCGCCGTACTCAATAAACATGCCTTCAAGGCGATCCAGCAGGTTCGCTTCAACGGCAAAGTGCGACAGCTCGTTTTTGCGCTCAGGCTCTTCGCGAAACATGCGATGCAATTCATTGCGGGAATAGCGGTGGAAGGCGTCACCGTCGACCATGGCGGCGTGCACGTCTTCACGCAGGAACATGCGCTCAAAACTGCGCCGCACGGTGGTGGTGCCGGCGCCTGACGAGCCAGTAATGGCGATAATCGGGTATTCACGGGACATCGATCAGGTGCCTCTTGCTTGCGCTAATGCTTGCACGACCGCCTCGGGGATCGTCACCGGGCGCCCCGACGCCATGTCAATCAGCAGTTGATTGATACGCGCAGTCGCCACTGTCTTGCCGCTCCCGGCGTGCGCAATGCGCTGATAGACCGTTAGCGCCTTACCTTCAGGGGAAGGAACGGCGGTTTCAACCACCAGGGCGTCCGGCCAGCGCGCTTCGCTTTGGTATTGCACCGCCAGATCCGCGACCACGCTTGGGTAGCCTTGCATGTCCCATTCAGGCAAGTCGAGGGCGGCAAATGCCTGGATGCGCGCCTCATGAAGCAGCGATACCAGCGCATCGTGGCCGAGGTGGCGACCGTAGTTCATATCCGTGATGCGGACGCTTAGCGAATGGCGATGAATGATCGCTGCATCGGGAAAATCGAGTTGAACCCGTTCCATCCAGTTATCCTTGTTGTGTTCGGCAATCGCGGCAGGATGCCCGTGTGACTATCGAAGCGTCAACCTTCCCGGGCAATCGCACGGTAAGCGATGTCGCGACGGCAGATAACGTCTTCCCAATGAATTTCATCGACGCCCCGGTACGCCGCCTGTTGAGCCTGGGAAACACTTTCGCCCAAAGCCGTAACGCACAGCACGCGGCCGCCTGCTGTTAGGACATCGCCCTGGTCGTTTTGTTGGGTACCGGCATGAAATACCTTGCAGCCATGACGCTCGGCATTGGCAATGCCGTGAATCACATCGCCCTTACGATAGCTACCCGGGTAACCACCGGCGGCCAGCACGACGCCGACGGCCGCACGGGGGTCCCATTCGCAGCGCTGACCGGCAAGATTGCCTTGTGCACCGGCAAGGCACAGCGCGGCAAAATCAGAGGTCAAACGCAGCATGATCGGCTGGGTTTCTGGGTCGCCAAAGCGGCAGTTGTATTCGATCACCTTGGGATTACCCTGGGCATCGATCATCAGGCCAGCATAGAGAAAACCGCTGTAGGCATGGCCTTCAGCGGCCATTCCCTTGACCGTGGGCAGTATCACCTGCTGCATAATGCGCTGGTCGACATCCGGCGTGACCACAGGCGCCGGTGAGTAGG
>JAIVHM010000001.1:16213-60167 GCA_020201095.1 Halomonas sp. | reverse complement strand
GCTGCGTCAGGGCCACCCCATGGCCGGACGTACGCAAACACTCTGGCGGGCGACGGGCGCATCAGACGATGACCGCTTGAGCCGCGCCCCGAAACAGGCGGCATTACACGCGCTGCTGCAACAGCATCCCCACGGATTGCCGGGGCGCGCGGTCAATGCGCACGGGTTTAGCCGCGACCAGTTGCTCGCGCTGGAAAAAAAGGGCCTGGCCGAGGCGCAAGACATTACCCTCACCGCACCAACACCCCCCGGCGGTAGCCTACTGGCGAGCCCTGCGCTGCCGCTTAACCGTGAACAAGCGACGGCGCTGGCCGCCCTGCATGAAAAACTCGATGGCTACCATCCTTGTTTACTCGAGGGCGTCACCGGCAGCGGCAAGACCGAAGTTTACCTGCAACTGATCGAGGCCGTGGCGGCCAAAGGCAAGCAGTCACTCGTACTGGTGCCCGAAATTGGCCTGACCCCACAGACGCTGGCACGCTTCAAAAGCCGCTTTCGAGTGCCGGTCGTGGCATTGCACTCAGGGCTTACCGACCCCGAGCGCCTGGACGTCTGGGAGGCTGCTGCCAGCGGGCGGGCGCTGATCATCATCGGCACCCGCTCGGCGATTTTCACCCCACTCGCCAACCCCGGTGCGATCATCGTCGATGAAGAACATGACGGCTCCTACAAACAGCAGGACGGCCTGCGTTATCACGCTCGGGACTTAGCCGTTGCCCGCGCACATCGTCATAAAATACCCTTATTATTGGGTAGCGCCACACCGTCGCTGGAAAGTCTGCAGCAGGCGCTGACGGGGGCTTACCGACACTTGCGTTTGACCCAGCGCCCCAGCCGTCACCCGCCCGCCAAGCTCGAGTTGGTGGATATGCGCCACCAACGCCGCCAGGGCGGGCTGTTACCGGCTTCCCTCACTGCCATCAAAAACACCCTGGCCGCGGGCAAGCAGGTTCTGATTTTTATCAACCGGCGAGGCTTTGCGCCGACTCTGGCCTGCCACAGCTGCGGGTGGCTCGCTGAGTGCGGCCAGTGCGATGCCCGTATGACTCTACACCGCCAGCCGCCGCTGCTTGCCTGTCACCACTGTGACAGCCGCCGCGCCCTGCCGGACGCCTGCCCGGAATGTGGCAGTGGCGATTTACGCGCTCTGGGCAGCGGCACGGAACGCACCGAAGAGACCCTGCAAAGCCTGTTCCCCAAGACCACGGTGCAGCGCATCGACCGCGACAGCACGCGGAAAAAGGACAGCTTCGAGCAGATGCTCAAGGAGATACAGCGCGGCGAGCCCTGCCTGCTGGTGGGCACACAAATGCTCGCCAAAGGCCATCATCTTCCCCATGTCACGCTGGTGGTGGTGGTCAATGCCGATGGCGGACTCTACGCGGCAGATTTCCGCGCCCTGGAACATAGCGCCCAGCTGCTCGAGCAAGTCGCCGGTCGCGCCGGTCGCGCGGCCCACCCCGGTCGGGTTCTGGTGCAAACCCTGCATCCCGACGACCCGCACATCGGCCAGCTTGCTCAACACGGCTATGGCACACTGGCGCGCAACTTGCTGGAAGAGCGCCGCCTCGCCCAACTGCCGCCGTTTTGCTTTATGGCACTAATGCGCATCGAAAGCCCCAAAGAGGAAGCGGCTCTTGGCCTGGCCCAGCAGGCCGCCCAGGCCCTGCGCCAGTGGCTGTCCAACAGCGACACACCAGCACGCTGCCTGGGGCCCGTGCCCGCCCCCATGGAGCGCCGCCAGAACCGTTACCACCTGCAGGTCATATTGACCGCGGATAAACGCAGCCAGCTCCACGCCGCCGCCAGTTGGCTGGCCCAATGGCTTGAAGCCAACCGCGATGCACGCCGGGTTCGCTGGTCGATTGATATCGATCCGCAAAGCCTGTCCTAGAAGCAAGCGTACACACCGCTTTGAAACTGCGGCTCAATTGCCGATAATAGGGCACCTTGCCGCTGAATAGCGACGCGTGCATGCCCACGCCGCCACTGATAACACCCGGATGCTTAAATGAAAGACACGATTAGTTCACTGCTCGACGGCGCGGTTTCCGCGCTCAAGCACCAAGGCGTGCTGCCCGCTGACCTAGCGCCCACCATCAAAGTGGACCCCACCAAGGACAAGGCCCACGGTGACTACGCCACTAACCTGGCGCTGATGCTGGCCAAGCCAGCCAGCATGAAACCCCGCGAACTGGCTGATGCCCTGGTCGCGGCGCTGCCGCCGAGCAACGCCATCCAGAAAACCGAGATTGCCGGCCCCGGGTTCATCAACTTCTTTGCTGCCTCCGACGCCGCCGCGCAAATTGTCGCCCAGGTGCTCGACAGCGGCGATGCCTTTGGCCGCAGCCTGATCGGCAAGGGCGAGAAAGTGCAGGTCGAGTTTGTATCCGCCAACCCCACCGGACCACTGCACGTGGGCCATGGCCGTGGCGCTGCAATCGGCGATTGTCTGTGCCGCCTGCTTGACGCAAGCGGCTACGACGTGACTCGCGAGTTCTACTACAACGACGCGGGCGCGCAAATTGCCAACCTGGCAGGCTCGGTACAGGCGCGCGCCAAAGGTCTGGGCCCTGATGACCCCAGCTGGCCGGAAGACGGCTATCGCGGCGAATACATCTTGGATGTCGCCAAGGACTTTATGGCAGGCAAAACGGTAAGCGCCGATGATCGCAAGGTCACCGCCAATGCCAACGCCGACGACCTTGACGCGATTCAAGCCTTTGCCGTGGCCTGGCTACGCCGTGAGCAGGATCTCGACCTGAAGGCCTTCGGCGTCGAGTTTGACGTGTACTTTCTAGAGTCTTCGCTGTATGGCGACGGCAAGGTGGACGCCACGGTTGAAAAACTCATTGCCGCGGGCCATACCTATGAAGAAGACGGCGCCATGTGGCTGCGCACCACCGACTTCGGCGACGACAAGGACCGCGTGATGCGCAAGCAGGAAGGCGGCTACACCTACTTCCTGCCCGACGTGGCCTACCACCTCGACAAGTGGCAGCGCGGTTTCACAACGGTAATCAACGAGCAAGGGGCCGACCACCACTCGACGATAACCCGGGTACGCGCCGGTCTACAGGCGCTGAATGTCGGCATCCCCAAGGGGTGGCCGGACTACGTGCTGCACCAGATGGTGATGGTGACTCGCTCCGGCGTGGAGGTAAAACTCTCCAAGCGCGCAGGAAGCTACGTCACCATCCGCGACCTGATCGACGAAGTGGGCCGCGACGCCACGCGCTTCTTCCTGGCCGCCCGCCGGGCCGACTCGCAACTGACCTTCGATATTGACCTGGCACGCTCCCAGTCCAACGACAACCCGGTGTACTATATCCAGTACGCCCACGCCCGGGTGTGCAGCATGCTGCGCAAGGCCGAAGCGGCGGGACAGCCCTTCGATCATGACCTTGCCATGGGCAATCTGGCCCTGCTGGACAGCGACCAGGAACGCGCTGTACTTAATCGCCTGGCCCGCTACCCGGAAGTCATCGAAAACGCCACCCACAACCGCGAACCGCAGCAGGTCGCCCAATACCTGCTTGACCTCGCGGGCGATTTTCACACCTGCTATAACGCCGTTAAGGTCATGGTCGAAGACGACACCTTACGCAATACGCGCCTGGCGCTGGGCCTTGCCACCCGCCAGGTGCTGCGCAACGGCTTGGATTTGATGGGGGTCAGCGCCCCCGAGGAGATGTAACTCATGGCAAGCCCGCGCAAAAAGCCCACCCGCCGCGGTGCCACCAGTCAGCGCAAATCAACCAGCCGCTCAGGCGGCGGGTTCCGCCTGCCTGGCTGGCTATGGGGCTTAGTGGGTGTGGCGGCCGGTTTCTTTCTGGCTCAACACCAGCATGGCACGGCCCCCTGGCAGGACAGGCCGGACGATGCCACCCAAACGACGTCTGAATCAAGCGCTGAAGAGCGCGAAGCGCGCGAGGCCGCACGGGAAACCGAAGACTCATCTGAGCCCTCTATGCCGACATTTGAGTTTTACACCCTGCTACCTGAAACCGAGGTGATTGCGCCTGGAGTAGCGCCTTCTTCAACGGTTGAGACGCCGACAGCCCCGGAAGCAGATAGCGCCGCAAGCGATGACGATGACGACACCGTCGACGACCCTATCGCCCAGGTGATCGCCGCCAATATGCGTCCGGAAGAACAGGTTACCACCGCGCAGCAAGCAGCCAGTGAAGACGATGCGCGCTATGTCCTGCAAGCCGCTTCGTTCCGCGAGCTTGATGACGCAGAGCAGCTACAGCAGCGACTACGCAACTTAAGCCTGCTGGCACAAATCAGCGAAATTCAGGCGGATGGCAGTACCTGGCACCGTGTTCAGGTCGGCCCTTACGACGATACCCGCGAGCTCAATCGCGCTCAGGATTTAATGACCACCCAAGGCATTGAGCCGCTGCTGATTCAGCTGCAAAACTAACAAACTCACTCCCTGATGACGTGCGGGCGGTTGATTTTTTATCGACCGCCCGCATTTTGTTGTGAACTGCTTACACCAATTGTTATGAACTGATCAGGTCGAGCATCGACCCAATCGTCATCGGGAGCCAGCCTCCCCTCAAGGAGTTACCTCCATGACCACCATCGTATCCGTGCGTCGCGGAAACCAAGTCGCCCTGGCGGGTGACGGCCAGGTATCACTGGGCAACACCGTGATGAAAGGCAATGCCAGCAAGGTACGCCGCCTCTACCGGGGCAAGGTGCTGGCGGGTTTTGCAGGCGGTACCGCTGATGCTTTCACGCTGTTTGAGCGCTTTGAAGCCCAGCTTGAAAAGTACCAGGGCCACCTCACCAAAGCCGCTGTCGAGCTCGCCAAAGACTGGCGCACCGACCGCGCCCTGCGCCGCCTTGAAGCCCTGCTGGCCGTGGCTGACCACAGCGCCTCGCTGATCATTACCGGCAACGGTGACGTCGTCGAGCCCGAGCGCGGCATCATCGCCATTGGCTCCGGCGGCAACTATGCCCAGGCAAGCGCTCGGGCACTGCTCGAAAATACCGAACTGGGCGCCCGAGAGATCACCGAAAAATCCCTCGCTATCGCCGGTGACATCTGCGTGTTCACCAATCACCACATCACGCTTGAAGAGCTGAACACCAACGAACGTTGAGGCCCCTTTATGACCCAGATGACACCCCGCGAAATCGTCCACGCCCTAGATCAATATATTATTGGTCAACAGGATGCCAAACGCGCCGTCGCCATTGCGCTACGCAACCGCTGGCGCCGCATGCAGCTTGACGATGAGCTGCGCCCGGAGGTCACGCCCAAGAACATCCTGATGATCGGCCCCACTGGCGTGGGGAAAACCGAGATTGCCCGTCGCCTGGCAAAACTGGCCCGCGCGCCGTTTATCAAGGTCGAGGCCACCAAGTTCACCGAGGTGGGCTACGTGGGTCGCGACGTCGAATCGATCATTCGCGACCTGATCGAAGCAGCCATCAAGATGGTCCGCGAACACGCCAAAGAGGAAGTGGGCCACCGGGCCGAGGACGCCGCTGAAGATCGCATTCTCGATGCGCTGCTGCCACCGCCCCGCGGCCAGGAAGACAAGCCGCGTGAGGATAACGGCACCCGTCAGACCTTCCGCAAGAAGCTGCGCGAAGGGGAGCTGGACGACAAAGAAATCGATATCGAGATTTCCGCCCATGGTCAGGGCATCGACATCATGACGCCCCCCGGCATGGAAGAGATGACCAGCCAGTTGCAGAGCCTGTTTTCCAACATGGGCCAGCAGAAGCGTGAAACACGCCGCGTCAAGGTCAAGGAAGCCTTTGGCCTGTTGCGCGACGAAGAAGCCAGCAAGCTGGTCAACGAGGAAGAGATCAAGGCGCGCGCCGTGGAAGCGGTCGAGCAGCACGGTATCGTCTTCCTGGATGAGATCGACAAGGTCGCCAAAGGCAGCGGCCAGTCAAGCGGCGGCGAAGTCTCTCGCGAGGGCGTGCAGCGCGACTTGCTCCCGCTGATCGAAGGGTCGACCGTCTCGACCAAGTACGGCATGGTCAAGACCGACCACATCCTGTTTATCGCGTCCGGGGCCTTCCACCTGTCGCGGCCGTCGGATCTGATCCCAGAACTTCAGGGCCGCCTGCCCATCCGCGTTGAACTGGATGCGCTGACACCGGGCGACTTCAAACGCATTCTGACCGAGCCGTCTGCTTCGCTGACCCGGCAGTACACGGCCTTGCTGGCCACCGAAGGGCTCGACGTTGAGTTTACCCCGGATGGTATTGAGCGCATCGCCGAAATCTCCTGGCAGGTTAACGAGGGCACCGAAAACATCGGCGCACGGCGCCTGCATACCGTCATGGAGCGGCTGCTCGAAGAGGCCTCATTCAAGGGTGGCGATATGGAAAGTCCGCTATTGATCGACGCTGACTATGTCAACGCGCAACTGGGTGAGTTAGCTGTCGACGAAGACCTATCGCGCTATATTCTGTAACCTGTCGGCTCGGCAGAGATGCCGAGCCTTAGTGCGCCACCACTGGCCACCGACACCCCGCCGCTTTTGAGGTGTTTCATGACTGCTCCCACTCCCACCCGCGTTCACTATCACAAGCCGACCCGCGAGCTTGAACTCGGCTACGCCAATGGCGAAAGCTACCGTTTGCCGGTGGAACTGCTGCGCGTTTACTCACCCTCGGCCGAGGTGCGCGGTCATGGCGGAGATACTGCCGTGTTACAGGTCGGCAAAAAAGACGTGGGGCTGCAGAACATCACCCCGGCAGGCAACTACGCGCTCAAACTGCACTTTGACGACGGTCACGACAGCGGACTGTTTAGCTGGAACTATCTCTATGATCTGGCCCAGCATCAAACGGCCTACTGGGAAAACTACCTGCAACGGCTCGAAGAGGCCGGGGCCTCCCGCGAGCCTGCCAGCATCCAGTTCAAACAGCTGTGACGTAACGTCCCAGAGCAAACGCAGACAAGCCAGGGCGGACAAGGCTACAATGTCGTCTAGCTTATTAATGCGACGACCACTGGGTCGACGCTCATCGCCTCGAACTCGGGAGCTAAAGCCCCATGAGCCCCACGGATAAACGCACGACCGATTTTGGTTATCAGGAAGTTCCTGTCGACGAAAAAGCCTCTCGGGTGGCCGATGTTTTCCACTCGGTGGCCGCACGCTACGACGTCATGAACGACCTGATGTCGATGGGCATTCATCGTGTCTGGAAGCGCCTCACCATTGAGCGTGCTGGCGTTCGGCCGGGCCACCACGTCCTCGATATCGCAGGTGGCACCGGTGATCTGACGCTTAAGTTTTCACGCCTGGTCGGCCCACGAGGCAAAGTCGTACTCGCCGACATCAACGCCTCCATGCTCAACGTGGGTCGCGACAAGCTGATGGACAACGGCGTGGGCAACAACGTTGAGTATGTTCAGGCCAACGCCGAATGCCTACCGTTTCCCGATAACAGCTTTGATTGCATCACCATCGCCTTTGGCCTGCGCAATGTCACCGACAAGGACGCCGCGCTACGCTCCATGGCACGGGTGCTAAAACCCGGCGGACGCCTGCTGGTGCTAGAGTTTTCCAAGCCCAACAACCCGCTGCTCACTAAAGCCTACGACGAATATTCTTTCCGCCTGTTGCCCAAAATGGGCAAATGGGTCGCAGGCGACGGCGAAAGCTACCGCTATCTGGCGGAATCGATTCGTATGCACCCCGACCAGGAGACGCTGAAAAGCATGATGGAAGACGCAGGTCTTGAGCGGGTGGAATACACCAATTTAACCGGCGGTATCGTGGCACTGCACCGCGGCATCAAGCTATGACACCAGCCACCGAGAGGTCAGCATGCTGCTAACCCCGACCTTGTTACTGGCCGGATGTGAATGCACGCTGAACGCCCTGCTTGCCCGTGACCCGGCGTCACCCGCGCGTCTTGCGCAGCTCTCGGGCAGCCGACTGCTAGTGCGTTTCGAACACCCCCAGCTCGCCCTGGTACTTCATTATCATGTCGCCGGGATTGACCTGCTGCGCGCCGACGACCTTGATGATCACCACGTTGATGCGGTCGTGGAACTGACCCCTGAAACCTTGTCAGCCTGGCTTGGCGGCGCGTCGGTCGAGCAATTAATGTTTGAAGGCAAGCTTGCAATTCGTGGTCAGGTGCATTTACTCGAAGCTACCCGCACGCTGCTCCTAGACCTGGATCTCGACTGGGAAAACGAACTGGCGCGCTGGCTTGGAGATACGCCTGCCCATTCGCTGGCTGAAGGCGTACGGCGGGCAGCTGACTGGGGGCTGCGTACCAAGGACGAACTGGTTCAGGATGTCTCCGAGTACGTATTTGAAGAAGCCCGCCTGCTGCCCGGTCGTCAACAACAAGATGTACTGCGTGATCAGTTGACTGCGCTCGAGGTGGCAACTGACCGTCTGGAGGCCCGCTTCAAACGCCTCGACCGGCGGCTGCGAGCAGGAGCGCGCCAATGAGTTTTCGGCTGTTTCGCATCAGCTGGGTGATTGCCCGCTACCGCCTGGATACCCTCCTGCCGCTTGATCGGCTCCCCTGGTGGCTACGTTTTTTGCTGTGGTTCTCACCGCTGCGCCTGATGCCCATCGGCCAGCGCTCGCGCGGTGAGCGCCTGCGAATTGCGCTGGAAACGCTGGGGCCAATCTTTATCAAATTCGGGCAGATGCTCTCCACCCGACGCGACCTACTGCCCGAAGACATCGCCGACGAACTCAAGCGCTTGCAAGACCAAGTGCCACCTTTTCCGGGTGAGCAAGCCGTTACCCGGGTGGAAAAAGAACTCGAAATGTCGCTAAGCGATGCCTTCGCGTTCTTCGACCCATCCCCTTTGGCCTCAGCTTCCATCGCTCAGGTCCACGTTGCCGAGCTGCATAGCGGCGAAGACGTGGTGGTCAAAATTATTCGCCCCGGCATTGACCGCATTATGCGTCAGGACATGGCGTTGATGTATCAGGTGGCCAAGCTGCTCACGATGGTGCCCGAAGCGCGTCGTCTGCGCCCGGTGGAAGTCATCAGGGACTACGAGGCCACGCTTTTTGATGAGCTTGATCTATATAAGGAAGCCGCTAACACTTCCCAGCTCAAGCGCAATTTTAAAGACTCTCCGCTGCTGTTTGTGCCGACTATCTACTGGCCGTTTACACGCCGCCACGTCATGGTCCAGGAGCGTATTCGCGGCGTGCCCGTCGCCGATATCCACACCCTCAAGGCCAACGGTACCAACCTGAAAAAACTCGCCGAACGTGGTGTGGAAATCTTTTTTACCCAAGTGTTTCGCGACAATTTCTTCCATGCTGACATGCACCCTGGCAATATTTTCGTCAACTGCGATAACCCGGAAGATCCGCAATATATTGCCATTGACTGCGGTATTGTCGGCAGCCTGACGCGGGAAGATCAGGATTACCTGGCCCGCAACCTGCTGGCGTTTTTCCATCAGGATTATTACGAAGTCGCCGCCCTACACATTGAATCGGGCTGGGTAGGTGAAAACACCCGCGCCAACGAGTTTGCAGCAGCGATTCGCACGGTATGCGAACCGATTCTGGAAAAACCGTTGAAAGATATATCCTTCGGCCAGGTCCTGCTGGGGCTGTTCCAGACGGCGCGGCGCTTTAATATGGAAGTTCAGCCTCAATTGGTATTGCTGCAGAAAACCCTACTCAACATTGAGGGGCTTGGCCGACAGCTTTATCCTGACCTGGATCTGTGGAGCACGGCAAAGCCCTTCCTTGAGCAGTGGATGAAAGAACGCGCAGGCGTTGGCGGACTGTGGCGCTCGCTTAAACGCCAGGCACCGGAGCTTTCGCACCAGCTACCCGAGCTACCGGTACTGGCGCATCAGGCGCTCCACCGCATGGAGCACGAGCACCGCCAGCGTCAACAGCAAACGTCTGCCATCAGCAACATGCAACAGCAGATGGCTCGTCAGGGTAAACGCCAGCATCGCCTGAGAATTGGCTTGGTTATAGTAGGCTTGGCACTTGCCTGGCAACCATTGAGCCAATGGGCAGGCAGCCAGCAATGGCCGGTGCTTGTCGCCGCCGCGATCGGTCTGCTGCTGCTGGTATGGCAATAGTTCAAGAACCTGAGGATCCCCATGGACACGACGCCTTCCACCCCCAATAATGCGCCTGTGCTTGACGCACTCGCCGATGTATTACGTCATCGTCGTCACGCATCGCCAGACGATTCGTATGTTGCCTCCTTGCATTACAAGGGATTGAACAAGATACTCGAAAAACTCGGCGAGGAAGCTACCGAAACACTGCTCGCCGCCAAAGACGCCGAACACGGCGGCTTTGACGAGCGACAGGCAGTGGTCGCTGAAACTGCCGACCTATGGTTTCATAGCCTGGTGATGCTGTCGCATCTGGAACTGGATCATCAGGATGTACTCAACGAATTGGCGCGCCGTTTCGGCATTTCCGGCCACGACGAAAAAGCGGCACGCCAACCATAGCCTTCAGGCTTTGCAACATAGCTCCATCACGAGGACACGCATATGTTAGGTGGTATCAGTATTTGGCAGTTGCTGATTGTACTAGGCATCATCATCCTGGTTTTCGGCACGAAAAAGCTTCGCAACGTCGGTACCGACCTGGGCGGTGCAGTAAAAGGCTTCAAGAAAGCCGTCCATGAAGACGAGAAAGACGCCGACAAGAAGGACGACGACCAGACCCAGGCGAAAGTTCGTCACGATGAGGCCAGCAACACTTACGACGTTCAAGCGGAAGAGAAAGAAAAGCAGGCAGCTGATCATCACGACGAGCGCAAATAAGCCATGTTCGATTTTGGCTTTTTTGAAATTTTGGTCATTGGTGTCGTCGGGCTCTTGGTACTGGGCCCGGAACGCCTGCCTCGCGCTGCGCGCACGGTCGGCCTGTGGGTCGGCAAGATCAAGCGCTCCGTTTCGGGCATGCAGCGTGAAATCAGTGCCCAGCTCGAAGCGGAAGATCTGCGTCAAACGCTCTCCGACCAGCAAAAAAAGCTCGATGACAGCCTTCGCAAAGCCAAACATGATGTCGAACGGATAGCCGACGACCCCGAAAAGCCAACGCCGACGTCACGCGATGCGTCAACGGCGTCGGAACAGCACGCCGCCAGTGCCGCCGCGCACCTGGATGATGCACTGGAAACCGTGCACGAAAAAGCACCCGCGTCATCCGACGCCGAGTCATCTACCAAGGACAGTAAGCACCCATGAGTACGTCTGATGATTCGCAGGAGCCCAACCATGATCAGAAGCAAGCGCCATTAATCGAACACCTTATTGAGCTGCGCTCGCGGCTGATGCGGGCCGTTATCGCGATTCTGGTGATTTTCCTCGGGCTTTATGCGTTCTCGAACGACATCTATCTTTTCGTGGCAGACCCGTTGATGGCCCTGCTGCCCCCGGGGTCGCAAATGATTGCGACCGAAGTGGCTTCACCGTTTCTTGCTCCGTTTAAACTGACGTTGGTGACCGCGTTATTCATTGCGGTTCCCTTCGTTTTGCATCAAGCATGGTCGTTTATCGCGCCGGGGCTTTACGATAACGAGAAAGCGCTGGCGATTCCGATCCTGGTGTCCAGCATCGTGCTGTTCTATGCCGGTGCCGCATTTGCGTATTATGTGGTATTTCCGTTGCTGTTTGCGTTTTTCACCCAGGCAGGGCCGGAAAACATCACGGTGATGACGGATATCAATCAGTATCTGAACTTCGTGCTCAAGCTGTTCTTTGCCTTTGGCGTGGCGTTCGAAATCCCGGTCGCCACATTTCTGCTAATTTTGTCCGGCGCCACCACGGTCGAGAGCCTCTCCCAAAAGCGCCCCTATATCATTTTGGGGTGCTTTGTTGTTGGCATGGTACTCACGCCACCCGACGTTATCTCGCAAAGTCTGCTAGCCATTCCCATGTACCTGCTTTATGAGGTTGGCCTGCTGTTTGGCCGACTGCTCGGCAAGCGGCGCGCCGAAAAAGCCGCCGAGGAATCTGAAGAGCAATAGCCCCCAAACGACAAGCCGCTGTCCGAGAACAGCGGCTTGTCAGTCTATAAAACTTTCCGGCAGAGCGCGGGCGGGCCATCAGTCCATCATTTCATCCATTCGGTCAACCAGCTTGAAGATGCCAGTGGCAGCTTCACTGATACGCGTTGCCAGCATGTAAGCGGGCGTCGTGACCACACGATGCTCCAGGTCGACCACGATATCCTCGACGCTACAGCTGCGGTGCAGGCCACCCATGGCACTAATGGCGCCCGACACGCCAGGATCATTACCCACCGTCACGGCAATCCCATCGCCCAATAGACGCGTTGCCAACACGGGGGCAATGCAGATCAGGCCGATCGGCTTGGCATCTTCGCGAAAGCCTGACAGCACTTCCCTGAACGATTCCAGCACCTGCATGCTGTCTCCCGCCATGGCAAAATCCGACAGATTTTTAGCGACACCAAAACCACCCGGCACAATCACCGCGTCAAACTCGTCGGCTGCCAGGTCCGTAAGTGGGCTGACGTCACCGCGGGCCAGACGCGCCGACTCAATCAGTACGTTACGCCGTTCGTCCGTGTCGGCCTCCTGGGTGAGGTGATTTACCACATGGTGCTGCTCGATATCCGGGGCAAAACAACGATATCCTATCCCTAGCTGGTCCAAGCGCAGCAAAGTCAGGGTCGTTTCGTAAATTTCTGACCCGTCGTATACACCGCAGCCAGCAAGAATCACTGCTACCTGTTTGGTCATGCTTTTCTCCTTGTGCAGAGCCTGCTCGTTCAGCAGCGTTTGAGCCACTTTAGTCAGTCTTTAAGCACACCACAAGACGGCTTTAGATACGGGTCAGGACTGATATACTCAGCCAAGGTCGACAGTTACCCTCATTTACGAGTTTTTGTGGAGAATACCGTTGAGTACACCTACCCCTCGTCACTTTCCCGCGACGCGTCTGCGACGCATGCGCCGCGACGACTTCTCCCGCCGTTTAATGCGCGAATCAACGCTGACACCTGGCGACCTGATCCTGCCGGTCTTCGTGCTTGAGGGCAGTCAGCAGCGCGAGGCTATTGCTTCCATGCCGGGCGTGGAGCGGCTGTCGATTGACCTGTTGATCGAGCAGGCACGCGACGCCTATGCACTGGGCATTCCCGCGATTGCGCTGTTCCCGGTTGTCGGCGGCGAACAGAAAACCGAGTTCGCCGAAGAGGCCTACAACGCCAACGGCCTCGTTCAGCGCAGCGTTCGTGCACTCAAAGAGGCGCTGCCGGAACTGGGCATCATCACCGACGTTGCCCTGGACCCCTACACCATTCACGGCCAGGACGGCATTATCGACGAGCATGGCTACGTGCTTAACGACCGCACCGTCGACACCCTGCTTAAACAAGCGCTCTCCCATGCCGAAGCCGGTGCCGATGTCGTTGCGCCCTCCGACATGATGGACGGGCGTATCAGCGCTATTCGCCAGGTGCTCGAACAGGAGCATCTGCACAACGTGCGCATCATGGCCTACAGTGCCAAGTATGCATCGCATTACTACGGCCCCTTCCGCGACGCCGTGGGCTCCTCCGCTAACCTGGGCAAAGCCGACAAGCGAACTTACCAGATGGACCCGGCCAACAGTGACGAAGCCCTTCATGAGGTAGCGATGGACCTTGCCGAAGGCGCCGACATGGTCATGGTCAAACCAGGGATGCCTTACCTGGACGTTGTAAGACGCGTCAAAAGCGAGTTACGCGTGCCTACCTACGCTTATCAGGTGAGCGGCGAATACGCGATGCATCGCGCCGCTTTCGACAATGGCTGGCTGGATGCCGACACAGTCATCTTGGAGTCTCTGATGTGCTTCAAGCGCGCCGGGGCCGACGGTATTCTGAGCTACTTTGCCCTTGACGCCGCCAGGCTACTGGCGAATACACGTTGAGCGTATGTGGTTGAGGCCCGCAACGCCAAGATGACAATGCCGTGACACGTCTTTGTCATCTTCCTCCGCCATACTGCGTTAACAGACGCATATCAGGCAATGATATGCTCAGAGATGACTAACGCCGGAGGCAGTCACCATGGACGATCAGGTCACCGATAATTCGCCCTCCCCGCTTCACGATCATGGCGGCAGCGATAGCGACATGTCCACGCTTCGCATCAACCGGACACCGACGGGCGTTCAGGCCCGCGAAGCGCTGCCCGAGACCGACCTGGACGACCCGCAGCTATACTTCAACCGCGAGCTATCCCATCTGCAGTTCAATATTCGTGTGCTGGAGCAGGCGCTGGACGAAGCGCACCCGCTACTCAACCGGTTGATGTTCTTGCTTATTTTTTCATCCAACATGGATGAATTCTTCGAGATTCGGGTCGCCGGGCTCAAACACCAGATTGCCCTGGGTGACGATACAACGGGCGCCGACGGGCGGCTGCCCAAGGCCGTGCTGGGCGAAATTTCCGACATCGCCCACGCGCAAATCGTCCGCCAGTATCAAATCCTCAACGATACCCTGTTGCCTGCTTTAGAGGCCCAGGGGCTGAGGTTTCGCCGCCGCGACCAATGGACAAAGGCGCAAAAAGACTGGGTTCATGAGCTGTTCAACAACGACATCATGCCGGTCATCAGCCCCATTGGGTTAGACCCCTCGCACCCCTTTCCGCGGTTGGTGAACAAGAGTCTCAACTTTATCGTCGAGCTTGAGGGCAAGGATGCCTTTGGGCGCGCCGGGGGGATGGCGATTCTCCCTGCGCCCCGCTCGCTGCCTCGCCTCATGGCGCTCCCCAAACATCTTTGCAGCGAGGGTTTTACCGAGTACGTTTTCTTATCGTCGATGATCCACGCCCATGCCGAAGAGTTGTTCCCGGGCATGCGGGTGCGTGGCTGCTATCAGTTCCGCCTGACGCGCAACGCCGATATGAGCGTCGACCCAGAGGAGGTCTCCGACCTGGCTTCCGCGCTGCGCGGCGAACTGCTGGCTAGGCGTTACGGCAGCGGCGTGCGCCTGGAAGTGGCCGATAACTGCCCCGACGACCTGACTAACTTCCTGCTGCGCCAGTTCAGTCTTGATGCTGGCGACCTGTACCGTGTTCAAGGCCCGGTCAACCTGACCCGGATGATGGCTGTTCTGGGTGACGTTGACCGGCCAGAACTGCTGTACCGCCCTTATACGCCCGGCATTCCCAAAGCATTGAGGGGCGGCGGCAGTCTGTTTGATGCCATCGCCAAGCAGGACCTGCTGCTGCACCACCCTTTCCAGTCATTTTCGCCGATTGAAGACCTGCTCAGCGAAGCCGCACGCGACCCGGCTGTGCTGGCGATCAAACAGACGCTCTATCGCACCGGGTCTGACTCGCCGATTGTCAGCGCGCTGGTGGACGCTGCCAGCCAGGGTAAAGAAGTCACCGTGGTGATCGAACTGCGCGCGCGCTTCGACGAAGCCGATAATTTACAGCTGGCGTCACGCCTGCAGGAAGCCGGGGCCATCGTGATTTACGGCATCATGGCGTACAAGACGCATGCCAAGATGCTGCATATCGTGCGCCGCGAGCGTGGTGAACTGCGCCACTACGCGCACCTGGGCACCGGTAACTACCATTCAAAGACCGCCAAGCTGTATACCGACTATAGCTTGCTGACCGCCAACAAGGCGCTGTGCGCCGACGTTCATAAGGTATTCCAACAACTGTCGGGCATGGGCCGCGCGCGCAAGATCGATACCCTGCTCCACGCGCCGTTTACCCTGCATGAGCGGCTCATGGAAATGATCGACCGCGAAGCCCAGGTCGCCCGCAAGGGCAAACGAGCCCATATCATTATCAAGTGCAACTCGCTGACCGAGCCGAAACTGATCAAAGCGCTTTATCGCGCCTCCCAGGCAGGTGTCGAATGCGACCTGATCATCCGCGGCATGTGCTGCCTGAAACCCGGCTTACCGGGGGTATCGAACAATATCCGGGTACGCTCGATCATTGGCCGTTTTCTGGAACACACGCGGGTTTTCCATTTCCACAACGACGGCAAGCCGGAAATCTGGTGTTCAAGCGCCGACTTCATGTCGCGCAACATGTTCCACCGGGTGGAAACCTGCTTTCCGCTGTTGGATAAAAAGCTGGCCACGCGAGTACGCAAGGACCTGGAAACGTATCTGGTCGACAATTGCCAGAGCTGGCTATTGCAGAGCGACGGTAGCTACCACCTGCAAGACCCCGGCAGTGGGGATGCGATCAGCGCTCAGGAAACCCTGCTTTACGCCTACGCCAGCAAAAGCTGACTACGTCAAAAACCCCGGCACCAGGCCGGGGTTAAATATGCTGTCGTATTGCGTTTACGTATAGCGCTTGCGTATCTGTTGGGCAGCCTCGACCATATTGGCAAGGGCCGGCTCTACCTCGGCCCAGGTACGGGTTTTCAGGCCGCAGTCCGGATTGACCCACAGCCGCTCGGCGGGAATTTTTTCCAGCGCCTTTTCGAGCAACTCGACCATCCACGCCACGTCGGGAATATTCGGCGTATGGATATCGTAGACACCCGGGCCGATCTCGTTGGGATAGGCAAAGTCCTGAAAGGCGTCCAGCAACTCCATGTTCGAGCGTGACGTTTCGATAGTGATCACGTCGGCGTCCAGCGCCGCAATCGCGCCGATAATGTCATTAAACTCCGAATAGCACATATGGGTGTGGATCTGCGTGCTGTTGTCGACGCCTGAAGCACTTAACCGGAAACACGTCACCGCCCAGTCCAGATAGCGCTGCCATTCATTCTGACGCAGCGGCAACCCTTCGCGCAGGGCCGGCTCATCAATTTGAATGATGTGGATACCGGCTCGTTCCAGATCCTGCACCTCGTCACGCAGCGCAAGCGCAATCTGACGGCAGGTGGTCTCCCGCGGCTGATCATCGCGCACAAACGACCACTGCAGGATCGTCACTGGGCCAGTCAGCATGCCTTTCATGGGTTTGTCGGTCAGCGTTTGCGCATACTCGCTCCAGCGCACGGTCATGGCAGCAGGACGTGTCACGTCACCATAAATGATCGGCGGTTTGACGCACCGCGAGCCGTAGCTTTGCACCCAGCCAAAGCGGGTAAAGGCAAAGCCCTCCAGCTGTTCACCAAAGTATTCCACCATGTCATTGCGTTCGGCCTCGCCGTGTACCGGCACGTCCAGACCCAATGTTTCCTGGCGCTCTACCGCGTAGGCGATATCTGCCCGCATACGCGCGTCGTAGTCGGTCTGGCTTAGCTTCCCGGCTTTAAAGTCGCGGCGCGCCGCTCGAATATCGGGGGTTTGCGGGAAGGAGCCAATGGTCGTGGTGGGCAACAATGGCAGGTTCAAGGCACGCCGCTGCGCCACCGCACGCTCGGCATAGGGCGAGTAACGCTGGCTATCCTCGGCCGTGATGGCGGCAACGCGAGCACTGACGGCAGGCTGATGGATGCGGACCGATTCACGCCGGGCATCCAACGCCTGTGTCGCGGCGTTCAAACGCTGCTCATCGAGGTGGGTGGCACGGTTATCAACCAGTCGGGACAGAGACACCACCTCGTCGAGCTTCTGGCGGGCAAAGGCCAGCCAACCGACCAGTGCCTCGTCAAGGTCTGTCTCCTGGGCAAGATCCACCGGCACGTGCAGCAGCGAACAGCTTGGCGCCAGCCAGAGCCGCTTACCCAGGCGAACCTTGAGCGGCAATAGGCGCTCACGCAGCGCCGCTAGGTCGGCACGCCAGATATTGCGACCATCAACAAAACCCACCGATAGCACCTGGTGAGGGCTCAGTCGATCGATCACGCTGTCCACCTGCTGAGGGGCGCGCACGGCATCAATGTGCAGCCCATCCACCGGCAGCCGGGTCGCCACCGACAGATTGTCACCCAGACCACCAAAGTAACTGGCCACCATCAGCTTCAAGGGGGCGGACTGCAAGCGGTGATAGGCGCGCTCATAGGCCTGCTGCCAGGCAAGAGGCAAGTCCTGCACCAGCGCTGGCTCATCCAGTTGAACCCATTCGACCCCCTGGGTGGCAAGGCGTGCCAGCACTTCGCCGTAGACGTCCAGGACGCTATCCAGCAGCGTCAATCGATCAAATTCGCCGCTTTGGGACTTACCCAGCCACAGCCAAGTAAGCGGGCCGGTCAGAGCCACCTTGGGAGTGAATCCCGCCGTCAGAGCTTCATCGACCTCGTCGAAAAGCCGATTGGAGGCCAGCGTAAAACGCTGGCCTTCGTGCAGTTCTGGAACCAGGTAATGATAGTTGGTATCAAAGTGCTTGGTCATTTCGCAGGCAGCTGCCGGTTCGCCACATGGCGCTCGCCCCCTCGCCATGCGAAAACTAGTATCAAGGTCAACCTCACCCGCCGCCACTTCTTGTTGCGCGTTAAAGCGTTCAGGCACTGCGCCTAACAGGACCGAGACATTCAGTACCTGATCGTAAAACGCGAAATCGCCAACGCTGACCAAGTCGAGTCCCGCCGCCTGCTGGGCTTGCCAATGACGCAAACGCAAGTCGCGGCCGGTCTGTTCGAGCGCTTCGCGGGAACACTCGCCCTGCCAGTAGGCTTCGGTGGCTTTTTTAAGCTCGCGCCGGGCGCCAATGCGGGGATAGCCGAGGATATGAGAAACTGTCATGATAAAGCCTTGCAACGTGAATGATTTCACTTAGTCTGGGCATCGGCAAAACGTGAATCAAACTAAAGTTTCTAATATTAAAAATGAAATATTCTCATCATGATTGAATTACGCCACTTGCGCACCCTGTTGGCGCTTCGCGAGACAGGGTCTTTAGTAGAGGCCGCCGAGCGGGTTCATCTCACTCAGTCTGCGCTATCGCATCAGTTAAAAGACCTTGAAAGCCGTGTGGATAGCCCACTGTTCATGCGCAAGACCCGACCGGTTGAATTCACTCGCGCGGGCTTGCGTTTGCTGGCACTCGCCGATCAGATTCTGCCTGAAGTTCGCAAGGCAGAGCGCGATTTGGCGCGCATGGCGGGAACTGAAATGGGACGTCTGCACATGGCCATTGAGTGCCACAGCTGCTTCCAGTGGCTGATGCCCACGGTGGACTACTTTCGCGATCATTGGCCCGAGGTCGAGATCGACATTCCCAGCGGCCACCATTTTGACCCTCTACCCGCGCTCGCGCGCGAACAGCTCGATCTGGTGATCACCGCTGATCCGCAGCCAATAGAAGGGATTCACTACGCGCCACTGTTCTGCTATGAAGGATTGCTCGCGGTTGCCCGGCAACATCCGCTTGCCGGTCAGAACTTCGTGACCCCCGAAGCGCTTGCCGATGAAACCCTGATCACCTACCCGGTCGAGCAGTCGCGGCTTGACGTCTTTAGCCAGTTTTTAACACCCGCCAATGTACGCCCCCGGGAAATCCGCACCGCTGAGCTCACGATCATGATGATGCAGCTTGTCGCCAGCGGCCGTGGCGTCTGTGCATTGCCTAACTGGGCACTATCAGAGTACCTGGAACGCGACTACGTAAGCGCGGTCAAGCTTGGCGAGCAGGGCGTATGGAGCACGCTGTACGCAGCCGTGCGCGAAGAAACGCTGGAGGCGCCGTGGATGCAAGATTTTTTACGTACCGCACAGGAAACATCGTTTGCCGTCCTCACCGGCATCAAGCCGGCGACTCGCGACGCGGAATCAGCAGCGTAAACCGTGCGCCCCCGAGAGAAGGACTGGCATCCACGGTGACGCTACCGCCGTGGCCAGCCATGACTTTTTGCACAATCGACAGCCCCAGCCCGTAACCCCCCGAACTGCGGGCACGGCTATCATCCAGACGAGCGAAGGGTTTGAACACGTCGGCCCGCGCATCGGCTGGAACCCCTGGCCCATCGTCTTCTACGTCAATACGCACTAGGTGCGGCTCATCCCATAGCCCAATCACCACCTTGGACTGGCCGTAACGGCAGGCATTGCTGACCAGATTTTGCAACGCGCGCTGCAGGTAGCGAGGCTCGGCCAGAAGCTCAATGTCTGGCCCCGGCGAAAGCGTTATCGCCAAGCCTTCATGGAGCGGCGAAAGCGAATCAATCACCCTCTCAGCCATCGCTCGGCATTCCACCAGCGACATTTCCAGCTCGGCGCCGTTGACCGTCTCGCCCCCCAGCCGGGCATAGGTGAGAATTTCATCGACCAGCTCATCCAGCTCGGCAATATCGGTGTCGATGCCCTGAAGCTGACGCCGAATAGCAGGCTGGTCGGTCATATCCTCAACCATTTGTACTGCAAAACGAATACGCGCCACTGGCGTGCGCAGCTCGTGGGAAACGGCGCGAATCATCTCCTGCTGACCGCGCAACAGCGACTGAACCTGATTGGCCATACCGTTGAACGCCATGCCCAAGCGCCCCAGAAAATCACCGCTTTCGACTTTGACGCGGGTTTCCAGCCGTCCGCTGGCAATCCGCGTCGCTGCGAGTTCCAAACGCGCCATGCGCGATTCGATACTGCGCATCACCAAATAGATAATCAGCGCCAGCACGACCATCAGGGCCATCAATAGCGGTAGGTGGAGATTGAAGGGCAGCTTGGAGTCACCACTTGCGGGTCCTGCTTCAAGCCACTGAGAGCCGGTCGGGAGTTGATAAATGAAGCTTATTGACAGTTCTTCACCGCGCAACCGCGTGACCACTTCACCACGATCCAGTTGGCGTTGCTGCGCATCGCTCAGCCCGGCAGGCGATTGATCTAACAGCGCGAGCGGCCAGCTACCCTGCTCCAATGATTCAAGTTGCTCACGCCGTTCACTACCGTCAAGCGGCGACAGCCAGGCGCCGAGCATCTCGATGGTAGCGTGCCACTGCTGTTCGCTCCAGTCAGAAAAGTCGGCCTGCAACAGCCAGGGTTGATCGTGAAGGCGGCGCTGCAATCGCCAGGGGGATGTCGTCGCTACCAGCACCTTCCCCCGCTCCAGCCGAGCGCGTTCGAAATAGCTTAGCGAGGCGTCTGTCAACGGCACCAGAGTCAACTGCATATCGAGCTGCTCAGCCCAACTCGATAGCTGCTCTTGGCGTTCGCGCGGCGAGTTGTCGGCAAGTTGCCGGGCCATTAACGACATGGGCAGCGCCGTCAATGCCTCGCGGTAGTTTTCGCGGCTGACATGGTCGATAAATGCACGCCCACCCAGGGCGATTAAAAACACCGTTAACAGCGCGGCACCCAGCAGCAGATAAAAACGTAAAAACGAGCCGTGGCTGAGCACCCGCCGCATGTGGCTATCCTTCTGAGTAGTTATTAGCTGTCTTTCACAAACAGATAGCCCTTGCTGCGAACCGTCTTGATGCGGTGAGGCTGGTTAGGGTCATCACCAATCTTTGGGCGAATTCGCGACACACGCACATCGATCGAGCGATCCTGCCCATCATATTTAATCCCCCGCAGATCGTTAAAAATTTCTTCCCGAGTGAGCACACGCCCGGCATTCCGAGCCAGCAGCCACAGCAGGTCAAATTCGGCGCTGGTCAAGTCGATACGCTCCCCCGATAGCCAGGCTTCGCGGGTGGCATTATCGATTTCAAGATTCTCGAAGCGCAGCCGTATTTCGCCATCTGGGGCGGGGCCATCGGCACGCCGCAAAAGCGCCCGCATGCGGGCCAGTAACACTCGTGGTTGCACAGGTTTGGGCACATAGTCATCCGCGCCCATTTCAAGCCCCAACACCTGATCCAGGTCGTCTGTGCGTGCCGTCAGCATCATGATCGGACCCGCAAAATTGGGCCGCACGCGACGACAGATTGCCAAGCCGTCTTCGCCGGGCAGCATCAAATCAAGAATGACCAGATCCGGCTGCAGCGTCAGAATGCGATCCACCCCTTTCGCCCCATCTGCCTCCAGCGTGACCTGAAAACCATTGGCTTCCAGATAATCCCGAGTCAGCTCTGCCAGACGTTGGTCGTCCTCGATGATGAGTACGTGATCCTGGTCGGGATAATCAGGCTTGTGCGATTCTTGACTGCCAAGTGCCTGAAACTGTTCTTCCAAGTGATCCACCATCCTAGTTGTCAACTCCACTTTAAGCGATGTGTCTTATCGCCTGCTTACCCCATACACAAGCAGGCTGTTTATGTTTGTTTCAAGGATACCTCAAAAGCACCCAGGTGCCTGCCAGGCAACGCAATATGCACGTTTCTTAACCATTTAACCCAACAGCCACCGCTTGATTCTTGCCACATCGACAGCTAATGTAAGGAACTGCGCTGTCGACAATTTGACAGGAGGAGACGGTCATGGGAAGTGGCAAACCAAAAAGTGTGATCAAACGCGTTTACGTTCCTACCCAAGTGCGCGACCTGCCTAACGGAGAAAAGCTCAAAATTCCGGGGCATTACAAAGCGCCTCCCGGCGAAGAACAAAGCTGATCGCCATTCATATCTATCGCCGATTACTTAATAAGGCAGGCCTCTGGCCTGCCTTATTCATGTATCCGCTTTACTAGCAGCTCACCAGCAACGGGGCGCTAGCCTTTCGGTCCCAGCAAAAACCAGGCAATCAGCCCGACCAGTGGGAAAAATAGCAGCACCAATATCCACAGCAACTTGGCCAGGCCACCCGCAGGACTTTTCGCCACTTTGACGATCGCCCAAACGATGATGACGAGCCAGATAAGCCCCAGTAACCCACCGACTTCGATGCCCATATCAACTCCTTGGATTGGGACTCATGATTGTGCAGCTAAGCATATCGAAACAGCCGACACAAGCCACTAAGGTGAGGCCTGCCAGTTCAGGGCTGCCTGACGCCCACGCGCTTCATTGACCCTGGCACAAATCAGCATCGCCACGCCAAACAATACCGCGCACAGCAGGATCGATGCCTGAAGGCCTACCAGCGTCTGCAGCCCTCCCAGCGATACAATCCCGATGACCCCTGCCAGCTTGTTGGCCAGCCCCCAAAAGCCAAAGAACTCCGCTGACTTGGTCGTTGGCGAAAATAACCCGACCAGCGCGCGACTCGCTGACTGACTGGAACCCAGGCTGAGCCCGGCTAAACACCCCACGAACAAAAAGACATACTGGGGTTGCCATTGCCAGCCGGCGGCCCGGTTCACCCAGTCGGTAAATTGCGGGGTCAGCCAGATCGCCAAAATGGCGGCGATCCAGAGCCCCAGAGTGATCTGGTAGGTACGCTTTGCGCCAAGTTGGTCTTGAATCCAGCCAAAGCCCAATGCCCCAGCGGCCGCGGTAATTTGCACAATAATGAACATGATATTGCGCACGCTTGCCTCCCAGCCGATCACCTGCGCCCCATAAATAAAGGCAAAGGCAATAATGATGTACACCCCTGCCATCGAAAACAGCAGCGATACCAGAAAGATCGACAGGTCCCTGAAATGCTTAAGGTCATGGAAGGTAGCAGTGACACGCCGACGTGCCGTATGCCAATAGGAGCCGCGACGCGGTTGCGGCGTTGCCCGCTCTTTCACCCATATAAAGGTGGGAATGGCGGCCACCAGAAAAAACCCGGCAGCAAAGGGGCCTACCCAGCGAATGCGTTCGAAGTTTTCGGCACTTGCCTCCCCCAATACCACCAGCGTGAAGCCCGCCGCGAAAAGTCCGCCGATATAGCCAAGCGCCCAGCCAAACCCAGAAATTTTGCCCAACGCATTGGGCGGGCCCAGCGCCGGCAAAAAGGCCGCAATAAATGACTCGCCCATCGAATAGGCGTAGTTCGACACAATAATAAGAATCAGCCCAAGAACCACATAGCCTGGCGCCACGAAGTAAAGCAGGGCGGTTGTCCCAACGGTCGCCAGGTAGCTGAACATTAGAAAGCGTTTCTTTTCTGCCCGCTCATCCATGATGGCGCCACATAGCGGAGCGCTGACGACCACCAACAGATAGCTGGTAGCCAGAGCGAGACTCCACAGCAAATTGGCAAGACGAAAGTCATCACCGCGGTCACCGACAATCACGGTGGTAAACAATTCGCCGAACACCACGGTGATAATTAACAGGGTGTAAGCTTGGTTGGCAAAATCGAACATCGCCCAGCCAAAAATTTCACGGCGCGGAGCGAGGCCAGAAGCAGCGTGGGTAGGTTGAGCGTGCACCATGGTTTCTCTCACCAGTTAGCAAGGCCCCAAGCGTATCAGGTTGGCGTGTAAATGCGACACGCCTACCGTTGGAAGAATAGAGATGACAGTCGCTTCCGCTTGCTCTAAGTTTGATTGATCATCTAATAACAGGGACATTAATACATGCAGGAGGTGGGGGTGCTGCGTTGTCGAAAGCCGATAATCAGGCGGTGGCTTGCGGGGCTACTGCCCCTTTTGGCACCGCTGGCACTCGCCAGCGATTCATCCGCTGACCTTACATCGCTCACCTTCGTTACTGAAGAATACCCGCCTTACAACTATTTAGATCCTCAGACCGGCCAGTTGGGAGGTCGAGCAGTCACGCTGCTTGAAGACGTATTTGAACACACGGACACGACCTTCAAGCGTGAGGATATTCTTTACTATCCTTGGGTGCGCGGTTACGAATTGGCGCAAATCGAACCCAATACGGCGTTATTTTCGACCACCCGCACTCCGGTCCGAGAAGCTCAATTCAAATGGGTGGGTCCCATCGCACGCGACCGGGTCGTGCTGTTGACGTGGGAGAACCAGATTGCCCGACTCGTGTCGTTGGAAGAGGCGATTAACAAGCGGTTGAGCATTACGGTAATACGCGAAGATATTGGTGCTCACGCGCTGCAAGAAGCTGATTACCCTGCTGAGTTGCTTAGACCGGCCATCGATAACCGCAGTGCCTTGCGTATGTTGCGCCGTGGGCGCGTCGACTTATGGGCCTGTAGCGATGAGGTGGCACGCTGGATCGCCACCCAAGAAGGCGTTGACGCCAGTCGGTTAAATGCCGTGCATACGCTCAGCGAATCGAATTTATATTTTGCTATCAACCTCGCCACGGATCAGAACCTGGTTAATCGCCTCCAAGAGGCACTGGAGGATGTCCGTGCTGGACAAAGAGACCGCGAGATCACTCACCATGCGGACTAAAGCACTACTACAACGCATTGCGGCGCGCTGGCGATCTTTACTTGGAACATTGTTGTTGACGCTTTGTCAGCCACTCAGTGCCGCTCCATTGACGATTAATACCGAAGATTACCCACCCTTCAATTACGCAAGTGAACAGGGACAAATCATGGGTAGCGCCACCCAGGTACTCCGCAGGGGACTGCGTGCCGCGGATATTGAAGCGGAGTTTCGGTTGCTTCCCTGGGCTAGGGCCTACACCGCTGCGCGCCTGCGCGACCAGCACTGCGTTTACTCCACCACCCGCACCACAGAGCGCGAGGCTCTCTTTCGCTGGGCAGGGCCGCTAGTCGTCAACGAATGGGCGGCGTTCAGCCTTGCAGGTCGCGATATCAAGGCAAGTTCAATACCAGAACTGGCTAACTTACGCGTGGGCAGTTTTCGCGAAGATGCAGTGGGTAATCATGTGGCAGCGCAAGGGATTGACGTTCTGCTCGCGCCCAATGAGCGCGAGAATCTGGCGCGCTTGAACGCGGGTCTCATCGATGTCATCGTCACCGGCAAAGCCACCGGCGAGTTTCTGGCCAATGCGAAAAACGTCGCGCTGCAACACCTGTTTACGTTCTATCGTGCGCCGCTATATCTTGCCTGCAACCCCAGCGTGTCCAAAGACCTGATCAAGCGGCTTCAGCACCACCTCTCTCCCTTTGGCGAGGCACACGGAGCCCGCCGCCATGAATAAGACACCCCTACCATTACGCTCGGGTAGTCTAACGTCCAAGCAAGCGCTGCTAACCTTGCTGCTGGCTATATTGATCAGCGTTATTGCTGGCTGTATAGAGCTATTCAATCACGCTTTGTCGATGCGACAGGATGTTACCCAGCGTGTTGAACAACAACTGGCTATTGTTAATGGCGCTGCCGCCGAAGCCGCTTTTCAGCTAAACCCTGACCTGGCTCACCAGATCGCCCACGGGTTATTCCGCGATAATGATATTGCCGAAGTCGCCATCCGTGACGATTTCGGCAGCCCGCTAGCAGAATTTGCACCCACCGAGGGAGTTGAAGCGAGCTGGTTAAGCCAACGGCTGTTTGGCGATATTCTGCACTACCAAATTCAGCTGAACTATTACGTGGCTTCCGATTTACCCGAAGCCGAAGTTGGCGAGGTCGAGCTTCGGCTTGATGAGCAACGCCTGACCCAGCAATTTCTTGACCGAAGTATATCGGTCGTTGGGACCAGCGTGATGGAAGCCTTTATCCTTAGCCTATTGATTATTGCTTTCTTCCATTACTTTATTACCCGCCCCCTGCTCAAAGTCCACGACGCCATCGCGCATGCCGATCCTGAACGCCCCGGCGAATGGAAAAAACCCCAGTTGCGGGGTCATCGCCATGATGAGCTGGGGCATTTGGTCGACAGCCTCGACCACTTGCTGCAGGCCTTTCAACAAGGGTTGGAGCAACGCGACCAGCTCCACCACCTGTCGCATATTGATGGACTGACGGGCGTCGCCAACCGGCGGCATTTTGACCTGTTCTATCAGCAGCAATGGAAGCGCGCCAAGCAAAAGGCCCAGCCGTTCTCAGTTATCTTTATCGATATCGATAACTTTAAAGAATTTAACGATCATTATGGCCACGCCATGGGTGATGACACCCTGCGGGCAGTGGCACAGGTACTAAATCACTGCATCGATCCAACCCATGACCTGTTGGCTCGCTATGGTGGGGAGGAATTTGTCTGCGTCTTGCCCAATCGAGATGAAAAAGCCGCACTGGAGGTCGCTCAGCGCTTACGACAGGCAGTGCTGTCGCTGGCCATTCCTCATGCCTATTCGAGCACGCACGCTCATCTGACTGCCAGCATGGGTGTCGCCAGCACATCCGTCCACACAAATAGCAGCGCAGAGGCACTGCTAGACCAGGCCGACCAACATCTTTATCACGCCAAACAGCAAGGACGAAATCGCATCGAAACCCATTCGCGGACAGCTTGAACGACCGGCTCACAACCACCAATGTGCGATGACAGCGGCAAGCCCGACCACCAGCGCCGTTATAACCGAGACACACACGGCACGGTCTAACCAGCGATCGAAGACAGCCCCTTTGGACTGCCGCCGCGTGGCACCGTGCCGTGTTTGCCTGACCATCAGTCGTTACCCTTCATGGGATGTCCTTAGTGATTAATGCGGCGGTTCACAACGTTGGGCGCACGGCGCAAACGCTCTTCTTCGCCTAGCTCTTCCGCTTCAAAGGCATCGGCCCCCACAGGGGTTTCACCGTGGCGACGGTAGAGCTGGGTAAGCATCGCTTTACGATCGGCGCGCAATTCTCGCACCAGCACGATCACCATCATGTAGAGAATAAAGGTAAACGGTAGCGCAGACAGCACCGCTGCCGATTGCAGACCGGTAAGCCCGCCCGCCAATATCAAGGTAAAGCAGATCGCGGCAATCAGCACACCCCACAACACCCGCTTGTAAAGTGGCGGATTGATAGAACCATTATCGGTCATTTGCGCCACGATGTAAGACGCTGAGTCCGCGGATGTCACCAGGAAAACAAAAATCAACATGATGGCAATGAGTGACAGCACACCGGAGAATGGCATCAGTTCAAACATTTCAAACAACGCCACAGTGATATTGTCCTGAGTCGCCGCGGCAAGGCCAATGTCATCACCGACGATCTCCATATTGAGCGCGGCACCGCCGAATACCCCAATCCACACATATAGCATCAGGCCAATGCACAGAATCATGTTCAGGTTCGACAAACGCTTGATGCCTTTATCAAGGCCCGACCAGGTGGAGAGCATGTAGGCGCAAAACATCACAAACAGAATGACGAACTGCCAAAAGCCATTTTCCGGTAGGCCAAATACGGCATTCAACCCGCCGTTCATCTGCAACACACCCAGCCCCAGCGATGTCGCCACCCCCATGACTGTAGCCACAACGGCGAACACATCGAGCCATGAGGCATAGGGGCGTATCTTTGGGTGCTTTGCCGTGACCGATGATAGTACAGACGACACTAGCCCCGCCTGTCCCTTACGAAACTGAAAATAGGCAATGATCAACCCGACGACAGAAAATGCCGCCCACTGGTGAATCCCCCAGTTAAAATAGCTGTATTGGATCGCATAGCGCGCCGAGGCTTCGGTTTCTGCGTTTACATCTCCGTAGGGCGGGTCAATGTAGTGAAACATCGGCTCGGCCATTCCATAGAACACCAGACCCACGCCGAACCCGGCGGCCAGCAGCATGCTAATCCAGGAAAAGAAAGAATAGTTGGGTCGGCTATCCTGAGGCCCCAGGCGCACTTTTCCGTACTTACTGAGCGCCAGGCCGAACAGGAATACCACAAAGCCAAACACGGAAAATAGGTAGAACCAGCCGAACAACTCGGTCACCGTCGCGAGTGCTGACTCAGCAGCACTGCCAAAACTTTCCGGAAACGATGCGCCAACAACCACCAAGCCGAAAATAATCAGTGTCGATGCGATGAACACCGACTTGCCTCCATGATTTGCCATATAACAACCCTGTTAAAGTGAACTGATGCGTTAGGGCCGGAAAGCCTAACACCTGCGCAAACACTCTGCATGCAACGCGGCTTTAACGTTATCACCAAGCTAGGTGAACTCTGCTCAACAAGTGTGTTCCAAGCTGTGTTACCAAACGAGGGAGGCTTTCATGCCCCACATGAATCGTGATCAACGTAACGCTGCCTGGCAGGCCGCCCACCAGTGGCGCGCTCGGGCGACCCAGACCCAACCCAATGGCGTCATGGGGAGTTTGAAGCTACTTTTTACTTGGTTGGCGTTTGGTGCGCTGATGATAGTCGGCGTTGTGCTGGGCCTTTTTTTCCTATTGGTAGGCTGGGCCATGATGCCGTTTGTCCGCCACAAGATGAAAAAGCGTATGGAGCAAATGCGCGCACAACAGGCCCAAGATATTGGTGGCAACCACGCTGAGCCCTCTTCTGGCGCGCGCCATCGAGATGTTCTTGAAGGTCAGTACGAGATTAAAAGCGAAACCGAAAAGAAAGCTGACGATAGCGACAGATAGATTTTGAAACTGCCTTTTCAGCCGCAAGATGCTTTTCGTGACAAATAGCCTTTATTGGGGGGCATGAAGCCAGATAAAGGCAGCGGCCAGGGTTAGCGGCATCACTACCAAGCTACCCAGGTTGCCGATTAACACGATAGACGCCACTTTGTGAGGCGACAGTCGGTACTGTTCCGCGACCAGATAATTCAGCACGGCAGGCGGCAAGGCGGCAAACACCAGCAGTACCGCCGCCTGCAGGCTATTGAGCGGTAACCAAATAATCAGCGGTAGCGCAATCACGAGCCCCGACAGCGGGCAAAGCAATGCGCCCAGTAGGCCAGTGCGCCAATCGCTGAAATCAATCTCCAGCAGCCGCACCCCTAGCGCAAACAGCATTAACGGAATACATACCCCACCCAGCATGTTCATAGCCTCGAGCAGCCACATCGGCAACGCTAGCCCGCTGACGTTGACGGCCAACCCTGCCAGACTTGCCGCGACAATCGGCATGCGCAACAAACGCCACAGCGACGTACGTGGATCGAGCATGTAGAGGCCGACCGAAAAATGCAGCAGCATTTCTACAATGAACACCACAACCGCCGCTGGAAGCGCCTGCTCACCGAATGCCAGGACCAGCAAGGGCACGCCCATGTTGCCAGAGTTGTTGAACATCATCGGGGGTAGGAAGGTTTTTATATCTAACCGCAGCCAGTGGGCAATGGGCCATAACAGCAAACCAGACCCAAGCACTACCGCCACTGCCGCGCTTGCCAGCCAAGCATAATCGGCCAACGGCGCTTGCCGGTCGGCCAACACAGCAAACACCAGAAGTGGGACGAACAGCTCCATATTCAGGGTGTTTAAACTGCGAATATCTGGCGTGCGAAAGCGCCCGTAAGCAGCACCCGCGCCGGCAATTAAAAAAACCGGCAGCAAGGTACCGAGGATATTACCGATCATCGCCCGCCTCCATGCTGCTTAGCCACTCTGCTATCGCCATCCAACTCCCTGCATCAAGGCGCCAGAAAACGTTGCCACAATGCCGTGACGATACTCCGGTGATCCGCGTAGTCGGCCGCAAACCCCACCGCTTTGTCGCCGGTCAACGCAGCCCGATGCGTCGCGCTCCGGTACGCAAGATACGCATCGCGAAGCTGCTCCGCCTCTTCTTCGGGTAAGTGCCCACTCTCTGCCAGAGCCTCTAAAATGCGAATGTTATCGCTATAGGTCAGCAGCGACGGTGTCTGGTTAGCAAGTGCTAACACCGCGTATTGACAAAGGAACTCGATATCCACCATACCACCGGCGTCGTGCTTGAGATTGAAGCTGTCCCCCTCACTTTTGGTGGCAAGATGATCGCGCATTTTTTGACGCATGTTGACCACCTCTTCGCGCAAAGCAGTCGTATCCCGCTTGCCCCCCAGAATATCGCCGCGCAACTGGTCAAAATTGCTGGCCAACGACGCGCTGCCCGCGACCACGCGCGCGCGCACCAGCGCCTGGTGCTCCCAGGTCCAGGCGTTCTGGCGCTGATAATCGGCAAAGGCGGCAAGCGAGGTAACCAACAGGCCGGAATTACCCGAAGGCCTTAGCCGCATGTCGACCTCGTAAAGACTGCCCGCTGGGGTCACCGCCGTGAGCAAATGAATAATTCGCTGGCCCAAGCGGGTAAAAAATACCGGCGTATCAATGGGCCGCGGGCCATCGGTAGTGCCCTGACCATCGCTATCGTGGAGGAACACCAGGTCCAGATCAGACCCGTAACCCAGTTCTATCCCCCCGAGCTTACCGTAGCCGACGATCAAAAATGCTGGCTCCCGCGAATCACAGCCGCTGGGTACGCCATGCTTGGCGGCAAGATGCTTCCAGGCCATCGCCAGCACGGCATCCAGGATCACCTCGGCGATATAGGTTAAGTAATCGCTTACTTTCATCAAGTGCCGGGTGCCTACGATATCCGAGGCAGCCACGTGCAGCATCTGGGCATGCTTGAAAACCCGTAGCGCCTCAAGTTGCGCTTCTTCGTCATCCTCGGGAAGCCGGTTAAGCGCCTGACGCAATTCATCGGCCAGGCGGGCTTTATCAGCTGGCGTGTAGAGGGTATCGGGGGTCAGCAGCTCATCGAGCAGAATGGGATAGCGCGCCAGCTGTTCGGCGATCCACGGGCTCGCCGCGCATAACCGCATCAGATGTTCCAGGGCGTGGGGGTTCTCGCGCAGCAGGGCCAGATACGCCGTGCGCCGCAAGACCGATTCGATCAGTGGCTGAACGCGCAAAAGCGCCGTGTCCGGCGTGTCATTGTCGGCCAGGGCATCTAGCAGCAGAGGCATTAACGCATCCAGGCGCTCAAAGCCGATCCGCTGCATGCTCTGCACCTGACGTGAATGATACAGGCGAGACAGTTGAGTGAGCGTCTTGTCAGGTGCCTTGAACCCGGCCTCCTCCAGGCGTTCCAGGGCCTCGTCCTGCTCCAGCTCACCGCGCCACAGCAGTCGCCACTGCTCAAGCCCCGGCGTTTGCTCATCGCTTTCGTTTTCTACTTCGTCTTCTGGCTCGGCAATCACCGCGTCGAAATGCTGACGGACACGTTCGCGCGCTTCATCCAGCTGGTGGATAAGGCTTGGCCAGTCATCGTGCCCCATGGCAAACGCAACCCGTTCACGATCCGTTTCTTCGCTGGGCAGTGTTTGCGTCTGGCGGTCTTCCAGAGCCTGCAGGACGTGCTCGATATCGCGAAGGAAGGCGTAATCAGGCAGCAGATCATCCACCACCTCCCGCCGCGAATCAATTGAAACGCCAGCACCACAAACTCAACCTCGCGAATGCCGCCCGGGCCAAGTTTGATATTTTGCTGCATGCCTTTGCGCTTCACTTCGCGGTTGATCATCGCTTTCAGTTCGCGCAGCGACTCAATGGCACCAAAGTCGAGATACTTGCGGTACACAAAAGGACGCAGACCCGACAAGAGCTCCTCGCCTGCGTCCAGATCCCCCGCGACTGGGCGCGCTTTTAGCATCGCGTAACGCTCCCACTCGCGACCCTGATCCTGGTAATAGCTGGAAAGCATCGCAAAACTGCCCACCAACGGCCCGCCATCGCCCATCGGGCGAAGGCGCATGTCCACACGGAAAACAAACCCGTCCGCGGTCATGAAATCCAGCGCGGCGATGAGCTTCTGACCCAACTTGGTGAAATACTCCTGATGCTCAAGCGGCTTGCGGCCGCCCTGGGTCTCGCCGTTTTCGGCAAACGCGAAAATAAGGTCGATATCCGAGGACAGGTTGAGCTCTCCAGCCCCCAGCTTGCCCATACCCAGTACCACTAGCCGCTGCGGTTCGCCGTCGCGCGTGGGGGATGGCAGCCCCCAGCGCGGGGCATAAAACTGTTCAAGCCAGCCAAGCGCCGCTTCAAGACAAATTTCTGCCAGCTGCGATACCGCGCGAGCGGTATCCCACATGGAGTAGCCTGGTGGCCGGTTGAGGTCGCGCCACACAATGCCCAGCATGCGAGCCCGGCGGAAGCGGCGGATGGCCCGCTGCATGGCGTCTTCGTCGTCGGCATTTTCCAGCGCGCTGGATAACAGTTCAATCTGGTCTTCGCGGGCGGGCGTGGCATCCAGCTCACCGCCACTGTCAAGTGTCGTCAGCCAGTCGGGATAACGGATCAACGTATCGAGTGCAAAGCTCGAGATGGAAAGCACCCGCACCAGGGCCTTGCGGCGTTCAGCGGACAGCGATGACCAATCTGCAGACGGCCAAGGTTGCCGGGTCATATCGGCCACGTTGTCGGCCTGGGAAAGCGCCTCACAGAGACGCTGCCAAGCTTGCTTCGTCACTGGCTGAAGCGCTTTGGGTAAGGTATCAAAGGGTAAAAACGCTTCATCAAGTTGCATAATGACCTCGCTGCCCTGAAGTAAGTCTGACGTTAGGCGACGAATTTCTGCCAGCCTAACAGCCCCCAGGTGAGCCCGGCGAGTATCAACGACAGCATCACCGCAGCCGAGCCAATATCCTTGGCCCGCCCGGAGAGTTCGTGGTGTTCAGTGCCAATACGGTCCACCACGTTTTCGATCGCACTATTAAGCAACTCAACGACCAACACAAAAAAACAGCTGCCGATCAGTAATAGCCAGCTCACCGGCCCTTCGCCGATCCACCAGGCAAACGGCAGAAGAATGGCCGTAATGGTGACCTCTTGACGAAACGCGGCTTCGTTGAGGAACGCCGCTTTCAATCCTTTCCATGAGTAGCGCGTCGAATGCGCTAAATGCGTCAAGCCGGTATGCCCTGGTTTCATGGCGATTGCCTCAAAAAATAAGTCGTCAATTGGCGAGAATCATGGCGTCAAGATCTTTGGTCAGCGGATCCAGCACCTGTGACCAGTTCAGGTAGGGAGTGCTGGCGTTGCCGTTGACCAGTACACTGAATACCCCCCAACGCCCTTGCGCCGTGCGAAAGTAGCCAGCGGCAGCGCGCACAGCGAACGGCTGGTTTAGCGTACCGGTTTTTAGCATGACGTTGTGTTGAAAGGTATCAGAACCACGCCGGATAAATCGCATCACGCCGTTGGCGGGTGACTGAAAGGCCGCGATAAAGCTTGGAAATAGCGCACTTTCATGGAACATCTCGGTCAGCATCACATTGATACCATGTGCCGACGTGCGGTTTTCAGTGGTCAACCCGCTACCGCTGTAGAGTGTCAGCGGCCCATGCCCGGGAAGAGTCTCGGCATAGCGCTCCAACGCCAGTCCCGCCTGACGAAGCTGAGCCTGGGGGGACTCCACCAGATTGAGGGCCAGCACATCAGCCATGTAGTTGTTCGAATAGTTCATGATGCGCAACAGCAGTTCCTGTAGCGGCTTGCTGTCCACGGCGGCAAGTCGCTGCGCATCGCCGGGTGGCCGTATCGAGGTGAGTCGGAAGCCATCACGCACGTTAATCCCTGCCTGTCCGAGCATGTCCAGCAGTACCTCAGCGGTGACTTCTGCCGCATCGCCCGCGCCACGATAAACGTCCCGCGCAGGGGCATTGGTTGATATTTGTCCGCTCAATCGAAACACATCCCCGTCGCCGTTGGTGATCCGTTCGGCGGAGAGCTCGGTGCCGCTGTTATCCGGCTTTGTGACCACTTGGTTATCAATCATGGTACCCAACGACTGACCGTCACATAACGACACACGCGCCGGGTTACCGGGCGTGGACGCTGGAGCAACGTTGGCACACCAACTGCCAAAATTCACCCCCGCTGACGAAAGCGGTGCGCTGTAAGCATTGGCGACACGCGTCAGCGCATCGCAGCGGTCAGTCGTGATGCAGTCAACGGGACCAAAGCGCCACTGATTGACTTCTAAAGCACCCTCAACCTGACGCACACCCGCTTGCTGCAAACGCTGCACTAGACGCCAAATATCTTCGGTGGTAAGACCTGGGTCGCCGCCACCTTCAAAAATCAAATCGCCGCGTAAAACGCCGTCTTGCACGCTCCCCGAACTGAGCAGCTCGCTGGTAAACCGATGCTGAGGGCCAAAGCGCTGCAACGCTGCAGCGGCCAGATACGCCTTGGTGACTGATGCCGGCGAAAGCTGGCTCATCGGCTCAATACTCGCCAGCGGTGCCGCATTGGCATTGCCATTGAGCAGCCGCGCCTCGGCGCTGACGGCAAACCCTTTCTCCTGGAGCTGGCCTACCCGGCTAAAATCAGCCCATAGAGGGCAGCTGACCAATAAACTCAGCACACCGACGGCTGACCGCCACCCCCAAACACTTCGACTACAACGCTGCCAGCCAACGCGGAACATCCGCTTTTCCTTAATGCACACTCATTTTCGAAAAGACTTGCAGCATCACCACGCCGGCGACGATCAAGCCAATACCCACGACGGCGGGCAAATCCGGTTTTTCACCGAACACCAACACGCCGACCAAGGTGACCAGAACAATACCCAGCCCCGCCCAGATGGCATAGGCAATTCCCACAGGCAAGCTGCGGAGCACCAGACTCAATAGATAGAATGCCACGCCATAACCACCAACCACCAGAAGACTTGGCAACGGACGGGTAAATCCCATGGAGGCTTTCAAGGCACTGGTGGCAATCACTTCGGCAATAATCGCAAGCACCAAATAGACGAATGTCATGTCGACTCCAAGGCAACGCGCAAACGCCATAGCGTCTGGCCGCTTTGATGATATTTAGCCTCAAACGGCGTTAAGTATTCGCCGCTGGGCACCCATTCACTGACGTCGGCCTCGCGTCCGGTTACCTGATACACCGCCATAGCGAACTCTTCAACGTAAAGCGACCAGTTTGAGCGAACCTCCAGCAAGCCTCCCAGCGCCAACAGTGTGGGGAAGACCGGGTGCCCATGCCAGCGCATTTTTAGATGCGACGCCTTAGGATAAGGATTTGGGTAAAGCAGATAGTGGCGCTTGGGTGCCCACCCAGCCTGGTGAGCCAGCCGCCAGAAATCGACCAGATCGGCACGCACCAACCAGGCATTGGCAGGTAATTCACCATGGGCCCGGGTAAGTCGATCTTCGCTGCGATCAACACCGATGACCGCGTGCTCAGGAAACTGCTCAGCGAGCTGACGGGTCGAGAGCCCCACGCCGCAACCTGCATCAAGTATCAGCGGGCCTGTCTGGCCCTCATACCATTGCGCTGCTGACGCGAATGCCGTCTAGTCATGGTGAGGGCCTGGCTGATTGGAGACCACTGGCCGCGAAGGCTGCTGCATGTTAATCCTCTGTAATAAAAAATCGGTTGGCCGTCGCGTCATGTGACCTGCTTTCGAGCATCAGCGCGTCACAAATTGCGTAAATAATGCGATTCTACCCGTCCAGCATGGTTGCGGCATGACGCCGCTGCTCGCCCGGTGATATGATCACTGGCAGCAATAGCCATTTTGTCATATTTATTAAGTGCAAAGCGGCGGGTAAAACCCTTTGCTTACAAGCAGCAAGGTTCATCGCCTGTGACGCATTGCCAATAATTGTTACTTAAACCACCGCACCACGAGGAACCCGGCTTGTCACACTTACCGGTGATTGTCGGCATGGGCGGCATCAATCCCGCTGGCAGAACCTCGGGCCATCAGGCCTTCCGCCGGACCGTGCTTGATGCGCTCTCTGCTGACCAGCAACGCCAGACAATAGAGGGGCTTGCGGCATTGATGCGCTTGGCTTTGCCGTCTCCCCATGGGTGGCACGACAGCACGGGGCAGTCAATCAAAGCTCCTGCGGATACGTTACGCGAATACGTTCTCAACCACACGCTAATTCGCCGCAATGAAGACCCGCGTTTTAGTGAACCTGGGCTGCCTGCCAATCGCCACGTGAGCATGCAACTCGCCGAGCCGCTGCGTTTTCGGCTACGTCGTCGGCAACTGCCTGAGCAGCTGCCCAGTGCTTGGCAGGTTCAGGATATCGATCTTCGTACTGTCGAAGTCAGCGTACCGGCGGGCGAAATGAATGCTCTGCTACCTGATGCGCAAATCCCCAAAGTGCGCGCCGCGGCTCAATTGCCTACCGGCTTCGACCCCACCAGCCTGTATCGCAGCGTGCACCACCCTCGCGGTTTAGCGATGTCGGTATTCGGAGCCAGCGACTGCCTTGGCGCCAGCGGCCTTTCCTGGGAACACCTTCGCCAGCGGTTGAACCCGGATCATATTGCCGTTTACGCAGGTAACTCGATCGGCCAACTGGACGATCAAGGCTGGGGCGGCCTGCTGAAAAGCCTGGTAAGCGGACAGCGCGCCACCTCCAAACAGATGCCGTTAGGCTATGGCCAGATGCCCGCCGATTTCCTGAACGCTTACGTACTGGGTAGCGTTGGCGGCACCGGCGCCGCGCTAGGTGCCTGCGCAAGCTTTCTCTACAACATGCGGCTGGGTATCGATGACATTCGCGCCGGGCGACGCCGTGTGGTGATGGTCGGCACCGCCGATGCGCCGATTACCCCCGAGATTATCGAAGGCTTTCGGGCCATGGGCGCACTGGCCGATGATGCCAGCCTCAAGGCACTCGACGCGCTGGAGCTGCTGACCGACGCAGATTATCAACGTGCCTGCCGCCCCTTTGCGCGCAACTGTGGTTTTACTATGGCCGAGGCCAGCCAGTTTGTACTGTTGATGGACGACGCCTTAGCCCTTGAAGTCGGCGCCGACATTCTCGGCGCCGTGCCGGAGGTGTTTGTCAACGCCGACGGCTACAAACGGTCAATTTCAGCCCCCGGCATTGGCAACTACATTACGCTGGGCAAGGCGGCCTCGCTGGTTCGCAACATGCTGGGCGATAATGCCTTGACGTCACGCAGTTTCCTGCACGCGCATGGCACCAGCACGCCCAAAAACCGCATTACCGAATCTCACGTCTTCGACGAGATCGCCCGCGCCAATGGCATCGACGACTGGCCGGTTGTCGCCGTCAAAGCATTTATTGGCCACTCTCAAGGCAGTGCCGCAGGCGACCAGTTGGTCAGTGCCCTTGGCAGCTTTGCCCATCACGTCTTACCCGGCATTCCCACCCTGGACGCCGTGGCCGACGATGTTTATGCCGACCGCCTGCGATTTTCGTCAGTAACCCAGCCGTTTAATGCCGATGCCGCGTTCATCAACGCCAAGGGGTTCGGCGGCAACAACGCAACCGGCGTTGTACTGTCACCCGCCGTCACCGAGCGTCTATTAACCAAGCGCCATGGGGTTGCTGCCATACGCGCATGGAAAACGCGCCGCGAAAGCGTCCGCGAGAACGCTGCCGCGTATCTAGCGCTCGCCGACCAGGGCCATTACGCCCCCCGCTATCAGTTTGGCGAAGCCGTACTTGAGGGGCCCGAACTGGATATTCAGGCGGATCGCATTCATATTCCTGGTTATCATCACCCGGTATTGTTGGAAAGCGATAATCCCTTTGGCCGCCTAGACGATGAGGAGTCAACGTCATGACGGATCACCGCGTCAATATCGCCGTCTACCCGGGCACCTTCGACCCAATTACACACGGTCATTTCGATTTAATCGAGCGCGGTGCCCGCATGTTCGACAAGGTGGTGATCGCTGTCGCGGAGAGCCCTGGCAAACGTCCAACCTTGAATTTAGCCACCCGCATCGAGCTGGCTCAAGAGGTCTGTGCTGGGTTACCCAATGTGGCGGTGATCGGCTTTTCCAACCTGCTCACCACCATGATGCACGAACAAGGGGCGACCATCATTCTACGCGGCTTGCGAGCCGTCTCCGACTTTGAATACGAGCTGCAGCTTGCCAACATGAACCGCGCCCAGAACCCGGAACTTGAAAGCGTTTTTCTGACGCCAGCGGTGGAAAACTCCTACATTTCTTCCACGATGGTGCGGGAAATCGCCAAGCTTGGCGGCGATGTTTCCCCGTTGGTTCACCCCAAGGTCGCAGAGACGTTGCGTAAGCACTACACTGGCTAACGACACTATTGTTGAATAAAACACTCGGGTAATAAATTGCCTGGGTGCGAACGCCATCCGTGAGGTATGTCCATGGCCCTGATAATTACCGACGAGTGCATTAACTGCGACGTCTGTGAACCCGAATGCCCCAACGACGCCATCTCGCCGGGCGAAGAAATCTACGTGATCGACCCTAACCTGTGCACCGAATGCGTCGGCCACTTTGACGAACCTCAGTGCCAACAGGTCTGCCCAGTCGACTGCATTCCGCTTGACCCGGAACGACCCGAAACGCACGACCAACTGATGCATAAGTACCGCATTATCACGGCTGCATAGTGCGTATATGGCAGCTGGCCTGGCCCATCATCATCTCCAATATCACGGTTCCGCTACTTGGGCTGGTGGACACGGCCGTGGTCGGCCACCTGCCTGACTCCCGCTATCTGGCTGCCGTTACTCTCGGCGCCACCCTGTTTAGTTTCCTGTATTGGGGTTTTGGCTTTCTACGCATGGGCACGACAGGCCTGGTTGCCCAGGCAGTCGGCCGCGAAAGCGACAGCGATGTACGTAACCTGCTCGGCCAGTCGCTGATCATGGCGTTCACGATCGGTAGCTTGCTGATTATCTTTGCGTCACCGATTATTTCTCTGGGGCTGTGGCTACTCGATGGCAGCGACGCCGCTACTGCGCTGGCGAGAAGCTATGCTGAAATACGCCTCTGGTCAGCCCCAGCGGTGTTGGCCAATTACACCATTCTGGGCTGGTTTCTTGGCCAGCAGAACGCCCGCGTCACGCTAATGATCCTGGTACTGACCAATAGCGTGAATATCGTCCTTGATGTGTGGTTTGTGATGGGCCTGGGGTTCAAAAGCGACGGCGTGGCCTGGGCCAGCGTCATCGCCGACTATTCTGCCCTGGCGTTTGGTGGTTTTCTGGTCTTGCGGCAGCTAGGCAAGCTTGAAGGCCGTTTTCTGCGCAGCCGCCTGGGGGTACTTTCCGCCTACGCGGCGCTATTCAACGTCAACGCCAATCTTTTCATACGCACGCTGGGGCTGCTGTTTGCCATGGCGTTTTTCACTGCCCAGGGGGCGCGCCAGGGCGACATAGCCCTCGCCGCCAATGCCGTGCTGCTGCAGTTCATCATGCTCACCAGTTATGCCCTGGACGGCTTTGCCCACGCAACAGAGTCGCTGGTAGGGCGCGCCGTTGGCCGGGGAGACTGGCAAGCGTTTGCCGACACGGTACGCGCAGCGGCGCACTTTTCCTGGTGGACTGCCGCCGGCGCCGCGCTCGTATTTGCCCTCGGTGGCAATGGATTGATTGCCCTGCTCACCGGTCTTGAAGAGGTGCGTGACACCGCTGCCATTTACTTACCCTGGATGGTCGCGATGCCGCTGATCGCGGTGTGGAGCTACTTGCTGGACGGCGTATTTATCGGCACGACATCCATTGCGGCCATGCGCAACAGCATCTTTATCGGCCTGGCGGTATACTTGCCTACCTGGTGGCTAACCCAGGGGCTTGGCAACCACGGCCTGTGGCTCGCCTTCATGGCATTTACCTGCGTACGCTCGGCTGTGTTGATTGGCTACTACCGCCACTACCGTCTTACTCGCTGGCGTTGATAAATCACATGCCAAATCTGCTTGTTAGGATGAAAAAAGTGCTGCGGGGCCGTATATTAACGTGGCACTTCCTAATAATGAAAAAGCGAGCCTGCCATGTTGAAAATGATATCCAAACCGGCAGTGAAGATGGTCGAACGCTATCTTCCAGACCCGTATATCTTTGTACTGCTGCTGACCTTGATTGCCGCTGCCGCTGCAATCGCTATTGAACGCCAGACGCCCCTGGCCGTCCTGCGTTTCTGGGGCGACGGCTTCTGGGGGTTGTTAACCTTCTCCATGCAGATGCTGCTGGTACTGGTCACCGGCTTTATGCTGGCCAGTTCGCCTCCCGTAAAGCGACTGCTGCAACGCCTCGCTAGCACCGCGAAAAGCCCCGGGGGCGCGATTATTCTGGTCACCCTGGTGTCGTTAGCGGCAAGCTGGATTAACTGGGGCTTTGGCTTGGTGGTGGGTGCGCTGTTTGCCAAGGAACTGGCGCGTCTGGTGCGTGTCGATTATCGCCTGCTGGTCGCCAGTGCCTACTCCGGCTTTGTGGTCTGGCACGGGGGCCTGGCGGGGTCAATTCCGCTCACCATTGCCACCGAAGGCCACTTTGCCGCTGATGACATTGGCGTTATCGGCACGGGGTCAACGGTGTTTGCGTTCTTTAACCTGGCCATCGTGGCGTGCCTGTTTGTCTCCATTCCGCTGGTTAACCGCTTGATGTTGCCGGACGAAAAAGACAGCGTCTATGTGGACACCAAGCTGCTGGACGATGAACCAGAGACCAAAGGCCGCATTACCCGCCCGGCTGAAAAGCTTGAAAACAGCACTTCGTTGGCCTGGCTGGTGGGTATTCCCGGGCTGCTGTTCCTTGCGGATCATTTCCTGCTGCGTGGCGGCAGTTTGAACCTGAACGTGGTGAACTTCCTGTTCCTGTTCCTGGCGATTGTGCTTCACCGCACCCCACGCAACCTGCTCATCAGTCTGCAAGAAGCAATAAAAGGGGGCGCTGGCATCGTCATCCAGTTCCCCTTCTATGCTGGCATCATGGCCATCATGGTGGAGTCGGGCCTGGCACAGAGCATGTCGGAATGGCTGATTTCGTTTGCCACTGAAACGTCATTGCCTTTCTGGTCGTTTATCAGCGCCGGGATCGTCAACCTATTCGTGCCTTCAGGTGGGGGTCAGTGGGCCGTTCAAGCACCGGTCATGCTGCCCGCAGCGGAAGCACTGGGCGCGGACATTTCACGTGTCGCCATGGCAGTTGCCTGGGGTGATGCCTGGACCAACCTGCTGCAGCCGTTCTGGGCGTTGCCTGTTCTGGCGATTGCGGGCCTGAAAGCCAAAGATATTATGGGTTTTTGCCTGGTTCAGCTGTTTATTACCGGCGCTATCATCTCGGTGGGCCTGGTGTGGTTTTAAGCCACGGCAATGCGTCAGCGCCTGCCTTCTTGGCAGGCGCTTTACATTGATTTCAAGAAACGAGTAGAGCCCATGTCGGATACTCCAATGACCGCCCTGCCCGGTCAGCACGAATTGTCCATGACCGTCTTGATGACGCCTGACATGGCGAATTTCAGTGGCAAAGTCCACGGCGGTGCGATTCTCAAAAAACTCGACGAGGTTGCCTACGCTTGCGCCAGCCGCTACTCGGGCCATTACGTGGTTACCCTGTCGGTCGACCAGGTGCTGTTCAAGCAACCCATTCACGTTGGCGAACTGGTGACCTTTTTGGCCAGTGTCAATCACGTGGGTCGCTCGTCGATGGAAATTGGCATCAAGGTAGTGGCTGAAGATATCCGCAATAAACTGATTCGCCATACCAATAGCTGCTATCTCAGTATGGTGGCGGTAGACGCTGACGGAAAACCCGCCAGGGTTCCACCGCTTGCCTTGGCAACGCCACTGCAGCAGCTACGCTTTGAGAAAGCCGCACTACGCAAGAAAATGCGCAAACAAGCCGAACATCAAGAGCAGCTGGCTCAACAGCAGCATCAATCACAAACGCCGCCATGAGCTTGTCTAGCGCGGTTCCAGCCAACTAAGTCCAAGGAGTTGCCATGCCTGCCAGGGAGCGCTACCCCAACCTGCCCAAAGGCGTTGAGTACGCGCATATCGGCTGGGATTTTTTCATTCTGGCAGCCGTCGTTATCAACCTCGGGTTGTTACTGTTTGATTCGCTCTTTTTGCTTGAACCCGTCAATCAGGCAATTGAAGCCCTATCACCGGGTTTGCATAATGCCTACGCGACAACCATTCACAGCCGCTTTATTACCATCGACCTGTTTTTTGTCGGCATTTTTATCGCCGACGTATTATTAGGATGGGCCGTGGCGATTGCCGAGCGACGCTACCATCGCTGGTTTTTCTACCCCTTTGTGCACTGGTACGACGTACTGGGATGCATTCCACTGAGCGGGCTGCGCTGGCTGCGCATTCTGCGGGTTGTTTCACTGCTTTACCGGCTGCACCGCCTGCGCCTTATCAACGTCGAGGGTTGGTGGATCTATCAGTTCTTCGGCAAGTATTACGATATTTTGCTGGAAGAGCTCTCCGACCGAATCGCCCTGCGGTTGCTGGGCAATGTTCAGCAACAGATCCGCTCAAGCGATTCCTTGACCGAGCAGGTGATAGACCGTGTCGTCATGCCTCGCAAACAGCAGCTTATCCAGGAAATCGCCCAGCGACTAGAGACATCGGTGGGAGCTGCCTACCAGCACAATCGACACGCCATTATGGCGGCGATTAGCAATTTGGTTAGCCGCACGCTGCGTGAAAGCCCTGAAATTCAGCGGCTGCGACGCCTGCCCATGGGGGAGCCTGCAACCAGCGCCATGGAAGCATCGCTAAGCGGCGTGGCCCAACGGATGGTGGATGAAGTTGCCCTGTCGATTCATTCCCCCGAGTTTCAACGGCTCGTTGAAGGCGCGGCGGAGAATGGCTTTGATAGCTGGCTGACGCCTGACGAAGGCAGTGACCGGGTCACCGAGCAGGTGGTGTACGACGTTCTGGAGTTACTTAAAGAACAGGTCAACCGCCAACGCTGGAAGGATCGCTACGACTAACGCAGACTAGCCGCAGCTGACCTCTTCGATAACGTCATTATCGTTGAGGTGGACATTCAGCCGCTCGGGGCGATGGTCCATGGTGGCCGCCTCGCCTGGCCGCAACACGCGGACTTGTTCAGCACCGCTTTGACGCGCGAGCGCGTCGCTTGACGTGTCGTCAAGCGGGGTTCCCACAATGGACTGAATGTCATCCAGGCGGCAGGCTGTCCTTTCGTCATCGGCTGGCTGAGTGCTACCAACCTGCGGTGGCGGGGGCGCACTTGGAACATCGTCGCCCGTGCCTGGCGTTTGCGCACAGGCCGCCAGGAAGAGGGGTAAAAACGTCAAAACAATAAGCTGCCCACCACGCCGACATATCATCCTTGAAACTCCTTTCACATAAAAAAATGCGTTTATAACGCAACGGGCCGACGCTAAACGTCGGCCCGCTAAGTGCCGCTTTGCTTAGCTTGCAGCGTCTTGGACGGCTTCACCACCCTCTTCAACGTCTTGGCCTGCACCACCGATGGTATTGCATCCTGCCAGCGCGCCAGCCGACATCAAAAGAATAAAGCTCATTGCCAGTAGTTTTTTCATGAGTGTTCTCCTTAACAAATTCATTCACTATCGGGATACTTCAACTCAATATATATGAGCCAAAAGCCCTTTCAGGGTAACAGCCTTTTCAGGATTGCGCCTAATTGAAGGCTACACCCTGCGCTATGCAATAAGGATCATCTAATGACGACCTTTGTAATCGATGAGCGCCTGACTAACGATACGCTGCCACTGGCAGATTTACCGCTCTGCCGCGCCCTGTTGATGCTCGACGCGCGCTATCCCTGGGTGGTGCTGGTGCCCCGGCGTGCTGCAC